>NZ_JBITXB010000003.1:0-367531 GCF_044544295.1 Streptomyces sp. NPDC053750 | reverse complement strand
CCGGGTTGTCCGGGGTGTGGGGGGGGGGGGGGGTGGGGGGGGGGGGGGTGTGGGGGGGGGGGGGGGGGTTGCCCCCGGGGGGGGGGGGTGGGGGGGGCGCCCCCACCCCGCCCCTCCCTCGTGTCGCCCCATTCCCCACACGTGCCCGATGCCCCACAATGAGCGGGCGCGTGCGGCCCACGCCGCACGACGCGGCACTCATCGTGCGGTCATCGGAGGGGGAACACGTGCGGACGAGCCTCGGCAAACGGTTCACGGGACTGGTCACGGGCGCACTGCTGGCGGCGGGGGCGCTGTTCGCGACGGCCGCGCCGGCCCAGGCCTACGACCCGGACCCCAGTGTCTCCACGTACTACCGCGACACCGACACCTGCCCGTGCAGCGGCGGCACCCTCACCGACCCGTTCGACGGCACCTCCTTCGCGCACGACGCGGGCGGCACGGCCGTCAAGATGGAGCTGAACGACGCGGGCTGGTTCATCGGCAAGGTGGAGTTCCACCCGAACGACGAGAAGCTCTGGGTCTACGACACGAAGAACGACGGCGACACCTTCTACGTCGCCGTCGGCTACTCCTCCGGCGGTTCGTACCACGACCTGGGCACCTTCTCGGCTCCGGGCACCTCCGAGACCGTGGACCTCACGGTGAAGGACTTCGACATCCCGGACGGCGCGTACGTCGACATCACCGTGTACGACGGCGCCGGCCGCGCCGACCACATCGCCGCGGCCCGCGGCACCGGCGGGGCGGTCGCCTGACGGCACGACACCTGTGCCCCGGACATGGTTGTACGGCTCGCGTTGCACTTGCGTTCCGCTTGCGTACCGCTTCGCACACCGAACGTAAATACGATTGACGTGTAAAGGTCATGTGTAAGGATCACGGAGCATCCGGGACCTCGCTGTGCCGTATCCCGGCACGCGATCCCTTCTTCCCTGATCCTCTGGAGGACCCACGTGGCCAAAAGCTCCGGCCTGAACACGCGTCGCGCCCTGGCGCGTGCCACGGCTGCGGCGCTCACCGCCGCTCTGGTGGCGACCGGCACGAGCGCCGCCGTCGCCGCCGACGACCCGGGACGCTCGGCGTCCCGGGTTCCGCTCGACGCCAAGCCGTCGGGTGCCCAGTCGAAGTTCAGCGCGGCCGCCCTGCCCGGCGACGCACCGATCAACCCGCTGTACGGCGTGGACAAGAACGGTGACCTGTGGGGCTACGACCTCGACTTCGAGGGTGGCCTGGAACCCCGCGTGAACGTCGGCTACGGCTGGCAGGACACCCGCTTCATCACCCAGGCCGACCGTGACGCCGACGGCTTCGCGGACGCCATCTGGGAGGTCACCGGCGACCAGCTGTACTCCGCCGCGTGGGGCGAAGAGGGCACGCTCATCGGCAAGGGCTGGAAGATCTACGACCGCCTGCTCTCGGCGGGCAACCTCGGCGGCGCCGCTCCCGACGACATGATCGCCCGGGACGGCTCCGGCGTGCTGTGGCTGTACCTCGGCTACGCCGACGGCAAGGTGGCCCAGCGCGTGAAGATCGGCGCCGGGTGGAACGCCTACACCCACCTCGCCGGCAAGGGCGACCTGACCGGTGACGGCAAGCACGACATCGTCGCCAAGGACGGCTCCGGTGTGCTGTGGCTCTACAAGGGCACCGGCAACTACAAGGCGCCGTTCGCGCCCCGCACCAAGATCGGTGCCGGGTGGAACATGTTCAACGACCTGGTCTCCGTCGGCGACGTCGACATCGACGGCATCACCGACCTGAT
The DNA here is from genome assembly GCF_044544295.1 of Streptomyces sp. NPDC053750. Taxonomy (NCBI): domain Bacteria; kingdom Bacillati; phylum Actinomycetota; class Actinomycetes; order Kitasatosporales; family Streptomycetaceae; genus Streptomyces; species Streptomyces sp. NPDC053750. Next base: position 365,766 of record NZ_JBITXB010000003.1, on the reverse strand, counting down.
CGCCCGTGACACGGCGGGCGCCCTGTGGCTCTACAAGGGCACCGGCAACGCCGCCGCCCCGTACCAGCCCCGGGTGATGATCGGCACGGGCGGCTGGAACACGTACCGCCTCTTCTTCTGAGGCACGCGGTGCCTTTCCCGAAGGCATGAAGAGGGCCGCACCCCCGTCGCCGGGGGTGCGGCCCTCAACCGTTGTGCGGTGCCGCCTACTTGCGGATCAGGCTGCGCAGCACGTACTGCAGGATGCCGCCGTTGCGGTAGTAGTCGGCCTCACCGGGGGTGTCGATGCGGACGACCGCGTCGAACTCGACGCCCGTGTCGGTGGTCACCTTGACCGTGCGCGGGGTGGTGCCGTCGTTCAGCTCGGTGACGCCGGAGACGGAGAAGGTCTCCTCACCGGTCAGGCCGAGGGAGGCCGCGGACTGGCCCTCCGGGAACTGCAGCGGCAGCACGCCCATGCCGATGAGGTTCGAGCGGTGGATGCGCTCGTACGACTCGGCGATGACGGCCTTGACGCCGAGGAGCGCGGTGCCCTTGGCGGCCCAGTCGCGGGACGAGCCGGAGCCGTACTCCTTGCCGGCCAGGACGACGAGCGGGATGCCCTGCTCGATGTAGTTGCGGGAGGCGTCGTAGATGAACGACACCGGCCCGTCGGCCTGCGTGAAGTCGCGGGTGTAGCCGCCCTCGGTGCCCGGCGCGATCTGGTTGCGCAGGCGGATGTTGGCGAAGGTGCCGCGGATCATGATCTCGTGGTTGCCGCGGCGCGAGCCGTAGCTGTTGAAGTCGCGGCGCTCGACGCCGTGCTCCGTGAGGTACTTGCCGGCCGGGGTGTCGGCCTTGATGGCGCCGGCGGGCGAGATGTGGTCCGTCGTCACCGAGTCGCCCAGCTTGGCCAGCACACGGGCGCCGGAGATGTCCTCGACCGGGGCCGGCTCCATGCCCATGCCCTCGAAGTACGGGGGCTTGCGCACGTAGGTGGACTCGCCGTCCCACTCGAAGGTGTCGCCGGTGGGGATCGACAGCGCCTGCCACTGGGCGTCGCCCGCGAAGACGTCGCTGTAGGACTTGGAGAACATGTCCTCGCCGATGGCGTTGGCGACGACGTCGTTGACCTCGGCCTCGGAGGGCCAGATGTCCTTCAGGTAGACCGGGTTGCCGTCCTGGTCGGCGCCGAGGGCGTCCTTGGTGATGTCGACCTTCATCGAACCCGCGAGGGCGTAGGCGACGACCAGCGGCGGGGACGCCAGGTAGTTCATCTTGACGTCGGGGTTGATCCGGCCCTCGAAGTTGCGGTTGCCGGAGAGGACCGAGGTGACGGCGAGGTCGTGGTCGTTGACGGCCTTGGAGACCTCGTCCGGCAGCGGGCCGGAGTTGCCGATGCAGGTGGTGCAGCCGTAGCCGACGAGGTTGAAGCCGACCTTGTCGAGGTAGGGGGTCAGGCCCGCCTTCTCGAAGTAGTCGGTGACGACCTTGGAGCCCGGGGCGAGGGTGGTCTTGACCCACGGCTTGCGGGTCAGGCCCTTCTCGACCGCCTTCTTGGCCACCAGCGCGGCGGCGACCATGACGTACGGGTTGGAGGTGTTGGTGCAGGAGGTGATGGCCGCGACCGTCACCGCACCGTGGTCCAGCTCGTAGGTCGTGCCGTCGGGGGCGGTGACCGGGACCGGGTTGGCCGGCACGCCGTTGCTGACGGCGGGGGCGTCGGAGGCCGGGAAGGACTCCTGGCCCGCCTCGTCCACGCTGTCGACGTAGTTGCGCACGTCCTGCTTGAACTGCTCCGCGGCGTTCGCGAGGACGATGCGGTCCTGCGGGCGCTTCGGGCCGGCGATGGAGGGCACGACCGTGGAGAGGTCGAGCTCCAGCTTCTCGGAGAAGTCCGGCTCGGCCTGCGGGTCCAGCCAGAGGCCCTGCTCCTTGGCGTACGCCTCGACGAGCGCGACCTGCTGGGCGGAGCGGCCGGTCAGGCGCATGTAGTTCAGCGTCTCGTCGTCGATCGGGAAGATCGCGGCGGTGGAGCCGAACTCCGGGGACATGTTGCCGATGGTGGCGCGGTTGGCGAGGCTCGTGGCCGCCACACCCTCGCCGTAGAACTCGACGAACTTGCCGACGACACCGTGCTTGCGCAGCATCTCGGTGATGGTGAGCACCAGGTCGGTGGCGGTGGTGCCGGGGGTGAGCTCGCCGGTGAGCTTGAAGCCGACGACACGCGGGATGAGCATGGAGACCGGCTGGCCGAGCATCGCGGCCTCGGCCTCGATGCCGCCGACGCCCCAGCCGAGGACGCCGAGGCCGTTGACCATGGTGGTGTGCGAGTCGGTGCCGACCAGGGTGTCCGGGTACGCCTTGCCGTCACGGGTCATGACGACGCGGGCCAGGTGCTCGATGTTCACCTGGTGGACGATGCCGGTGCCGGGCGGGACGACCTTGAAGTCGTCGAAGGCGGTCTGGCCCCAGCGCAGGAACTGGTAGCGCTCCTTGTTGCGGCCGTACTCCAGGTCGACGTTCTGCTGGAAGGCGTCGTTGGTGCCGAACTTGTCGGCGATGACGGAGTGGTCGATGACCATCTCGGCCGGGGAGAGCGGGTTGATCTTGTTCGGGTCGCCGCCCAGCTCCTTGACGGCCTCACGCATGGTGGCGAGGTCGACGACACAGGGCACGCCGGTGAAGTCCTGCATGATCACGCGGGCCGGCGTGAACTGGATCTCCTGCGACGGCTGGGCCTGCGAGTCCCAGCCCCCGAGGGCGCGGATGTGGTCGGCGGTGATGTTCGCGCCGTCCTCGGTGCGGAGCAGGTTCTCCAGCAGTACCTTCAGGCTGTAGGGAAGGCGCGCGGAGCCCTCGACCTTGTCCAGCCGGAAGATCTCGTACGACTCGTCGCCCACCTGCAGCGTGCTGCGGGCGTCGAAGCTGTTCGCCGACACGACAGTCTCCTTCATTTATGTGCGCGTACCACCGCATCCTGCCGCCACGCCGCCCTGGCCGATCCGCTAAGGTAAGGCTAAGTTAGGTAACCCTTACCACCAGACCCGATAGCGGCATGCGACTGCGGTGCGCCTCGGCAGATATCTCGATGTCGAGATAACTCTAGTACATGGGGGCGGACTGGTCATGCCCGGGCGCGGTGTGGCGTGCACCCCATCCCGAGTGACCCGGGCGGCCATCAGTACGCCGAACGGGGGTATCCGGGTTACGCCGGGAGCACCCGGCACGACTCGGAAGGAGGCACGATGCCCCTCACGTTCCGCAAGAGCTTCCGCATCCTCCCCGGAGTACGACTGAACCTCAACAAGCGTTCGTGGTCCATCACGACCGGCGGCAGGAACGGCCCGCGCCACACCCGCAGCAGCACGGGACGACGTACGACATCGATGGATTTGCCGGGACCTTTCGGATGGCGCCGCACGACCACCGACCGGCGCCGCTGACGCGACTTTGACGTCGCATCACCCGAACGGACCCCCCGAGAGGCGCCATCTCATATCTGAGATAGCCTCAACCCCATGGCAGACGACTACCTCGTACGCATCGGCAGGCTCATCCGTGACGCCCGGCAGCACCGCGGCTGGACGCAGTCACAGCTCGCGGAGGCGCTCAACACCAGTCAGAGCGCGGTCAACCGCATCGAGCGCGGCAACCAGAACATCAGCCTTGAGATGATCGCCCGCATCGGCGAAGCGCTGGACAGCGAAATCGTCTCCCTGGGGTACGCCGGTCCGATGCACCTGCGCGTGGTCGGCGGCCGACGCCTCTCCGGCGCCATCGACGTCAAGACGAGCAAGAACGCCTGCGTGGCCCTGCTGTGCGCCTCGCTGCTCAACAAGGGGCGCACGGTGCTGCGCCGGGTCGCCCGCATCGAGGAGGTCTACCGCCTCCTGGAGGTGCTCAACTCCATCGGCGTACGCACCCGCTGGATCAACGACGGCATCGACCTGGAGATCGTGCCGCCGGCCGAGCTGGACATGGAGGCCATCGACGCCGAGGCCGCCGTCCGCACCCGCTCCATCATCATGTTCCTCGGCCCGCTGCTGCACCGTATGGACCGCTTCCGGCTGCCCTACGCCGGCGGCTGCGACCTCGGCACCCGGACCATCGAGCCGCACATGATCGCGCTGCGCCGGTTCGGCCTGGACGTCGCCGCGACCGAGGGTCACTACCACGCGACGGTCGACCGGCAGATGCGCCCGGACCGCCCCATCGTGCTGACCGAGCGGGGCGACACGGTCACCGAGAACGCGCTCCTCGCCGCCGCCCGCCACGACGGCGTCACCGTCATCCGCAACGCCTCCTCCAACTACATGGTCCAGGACCTCTGCTTCTTCCTGGAGTCCCTCGGCGTCCGCGTCGAGGGCATCGGCACCACCACCCTCACCGTGCACGGCATGCCGGTCATCGACGCCGACGTGGACTACTCCCCCTCCGAGGACCCGGTCGAGGCGATGAGCCTGCTGGCCGCCGCGGTGGTCACGGAGTCGGAGCTGACGGTCCGCCGCGTGCCGATCGAGTTCCTGGAGATCGAGCTGGCGGTCCTGGAGGAGATGGGCCTCGACCACGACCGCACGCCGGAGTACTTCGCCGACAACGGCCGTACGCGGCTGGTGGACCTCACCGTCCGCCCCTCCAAACTCGAAGCCCCGATCGACAAGATCCACCCCATGCCCTTCCCGGGCCTGAACATCGACAACGTCCCGTTCTTCGCGGCGATCGCGGCCGCCGCGCAGGGCAAGACCCTGATCCACGACTGGGTCTACGACAACCGCGCCATCTACCTGACCGACCTCAACCGCCTCGGCGGCCGCCTCCAGCTCCTGGACCCCCACCGCGTCCTGGTCGAGGGCCCCACCCGCTGGCGCGCCGCCGAGATGATGTGCCCGCCCGCCCTGCGCCCCGCCGTGGTCGTCCTGCTGGCGATGATGGCGGCCGAGGGCACGTCGGTGCTGCGCAACGTGTACGTCATCAACCGGGGTTACGAGGACCTCGCCGAGCGGCTGAACTCGATCGGGGCGCAGATCGAGATCTTCCGGGACATCTGACACTCCGCTGCCGCCGCGCCCTGCCCGACCCGACGGACGTCCGGCGGGAGGCGGGCGCGGCGCCCGTGGGGCTGCGATGCCGCCGGCGGCGTTGACGAGACGTCACCGTCGCCTCCTGCAGCGGGCGAGGCGTCCCGGTCAGAGTCGGTTGAGAGCGTGCGCCACGAGTTCGCGTGCGTACCCGGCGTCCAGCCTGCCGGGGCGGAAGAGGATGCGGTACATGATCGGCGCCACGATGTCGTCCATCATCGCTTCCGTGTCGGGCACCGGCTCACCGCGCCGAGCCGCCCGGTCCCGCACTGCGTCGATCTGCTCGGCGGCGTAGGCGGAGCACTGGCCGGCGTTGGTGCCGTCCGGGTCTCCGAGCAGCGCGTCCCTGATGTACGCCCGCCCGGACGGAGATGCCATCTCGTCGAGGAACTGTTCCGCCCAGGCCTCGAGATCGTCCCGGAGACTGCCGAGATCGGCGGGACCGGTCTCCGGGCGCAGCCTCTCGACCGCGACGTCGGAGAGGAGTTCCTGCAGATCGCCCCAGCGACGGTAGACAGTGGACGGTGTCACCCCCGCGCGGGCCGCGACCATGGGAACGGTCAGCACGTCACGGCCCACTTCGGCAACGAGTTCACGGACCGCCGCGTGGACGGACTCCTGCACGCGTGCGCTGCGCCCGCCGGGGCGGGTCATGGGCCTGGGACTCATGCTCTCCACCTTAATGCGAATCCGTTGCGTCTAGGCTCCGCGTTCGGGGCGAGGGCTCGCGATCGGCGCGCACGGCGCGATCCGGCCGACGACGTCGGCGGTGGCCTCCTCGTAGGCCCGGCCCACCCGCAGCACCGTCGCGTCGCGGAAGGGCCGCGCCATCAGCTGCATGCCGATCGGCAGCCCGGCCCGGTCGAGGCCGACCGGAAGGGTGAGGGCGGGCACGCCGGTGATGTTGGCGGGGGCGGAGAGACGGACGTAGCTGTCCGATACGGCCTCGGTCGTGCCGTCGGCCCACTCCACCACTTCCTGGTCCGACGGGGCCGCGGTCATCGGTACCGTCGGCGCGGCGAGGACGTCGATCCCGTCGAACATGCGGGCCCAGGCGTCGCGCATCAGGGTGCGGGCCCGCTGGGCGCGGAGGTAGTCGCCCGCCGAGATGAGTTCGCCGGCCTCCAGCAGGATGCGGACGTCCGGGGCGTACAGGTCGGCGGTGGCCCGGAGTGACCGCTCGTGGTAGGCGGTGGCCTCGGGAACCATCAGCCCCCACTGGACGGCCTGGATGTAGCGCGCCATGGGGATGTCGACGTCGACGAGCTCGGCCCCGAGCTCCGCCAGCCGCCCGATCGCCCGGCGTACGGCGTCCTCCACCTCGGGTGTCACCCGGTCGAAGTAGTGATTGCGGGGGACTCCGACCTTCAGTCCCTTCAGGTCCCCCGCTTCGAGGAAGTCGGCCGGAGGGGCGGCCACGCTCGCGGGGTCGCGCGGGTCCTGGCCGGCCGTCGCGGCCAGCACCAGAGCCGCGTCCCGCACGGTACGGGCGAGGGGGCCGACGTGGTCCAGGGACCAGGAGAGCGAGGTCACGCCGGCGCGGGAGACGAGGCCGTAGGTCGGCTTGAGACCCACCACGCCGTTCAGGGCGGCGGGCACCCGTATGGAACCACCGGTGTCCGTGCCGAGCGCGAACGTCGCGGCCCCGGCGGCGACCGCCACCGCCGAGCCGCCGCTCGACCCTCCGGCGACACGGCCGTGGTCCCATGCGTTGTTCGTCTGCGGGGTGGTCAGGCCGTAGGCGAATTCGTGGGTGTGCGTCTTGCCCAGCAGCACTGCTCCGGCGTCCGCGAGACGTGCGGTCACATGACTGTCGTGGTCCGCGACATGCCCGGCGCGAACGTCCGAGCTCGCGGTGGTCGGCATCCCCTCGGCGTCGATCAGGTCCTTGAGCGCCATGGGGATCCCGTGCAGCGGTCCTCGAGGGCCACTCCTCGCGATCTCCCGCTCGGCCCGGGCGGCCGCGGCCCGGGCGGAGTCCGCGGCGACCGTGACATAGGCGCCGAGTCGTCCGTCGACCGCGGTGATGCGGTCGAGTACGGATGCGGTGAGTTCCACCGGAGACAGCTCCCGGGCGTGCACCGCGCGGGAAGCGTCGGTGAGTGACAGCTCAAAGGGTCGCATCGACGTTCTCCCGTCCGGCTCGGTAGGCGGCCGCGGGGGGCGTGTCGCCGAAGTCGAGTTCGCGCAGTGTGGCGATGACGGAGTGGATGTGGTTGGCCGTCGCGGCCACCCCTGCGTGCCGTTCGCCTCGGAGGGGGAGTCCCGCCCGGAGCGCCCCTCGGGCTGCCTCCTGAGGAGTGAGTTCGCTGGTCACGGTGGCCTCCCGGATCGGTGCGGCGCACGGGACGGGAACCGGGTCGTCGCCCACGGACGCCTAAAGCTAATCGTTTGCTTTAGGTCACGGTAGGACCTACCGTCTCCTAAAGCAAACCGATTGCGTTTAGCTCACCACCGAGGAGAACGAAGATGGTCACGACTTCGCAGTCCGGCAGCGCGGCCCGGCCCCCCGCCCCCTCGTGGGCCGTCGGCGACCACACCGTCCGGCGCATCGACGAGATCTCCCTGCCCGCCGGGACCGGTCCGTGGCTCCTGCCCGGAGCGACTACCGACCTCGTGACCGAAACGCCCTGGCTGCGCCCCGACTTCGCCGACGCCCGGGGCATCCTCCGCCTGGCGAGCCACAGTTTCGCCCTGGAGGCCGGCGGTATGCGCGTGCTGATCGACACCGGCATCGGCAACGGGAAGCAGCGGGCCAACCCCGCCTGGCACAACCTGAACAGCGATTACGAGACGCGGCTTCGGGAGGCGGGCTTCGCACCGGAGACGGTGGACCTCGTCGTCCTGACCCACCTCCACACCGATCACGTGGGGTGGAACACACGCGCCGACGGCGACGCCTGGGTGCCCACCTTCCCCCACGCGCGCTATCTCACGTCACGTGCCGAATGGGACTACTGGTCGGGCGTCGAGATGGAGGAGGCACGCCGGCAGATGTTCCGCGACTCCGTCCACCCCGTCCGGGAAGCGGGCCTGTTCGACCTGCTGGACGTCGAGGACGAGGGCACGTACATCGCGCCGGGCATCCGCCTGCTGCCCACGCCGGGCCACACCCCGGGACAGGTGGCGGTCGAACTGAGCAGCGGAGGCGAGCGTGCGCTGATCACGGGCGACAGCATCCACCACCCGGTCCAGCTGTCACATCCCGGTCTCTGCAGCTGCGTGGACATCGAGCCCGAACTCGCCGTGAGGACCCGGCACCGGGTGCTCGACTCGCTCGCCGGCACATCGACCCTGTTGCTGGGCAGCCACTTTCCGCCGCCCACCGCCGGTCGCGTACGACGTGAGGCGGGCGCCTACCGGCTGTCGCCGACCGCTTCCGAGAACGTGCCCGTCCGCGGCTGAACTCCCACGGACGTTCGGACCGGCGGCGCCCTCGGCGCGTCAGCTCCCGGCCGGAGTGAGCACCACGAATTCCGCCCCCGCCCGGTCGAGGCAGACGGCCAGGCGGCCGACGCCCTCCGCGTCCTCCGGCCCCATCTGCACGCTGCCGCCGTTCTCGGTGACCTGGGCGACCGCGGCGTCGCAGTCGGCGACGGCGAAGACCGGGTGCCAGTACGGGCGGCCGCCGGCCTGCGCGAGGTCCTGCTCGCGGAGCTGCATCAGGCCGCCGTGCATGCGCTCCTCGGGAAGTCCGGCGGGAGTGATGAGGGTGTAGGTGCCCCCGCCGCCCGGCATGTCCATGTCGCTGAACTGCCAGCCGAAGACACCGCCGTAGAACTCCTTCGCAGCCGCCGCGTCGCTCGTGTACAGCTCCGTCCAGGACAGCGAGCCCGGTTGGTCCACCAGCTCGACGCCCTTGTTCGTCCCCGGCTGCCAGACGGCGAACTGGCCTCCCAGCGGGTCGCTGTACTGCGCCATCCGGCCCCAGTCGTCGAGGTCCGTCGGCGCCACCCGCACGGTGCCGCCGGCGCGCTGAACGGTCTGGGTCGTGGCGTCCGCGTCGGTGACGCAGTAGTAGATCATCCAGGCCGGGCGGGCGCCCTCCTCGGTGAGTCTGCCGAGACCGGCGACGATCTTGCCGTCCTTCCGGAGGACCCCGCCCTCCATGTCGTCCCCCTCCCCCATCGACTCGTACTCCCAGCCGAGCACCGCGCCGTAGAAGGCCGCGGCGGCCCGTACGTCCGGGGCGCCGAGGTCGAGCCAACAAGGGGAACCGGGGGCGAAATCGGTGGTGATCACGGCAATCTCCTTTCACATGTCCGGTGTTACATCAGCCTGACACGCTTTTCGTACATCGATACTGTCGACCCTCCGTGAATTCCTATTGGGTAAGCATCCCAGAAATCGTTCACTCGACTGCCGCGCATCCGATGCAGTATGCGGACGTTACTTCGGATATGACCGAGGAAAACGGGGAACTGGGCGGATCGCAGGTGTCTTCGACGTACACCAGGGCGGAGTGACCCGAGCGCCTCATGCATGACGAACACATTCACCAGCCCCTGCCCTACGGCGAAGGCCTGTTCCCCTTTGCCGGCACCGGTCGCCGGGGCACCGGTCGCCACCGCGGGCCCGGGGAGCCGGTCACCGAAGCCCTGGTCCCGCCGGAGCCCGGCTGGGACCCGGCCGAAGAGCTCGCCTTCCTGCTCCAGGACGCGATGGAACAGCAGACCACACCCGTTCACGAAACGGACACGTCTGCGATCGCCCCCGCGCCGGGAACACCGCTGGGGAATTTGCAGGAAATCACAGCGGAATTGCCACCGTTGAGGGATTCCCCCACGAGTCACCGCAGGGTCCGCAGGGGCAGAAAGGTGAGCCGGCTGCGCGCCGCGAGCCTGTTCATCGCGGCCCTCGCCGCGGTCATCGCGGCCTCCGTCAGTCTGTTCGGCGGCATGGTGGCCTACGAACCGCTGCGTCTGGCAGCCGTCGCCCGCACCCGCGGCAGCGTCGTGTCCTGGTGGCCGCTGCTGGTCTACGGTCCCTGGCTGGTGGCGTCGCTGGCCGTCCTGCGCTCCGCGCTGCACCAACGCCGCGCCGTCCACTCCTGGGCCGTGGTCCTGCTGTTCTCGGGCATCGCGATGCTGCTGTGCATCGCCCAGGCACCGCGGACCCTCAGCGACAGCGCGGCAGCGGCCCTGCCGGGGCTGGCGTCGCTGGTCTGCTTCCAGCAGATCGTCCGTCAGATCACCCTCACCCGTCCACCCCGGCGAGCGGTGCCGCGCCACCGCCAGCGTCCCCCGTCGGCGCCGGGCGACGAGGCGGCGGAGCCCCCGGCGCGGGGCTCGGCGGGCCGGGACTCGCTGTCCTTCCCCCAGCAGCGGCGTGCGCAGCAGCCGTCACGCTCCGGCGTCCGGACCTCCGGCACCCGGACCCGCCCGGCCGACCCGGTCGGGCGGCCGGGCACCAGGCCGGCGCGCAAACGGACCTGAGCGGGGCGGCCGACCGGGCGCGTGCCGAAGGTGCTCGCGCCGAACGCGCTCGTGCCGACGTGCTGTGCGGGCCCCGTACCGGGTCGGTGCGGGGCCCGACGGCTCGGGCTCAGCCCTCGACCAACGTCACGTCCCGGTCCTGCCACGCGTGGAAGCTCGGCAGCAGCAGGCCGCTGACCGGCCGCAGTTCCATCACAGTGGCCTCGACATTGACGGTGCCGGGCTTCAGGGTGTTCACGGTCCTGCCCGTGTTGGTCCAGCGGTGCTCCAGGCCGTCGCACACCGCACGGGTGCCGCCGACGCCGTAGCGCACGGAGTGGTTGCCCTGGCTCACCGAGGAGCTGACGAAGACGGGGCCGGTGCCGGGGGTGCAGCGGTAGGTGCCGGAGAGTGTGATGGTGCCGTTCGAGGCGATGCGGCCGGTCGGGTCGACGGTCACGGTCTCCGTGTCGTCCGCCGCGAACGCGGCGGGGGTGGCCGGCAGGAGCAGGGCGGCGCCGGCGGCCGCGGCCAGGACGGCGGATCTGGTTCGTACGCGTACGGGCATGGTGGAACCTCCCGGTCGGTCGGAATGGGGGGTTCCACTGGTACAGGGCGGGAGGGCCGCCGGCAGTGACCGTCACCCCTTCGGTGGCGAGTTGGGCAGTACGGCGAAGCCGTCCAGTTCCACCAACGCCCGCTCGTCCCACAGGCGTACGACCTCCACGACCGCCATCGCCGGGTAGTCGCGGCCCGCCCGTTCGCGCCAGATGCGGCCGAGGTCGGCGGCGTGGGAGCGGTAGTCGGCGATGTCCGTGGCGTAGACGGTGACACGGGCGAGGTCGGCGGGGGTGCCGCCGGCGGCGCGCAGGGCGGTCAGGAGGTTGGTGAGGGCCTTCTCGAACTGGGCGGGCAGCGTGTCCCCGGTGATCTTGCCGTCGGTGTCGAGCGCGGTCTGGCCGGCCAGGAACACGACGCGGCTGCCGGTGGCGACGACGGCGTGGGAGAAGCCGGTGGGCGGGGCGAGCTCGGTCGGGTTCACCCGTTCGGCGGTCATGCTCCGGCCCCCTCGGTCGCGTCCTGCGTGCGGTACAGCTCCTTGGCGATGATGCCGCGTTGCACCTCGCTCGCGCCCTCGTAGATGCGGGGGGCGCGGACCTCGCGGTAGAGATGTTCGAGGAGGTGGCCGCGGCGCAGGGCGCGGGCGCCGTGCAGTTGGACGGCCTTGTCCACGACGTACTGGGCGGTCTCGGTGGCGAGGAGTTTGGCCATGGCGGCGCGCTGCGGGACGTCCGGCGCGTTGTCGTCGTACGCCGTGGCGGCCGCGTACACCATGAGGCGGGCCGCCTCGGTGCGCAGGGCCATTTCGGCGACCTGGTGGGAGACGGCCTGGAGGTCGCGCAGCTTGCCGCCGAAGGCGTCGCGGGTGGTGGTGTGCGCCAGGGTGGCGTCGAGGGCGGCCTGCGCCATGCCGACGGCGAAGGCGCCGACGCTGGGGCGGAACAGGTTGAGGGTGCCCATGGCGACCCGGAAGCCGCGGTCCGGCTCGCCGAGGACGTCGTCGGCCGTGACGGGTACGGCGTCGAAGGCCAGGGTGCCGATGGGGTGCGGGGACAGCATGTCGAGGGGGGCGCCGGAGAGGCCGGGGCGGTCGGCGGGCACGAGGAACGCGGTGACGCCGCGGGCGCCGGCGCCGGGGGTGGTGCGGGCGAAGACGGTGTAGAAGTCGGCTTCGGGGGCGTTGGAGATCCAGCACTTGTCGCCGGTGAGCCGCCAGCCGGAGCGGCCGTCGCGGTCGGCGGTCAGGGGGGCCGGGGTCCCCCCGGTGTCCGACCGGGCGGCGGGCGGGTGCGGTTCCCCGGGGCGCACGGCGGCGGCGCGCGCGGCGCCCGGGTGCGAGGGATGCCGGCGCGCGCCGGCCCCGGCTGCCGGCCGCGCGGCGGCCGGGGCTGAGGGGCCGGGGCGCGCGCCGGGACCCGCACCGTCCCGCGCGTCCCGGTCGGACGTCGTACGGTCCGCGTTCCCGGCGCGCCCCGCTCCGGGCCGTACGACGTCGAGGTCGGCCGCGTCGGCCCGCGCGCCCCGCCCGGCGGCGGTCGGCGCCGACGGGCGCGGGCCCGTGCCGCGTCCCGGGGTAGGCCGCAGGGGGTCCCGGGGCGGCCCGGACTGCCCGTCGGTGGTTCGCCCGGCGTCCGCCGGACCCGGGGGGCCGCTCTCCCCACCCCTGCCCACTGTCTCCGCGGCCCGTTCCGCTCTGAGCGTCAGTGCGGCCGCGTCCGAGCCGGCGTCGGGCTCGCTGAGCGCGAAGGCGGCCACCGCGGTGCCGTCGCTCACGCGGGGCAGCCAGCAGGCGCGCTGGGCCTCGGTGCCGTGGGCGTGCACCGGGTGGGCGCCCAGGCCCTGGAGGGCGAGTGCGGTCTCGGCCTCGGTGCAGGCGTGGGCGAGGGACTCGCGCATCAGGCACAGGTCGAGCGCGCCCGAGGTGAACAGGCGGGGCAGCAGGCCGAGGGCGCCGAGTTCGGCGACCAGGGCGCGGTTGACGCGGCCCGGCTCGCCCTTCTCGGCCAGGGGCCGCAGCCGCTCGGCGGCCAGGGTGCGCAGCTCCTCGCACCAGGTGACTTGTGCCGGTTCGAGCGAGAATGCGGTCATCGCCGGTCCCTTCCCCTGCTCCCCTGCCCCGCCGGGCCACACCCGAGGTTATCGCGCACCGTTGACTGTCGTCACCAACACGATACGCTCGTTGCGCGAGCCCACCACGACAAAGGGGGCGAACCGCCATGGCAGTACCGCACGGCGCGGATCCGCACCGCACCGCCCACGTCGACACCTTCGCGCGTGAGCACCTGCCGCCCCCCGACCAGTGGCCCGAGCTCCGCTTCGACCTCCCTGAACTGCGCTACCCCGCGCGGCTGAACTGCGCCGCCGAGCTGCTCACCGGCCCGCCCGACGACCGCCCGGTCTTCCACACCGCCTCCGGGGAGCGCTGGACCTACGGGCAGCTGCGGGCCCGTGTCGACCGGCTCGCCCACGTCCTCACCGGCGACCTCGGCGTCGTCCCGGGCAATCGGGTGCTGCTGCGCGGCCCCACCACCCCGTGGCTGGCCGCCTGCTGGCTGGCGGTGCTGAAGGCGGGCGCGGTGGCGGTCACCGTGCTGGCCCAGCAGCGCCCGCACGAGCTGCGGGCGATCTGCGAGATCGCCCGGGTGGGGCACGCCCTGTGCGACGTGCGGGCCGTCGACGACCTCGCCAAGGCGGACGTCCCCGGGCTGCGGATCACGACGTACGGCGGGGACGCGCCCGACGACCTGCTGAGCCGCGCGGAATCCGGCCCGGCGCCGGACGCCCCGTACCCGGCCGTGGACACCGCGGCCGACGACGTGGCGCTGATCGCCTTCACCTCGGGCACCACCGGGCGCCCCAAGGGCTGCATGCACTTCCACCGCGACGTGCTGGCGATCGCCGACACGTTCTCGCGGCACGTCCTCAAGCCCCGTGCCGACGACGTCTTCGCGGGCAGTCCGCCGCTCGGCTTCACCTTCGGGCTGGGCGGCCTGGTGATCTTCCCGATGCGGGCCGGGGCGAGCGCGCTGCTGCTCGAACAGGCGGGCCCCAGGCAGCTGTTGCCGGCCGTCGCCGAGCACCGGGTGTCGGTGCTGTTCACCGCGCCGACGGCGTACCGCGCGATGCTCGACGAGCTGGACGGGTACGACGTCACATGTCTGCGGCGCTGCGTCTCGGCGGGCGAGAACCTGCCGGCGGCCACCTGGCGGGCCTGGCACGAGCGCACCGGCCTGCGCATCATCAACGGCATCGGCGCCACCGAACTGCTGCACATCTTCGTCTCCGCGGCGGACGGCGACATCAGGCCCGGCACGACGGGCGTTCCGGTGCCGGGGTGGCACGCGCGCGTGCAGGACGAGCACGGCACACCGGTGCCCGACGGGGAGCCCGGGCTGCTGGCGGTGCGCGGGCCGGTGGGCTGCCGGTATCTCGCCGATCCCCGGCAGCGGGAGTACGTGCGCGGCGGCTGGAACATCACCGGCGACACCTATGTCCGCGAGCCCGACGGCTACTTCCGGTACGTGGCACGCGCGGACGACATGATCATCTCCGCCGGGTACAACATCGCCGGGCCCGAGGTCGAGGACGCGCTGCTGCGGCATCCGGACGTCGTGGAGGCGGCGGTGGTGGGCCGGCCCGACGCGGCGCGCGGGCAGGTGGTGGTGGCCCACGCGGTGCTGAAGGACGGCGCCGAACGGGACTCGGACGCGCTGCGGGCGTTCCTCAGGGACGAGCTGGCGCCGTACAAGTGTCCGCGCGAGATCGTCTTCCTGGACGCGCTGCCGCGCACGGCGACCGGCAAGCTCCAGCGCTACCGGCTCCTGGCCGCCTCACCGGGTCCCGGTCCCCGGGGTGACCAGGCGTGATGCCGACGACCTAAGATGATCAACGTGTCCGAGCAACACCCGCAGCACGCCCCGAGATCCCTGATCGTCACGCTCTACGGCGCGTACGGCCGTTTCGCACCGGGTCCTATGCCCGTCGCCGAGCTGATCCGGCTGCTGGCCGCGGTCGGGGTGGACGCGCCCTCCGTGCGTTCGTCGGTGTCCCGGCTGAAGCGGCGCGGGCTGCTGCTGCCCGCCCGGACCGCCGAGGGCGCCGCCGGATACGAACTGTCCGACGAGGCACGGCAGTTGCTGGAGGACGGGGACCGGCGCATCTACGCCACGGCACCCTACGGGGACGAGGGCTGGGTGCTCGCCGTGTTCTCCGTGCCGGAGTCGGAGCGGCAGAAGCGGCACGTCCTGCGTTCCCGGCTGGCCGGTCTCGGCTTCGGCACCGCGGCCCCCGGCGTATGGATCGCCCCCGCCCGCCTGTACGAGGAGACCCGGCACGCGCTGGGCTGCCTGGGTCTCGACTCCTACGTGGACTTCTTCCGCGGTGAGCACCTGGGCTTCACGCCGACCGCCGAGGCGGCCGCACGCTGGTGGGACCTGACCGCGATCGCCAAGGAGCACGAGACGTTCCTCGACCGCCACGCGCGCGTGCTGCGCGCATGGGAGCGCCGGACGGACACCCCGCCCGAGGAGGCCTACCGCGACTACCTCCTCGCCCTGGACTCCTGGCGCCACCTCCCCTACGCCGATCCCGGACTGCCCGCCCGGCTGCTGCCCGACGACTGGCCCGGGACGCGCTCGGCGGCCGTCTTCCACGCCCTGCACGAGCGGCTGCGCGACACGGGGGCACGCTTCGCGCTTCAGTGACGTGAGTCACTCTTCCGGGCCATCAGGGAACCCTCAGCCTCCTCAGATCCTCTTCTCAGATTTCCCGCCTACCGTCCGGACGCATGAGCCTCATGCATAACTTGAACCGGGCCCTCACCGTCACCACCGGCCTCCAGGTGCGGAGAGCTCCCCAGGCGACGAAGGGGAAGGCCGCGAAGGGTACGACGTCCGCCGCCCACAAGCCCGCCGAGCCGCCCGCGGTGACCTACCGATGTCCGTCGGCCGAGGACCTGGCGACCGAGCGGCTGCTGCGGCGGCCGGTCTTCATCATCTCGTCGATCCGTTCCGGCTCGACCCTGCTGCGCATGATGCTGGGCGCCCACCCGCGGCTGCACACCGTGCACGAGCTGCACCTCGGCCGGATGGACGTCACCTGCACCAACTGGTACTCGGAACGGGCCATGGGCGAGCTCGGTCTCCAGCGCGGCGACCTCGAGCACCTGCTGTGGGACCGCGTCATGCACCGTGAGCTGGTCAGGTCCGGCAAGGACTTCATCGTCGAGAAGACGCCGGCCAACGCGTTCATGTACGAGCGCATCCGGGACTGCTGGCCCGACGCGCGGTTCGTCCTGCTGCTGCGCCACCCGGAGTCGATCGTCCGCTCGTGGCACGACAGCGACCCCGTCAAGCGCCCGTACGACAAGGCCGTCGGGGACGTGCTGCGCTATGTGGAGGTCGTCGACAAGGTCCGCAGGGATGCCACCGACGCGTGCACCGTGCGCTACGAGGACATCACCGACGCCCCCGAGCAGGCGATGCGCCACGTGTGCGAGTACCTCGGTGTCGACTACGCGCCGAGCATGCTCAACTACGGCAGGAAGAGCAGCGCCCAGCTGGTCAGAGGCCTCGGCGACTGGCGGGACAACATCCGGACCGGCACGGTCCAGCCCGGGCGCGCGCTGCCGGAGGACGACGAGATCGCCGAGCCGCTGCGGCCGTTCTGCGCGGCCTGGGGATACACCCCCTGAGGCGCGTCAGCCGTCCAGCGCCAGCCGCGGCTTGGGAGCGTCCGTGCGTCCGGTCACCGGGCGGCGGCTGCCCGCCCGGTAGGGCGCCGGCCAGACGGCACCCGGGCCGTCGTAGCCCTGCTCGGCCGCCGCGTGCAGCGTCCAGTGCGGGTCGTAGAGGTGCGGGCGGGCGAGCGCGCACAGGTCGGTGCGTCCGGCGAGGATCAGCGAGTTGACGTCGTCCCAGGAGGAGATCGCGCCGACGGCGATCACCGGGATGCCCGCCTCGTGCCGGATCCGGTCCGCGAACGGGGTCTGGTACGACCGCCCGAACTCCGGTCGCTCCTCGGCCACCACCTGCCCGGTGGACACGTCGATCGCGTCGGCGCCGTGCGCCGCGAAGGCGCGGGCGATCTCCACGGCCTCCTCGGCGCTCGTGCCGCCCTCGGCCCAGTCGGTGGCGGAGATGCGGACCGTCATCGGCCGTTGCGCGGGCCACACGTCGCGTACGGCGTCGAAGACCTCCAGCGGGAAGCGGAGCCGGTTCTCCAGGGAGCCGCCGTAGGCGTCGGTGCGGTGGTTGGTGAGCGGAGAGAGGAAGCCGGAGAGCAGGTAGCCGTGGGCGCAGTGCAGTTCGAGCAGGTCGAAGCCGGCCCGGGCGGCCCGCGCGGCGGCGGTCGTGAACTGCTCCCTGATGTCCGTCAGCCGGTCCCGGGACAGCTCGCGGGGCGTCTGGCCGCCCGGCTTGTACGGCAGCGGGGAGGCGGCCACGAGCGGCCAGTTGCCGTCGGGGAGCGGGTCGTCGATGCCCTCCCACATCAGCCGGGTCGAGCCCTTGCGTCCGCTGTGGCCGAGCTGCACGCCGATCGCGGTACCGGGCGCCTGGGCGTGCACGAAACCCGTGATCCGCTGCCACGCCTCGGCCTGCCGGCCGGTGTAGAGGCCCGTGCAGCCGGGCGTGATGCGGCCCTCCGCGCTGACGCAGACCATCTCGGTCATCACCAGCCCCGCGCCGCCCAGGGCCCTGGCCCCCAGGTGGACCAGGTGGAAGTCGCCGGGGAGGCCGTCGGTGGCCGAGTACATGTCCATCGGGGAGACGACGACGCGGTTGCGCAGGGTCAGGTCGCGCAGCCGGAACGGGGTGAACATCGGGGGCGTGCCGGGCGGGCAGCCGAACTCGCGCTCCACGGACTCGGTGAAGCGGGCGTCGCGCAGCCGCAGGTTGTCGTGGGTGACCCGGCGGCTGCGGGTGAGGAGGTTGAAGGCGAACTGGCGGGGCGGCTGGTCCAGGTACCGGGGCAGGTCCTCGAACCACTCCAGGCTGGCCCGGGCCGCCCGCTGGGTGGAGGCGACCACGGGGCGCCGCTCCTCCTCGTACGCGGTCAGCGCCTCGGTGAGTGAGGGCTGCTCCTCCAGGCAGGCGGCGAGCGCGAGGGCGTCCTCCACGGCGAGCTTGGTGCCGGAGCCGATGGAGAAGTGGGCGGTGTGGGCGGCGTCGCCGAGGAGGACGAGGTTGCCGTGCGACCAGCGTTCGTTGACGACCGTGCGGAAGGTGGTCCACGCCGACCGGTTGGATTTCAGCGGCCGGCCGCCGAGGGCATCGGCGAAGATCTTGGCGCAGCGGGCGGTGGACTCGGATTCGTCCAGTTCGTCGAAGCCGGCCGCCCGCCACACCTCCTCGCGCATCTCCACGATGACGGTGGAGGCATCGGCCGCGTACGGGTAGCCGTGCAGCTGCATCACGCCTTGCTCGGTCTCGGCGGTCTCGAACCGGAAGGCGTCGAAGGCGAAATCGGCGGCCAGCCAGATGTAGCGGCAGCGGTGGCCGGTGACGCGGGGCCGGAAGACGTCGCGGTAGGTCTCGCGGGTGGTGCTGTGCACTCCGTCGGCGGCGACGACGAGGTCGTACGTCTCCGTCAGCCGGGCAGGGTCTGGGGCCTCGGTGCGAAAGCGCAGCTCGACGCCGAGGGCGCGGCAGCGCTCGTGCAGGATCTCCAGGAGGCGGCGGCGGCCCAGGGCGGCGAAGCGGTGTCCTCCGGAGGTTTGGCGGGTGTTTCGGTGGACGATGTCGATGTCGTCCCAGCGGACGAAGTCCTGTTTCAGGGCCGCGTAGACGACGGGGTCGGCGTGTTCGATGCCGCCGAGGGTTTCGTCGGAGAGGACGACGCCGAAGCCGAAGGTGTCGTCGGGGGCGTTGCGTTCGTAGACGGTGATCCGGCGGTCGGGGGCGAGGCGTTTGAGGAGGGCGGCGGTGTAGAGGCCGCCGGGGCCTCCTCCGACAATGGCGATGCGGTGGGGGTGGTTGCGCTTGTCGCGCGGGTGCGGCTTCGTTGTGGCTGGTCGCGCAGTTCCCCGCGCCCCTGGGGTACCTGCGGTGCCCTCGGGAGACAGCATTCGCCTACCTCCCTTGCCACTTCGGGGGGCGTTTCTCCGTGAAGGCCGCGTGGAACTCTGCGTAGTCCTCGCCGTTCATCAGCAGGGCCTGTGTGGAGGCGTCTAGCTCCACCGCTGCCGCCAGGGGCATGTCCAGTTCCGCCGTGAGGAGGGCCTTCGTCTGGGCGTGGGCCAGGGCCGGGCCGTCGGCCAGGCGGCGGGCGAGTGATCGGGCGGCCTCGTCCGCGTGGCCCTCGTCGGTGAGCTCGCTGATCAGGCCGATCCGCTCGGCCTCCGGCGCCCGCACGGGTTCGCCGAGCATCAGCAGGCGGGTGGCGTGGCCGAGCCCGACGACGCGGGGCAGCAGGTAGGCGGCGCCCATGTCGCCGCCGGAGAGGCCGACACGGGTGAAGAGGAAGGCGAAGCGGGCGGACGGGTCGGCGACGCGGAAGTCGGCGGCCAGTGCGAGGACCGCGCCCGCCCCGGCCGCGACGCCGTGGACCGCGGCGATCACCGGGAACGGACACTCCCGTACGGCGCGCACCACCTGGCCGGTCATCCGGTTGAAGTCCAGCAGCTGGGCGGTGTCCATGGACAGGGTGGCCCCGATGATCTCGTCCACGTCACCGCCGGAGCAGAAGCCGCGGCCCTCGCCGGCCAGCACCAGGGCCCGTACGGACCGCTCCCGGGACAGCTCGGCGAGCAGGTCGCGCAGGTCGGCGTAGGCCTCGAAGGTCAGCGCGTTCAGCTTGTCGGGGCGGGCGAGGGTGACGGTGGCGACGCCGTCGGTGAGATCGACGCGAAGGTGGCGCCAGTCGGGGGTGGGGGCGGCGGAGCCGGTGAAGGGACTCATGACGGGCGGCCTCCTCCTGGATACCGAAGCACTTCGAAGCTATCACCCTTCTGTGACTGTCGTCACGAGGGCGCGATAGGGGCTCTTCTATGAGGTGCCCGTCGAACGGTTCCGCCGGGTGGCGCCGTACCATTCATGAGGTTGAAAGCAGGACAGGACGACAACCTGCTCCAGAACGGACCTGCCGTGCACGATCGCTCCCCTCACTCCCCCGCTCCCGCCTCCTGGCGCATCGCGCTGCCGCACTCCGCCGCGGCCGTGCCGGTGGCCCGCGCCCTGGTGCGGACGGCGCTGACCGAGGTGGAGCACACGGCGGACGGCGACACCGCGGAGCTGCTCACGGCGGAGCTGGTCGCCAACGCCGTCGAGCACACCTCCGGCGGGTCGCCGATCGAGCTGGTGGTGGAGCTGATGCCGACCGGCTGCCAGGTCGAGGTCCACGACCCGGACCCGGCGCCGCCCGGCGACCTCACCCGTCCCGGTGTGGAGCCGCCCGACCCCTGGCAGGAGCACGGGCGCGGCCTGCTGCTGATCCGTGCCCTGAGCTCGTCCTGCGGCCACCGGCCCACCGGGTCCGGCAAGGCGGTCTGGTTCAGGCTTCCTGCGGTACCCGCTCCGCGTCGCTCTCCGGAGTGACCGCGTCCGCCTCCGACCGGGCGAGGCGGGAGTGCCGGCGCCCGTAGGCGGCGTACACCAGCAGGCCCACCGCGAGGAACACCGCGAACTGGAGCCAGGTCGTCGCGCCCGTCTCGTAGATCAGGTACAGGCAGAAGCCGACCCCGAGGAGCGGCGTCACCGGGTACAGCGGCACGCGGAAGGTACGGGCGAGGCCCGGCTCGCGGCGGCGCAGCGCGATCACGGAGACGTTGACGGCGGCCATGGTGGCGAGGGTGCCGATGGTGCAGAGGTTGACCACCGCGTCGAGCGGGGCGAAGGCCGCGGGGAGCGCGAAGACCACGCCGACGATGAGCGTGCCGGCGACGGGGGTCGCGGTGCGCGGCGAGACCTTCTCGAAGACGCGCGGGATCAGGCCGTCCCGGGACATGGACATCAGGATGCGGGTCTGGCCGTACATCACGGCGAGGACCACCGAGGCGATGGCGACGACCGCGCCGAAGGCGACCACACCGCCGCCGATCGCGGAGCCGGTGACCTCGTTCACGACGTACGAGAGCGCGGCGGGCCGGTCGCCGACCACGTCCCCGCCGACGGCGCCGATCGCGGCGACGGCGACCGCGCAGTACAGCAGGGTGACCAGGCCGATGCAGACCAGGATGGCGATGGGGATGTCCCGGCGCGGGTTCTTGGCCTCCTCGCCGGCCGTGGTGATCGCGTCGAAGCCGATGTACGAGAAGAAGGCGGCCGTGGTGCCGGCGCCGATGCCACCCAGGCCGGCCGGGGAGAACGGGCTGAGGTTGCCGTCCTTGAAGGCGTAGAAGCCGATGGCGCAGAAGGCGACGAGGACGGCCAGCTTGAGGACGGCCATGGCGGCCGTGGCCCGGGCGCTCTCCCGCACGCCGCGCACCAGGAGCACGCAGGCCAGGGCGATGACGATCACCGCGGGGAGGTTGACGGCACCGCCGTCGCCGGGGCCCGCGGAGAGCGCGTGCGGAAGCTGGAGGCCGAGGACGCTGTCGAGCAGTTCGTTGACGTACTGGCTCCAGCCGACCGCGACCGCGGAGACCGACACGCCGTACTCGAGGAGGAGGCACCAGCCGACCAGGAAGGCGGTCCGCTCGCCGAGTCCGGCGTAGGCGAAGGAGTACGAGGAGCCGGAGACCGGGATCGCGCCGCCCAGCTCGGCGAAGGCGAACGCGGTGAAGACGCAGGTGATCGCGGCCAGCACGAACGAGACGACGACGGCCGGACCGGCCTCGGCCACCGAGTCGGAGAGACCGACGAAGATGCCGGTGCCGACGATGGCGCCCACACCGAAGCAGACGAGCTGGAAGAGGCCCATCGTGCGCTTCAGGCCGTGGCCTTCGCGGTCGGCGCCGGATTCGGCCACCAGGAGGTGGGGGGACTTGATGCGGGAAGCGGGCATTGCGGGTGGTGCTCGTTTCTGGTGGTGCGGGGACGCGACGGTGGTCGCGGCCGGCGGCACCGGAAGGGGTGGCTCCGGGGCCGCCGGTCAGGATAACGGTCCTGGTCAGGCCAGCGTGGCGACGAGGACCGCCTTGATGGTGTGCAGCCGGTTCTCGGCCTCGTCGAAGACGACCGAGTGCGCGGACTCGAAGACCTCGTCGGTGACCTCGAGCGAGTCGAGGCCGTGGCTCTCGAAGATCTCCTGGCCGACCTTGGTTCCCAGGTCGTGGAAGGCGGGCAGGCAGTGCAGGAACTTGACGTCCGGGTTGCCGGTGGCGCGCAGGACGTCCATGGTCACCGCGTACGGGGAGAGGGCCTTGATCCGCTCGTCCCAGACCTCCTTGGGCTCGCCCATGGAGACCCAGACGTCGGTGACGACGAAGTCGGCACCGTGCACGCCCTCGTCCAGGGCCTCGGTGAGCGTGATGCGCGCCCCGCTCGACTCGGCGAGCTCCTTCGCCCGGTCGACGATCTCCTGGGCGGGCCAGTAGGCCTTCGGGGCGACGATGCGCACGTCCATGCCGAGCAGGGCGCCGGTGACCAGGTAGGAGTTGCCCATGTTGAAGCGGGCGTCGCCGAGGTAGGCGAAGGAGATCTCCGGCAGGGGCTTGGCGCAGTGCTCGGTCATGGTCAGCACGTCGGCGAGCATCTGGGTGGGGTGCCAGTCGTCGGTCAGCCCGTTGTAGACGGGCACGCCGGCGAAGGCCGCCAGCTCCTCGACCTTCTGCTGACTGTCCCCGCGGTACTCGATCCCGTCGAACATCCGCCCGAGGACGCGTGCGGTGTCCTTCACGGACTCCTTGTGCCCGATCTGCGAGCCTGAGGGGTCCAGGTACGTGGTCGAGGCACCCTGGTCGGCGGCGGCGACCTCGAACGCGCAGCGGGTGCGCGTCGAGGTCTTCTCGAAGATCAGCGCGATGTTCCTGCCGCGCAGGTACGACGTCTCGTTCCCGGCCTTCTTGGCGGCCTTCAGCTCCGCGGCCAGCTCGACCAGGCCGCGGAACTCGTCCGCGGTGAAGTCGGTCTCCTTGAGGAAGTGGCGGCCGGCAAGGGCGGTCGGGACTGTCGCCATGGGGGCGCTCCAGAGGTGCAGGGACGGGGACACGTGGAAGTCTATACGAACTTCTGAATTTCTATACGGCGCTTATACGGGCTCCCGTTCCACCGGGCAGCTCATGCAGCGCGGCCCGCCCCGGCCCCGCCCCAGCTCGCTGCCCGGGATCTCGATCACCTCGATGCCCTGCTTGCGCAGGTGGGTGTTGGTCGTGGCGTTGCGCTCGTAGGCGACGACGACGCCCGGTTCGACGGCCAGCACATTGCAGCCGTCGTCCCACTGCTCGCGTTCGGCGGCGTGGACGTCCTGGGTGGCGGTGAGCACACGGATCTCGTTCAGCCCGAGGGCCGCGGCGATCGCGCGGTGCATGTGCTCCGGCGGGTGGTCGGTGACCTTCAGGTCCTTCTCCCCCGCGCCCGGCTCGATGGTGTAGGAGCGGAGCATGCCGAGGCCTGCGTACTGCGTGAAGGTGTCGCCGTCCACCATGGTCATCACCGTGTCCAGGTGCATGACGGCCCGCCGCTTGGGCATGTCGAGGGCCACGATGGTGCGGGCGGAGCCCGCGGCGAACAGCTTGTACGCGAGCATCTCGACGGCCTGCGGTGTGGTCCGCTCGCTCATGCCGATGAGCACGGCGCCGTGGCCGATGACCAGGACGTCGCCGCCCTCGATGGTGGAGGGGTAGTCGGCCTGCCCCTCGGACCAGAGGTGAAACGTCTCGTCACGGAAGAGCGGATGGTGCCGGTAGATCGCCTCGAAGTGGACGGTCTCGCGCTGCCGGGCGGGCCAGCGCATGGCGTTGATGGAGACGCCGTCGTAGATCCAGGCCGAGGTGTCCCGGGTGAAGAGGTGGTTGGGCAGCGGGCCGAGCAGGAAGTCGTCCAGCTCCATGGCATGGAAGCGCACGGAGGTCGGTTCCGGATGCGCGTCCAGGAACTCCCGCTTGGTCATGCCGCCGACCAGGGCCTCGGCGAGCTCGCGGGTGGGGAGGGACTCGAAGGCGGCCCGGAGATGGTCCGTGGCCAGCACTCCGTACTCCTTCTCGTCGAAGACCCGGTCGAGGACGAGCCGTCGGGCCGCCGGGACGTCCAGGGTCTCGGTGAGCAGGTCGCCGAAGAGATGGACGTCGACGCCGCGGTCGCGGAGTACGTCGGCGAACCCGTCGTGCTCGGCGCGCGCCCGGCGCACCCACAGCACGTCGTCGAAGAGAAGGGCGTCCTTGTTGCTGGGGGTGAGCCTTTTGAGCTCGAGATCCGGCCGGTGCAGGATGACGCGGGTGAGCCGCCCGGCTTCGGAGTCGACTTGGAATCCCATGCCTCCATCCTGACCATTCGGGTGCCCGTTCACCCCCTCCTTGCGCAGACCCGTGCGCTTCAGGGCCGGTCGGGCCGGAGCAGCTCCGGGCGGGCGAGTGCGCGGCGGGTGGCGTGGCCCGGGTCCAGGACCGCGCGGGCGACGATCCAGCCGGACCGCGCCCGGGGGTCGGCGGGGTCACGGGCCAGGTCCTTGGCGTAGCCGTCCAGCGCGGTGGCGGGGTCGTCGGCGGCGAGGTGCTCGTCGGGGGTACGGGGGACGGCGGGGCGGGTGGCGAAGGCGTGGGTGCGGGTGTCGGGCCAGAAGCCGCGGTCCGGCCGGAAGCGGAGGGTGCCGTCCGGCCCGGCCGGGGCGGCGGCGACGTTGCGCAGCCGCCACTGGGTGCGGTGCAGGGCGGCGGCGGTACGGGCCCGGGCGAGGGCGGCCGGGCCGACGGGTTCGCGCAGCCAGCCGTCCAGGGTCCGGGCGAGGCCGGTGACCAGTCGGCGTCCCGGCGCGGTGAGGCGGGCACTGCTCAGCAGGGTGCGCACGACCAGGCGGCTCTGCAGTCGGCGCAGCGCGAAGTGGTAGGCGGCGGTCTCGGCGTGCGCCGGCTCGGCCAGCCGGTCCCGCCAGAAACCGGCGACGCCGGTGAAGGCGTACGCGCCGTGCAGCAGTCCGGTGAGGTGGCGCGGGTCGGCGCGCCAGGGGGCGTAGTACCGCTCCTCGCGGTCGTCCTCGAGGAGGGGGAAGAGGTGGAGGAGGGCGGCGAGCTTGCTGTGCTGGAACTCGTGGACGAACGTTTCGGCCAGGGCGAGCGGGGACGCGGGGCGGGATATCAGCATGGCGCCGAAGGAGTCGCCGCTGGAGGCGGAGACGGCGACGGTCGGCGGAGCGGGCGGGGTGGCGGCGGTGCGGCCGTAGGGCACGACGGCCCGGATGTCGGCCGGGTTCATCCGCCCGGGGCCCTGGCCGGTACCGGTCGCGGCGAGTATCGCGACGGCGTCGTCGAAGACCCGCTGCCACTGCTCCGCCTCGTCGGCGTCGAGCCGGGCGGGCGGGACCGGGTCGTCGAGGTCGCGATACGGGTCGAGATCCTCGAGGGGGAGGGCGACGGGGCCGGCGGGGGTGGTGTGGGTGAGGGTGCGCAGGGGGAGCCAGGGGGACGCGTCGACGGCGCGGGGCACGGGCCGGTGGGAGCGGGGGTCGCTGCGGGGGCGGTCCGGCCGGAGTTCCCTCACCGGTGCGGTCGCCGGCCGGTACGTCACCGTCGCCCGGGCTCCGTCGTGTCCCGGGGGCGGTGGACCCGAGAGGGTCAGTTCGCCCGCTCTCGTGACGGCCTGGGCGACCGCCTGGCCCGGCGGTGCGTGCGGGAGGCGGAGCAGGCCCAGGCCCGGCAGGTGCAGCCCGCCGTCGGTGAGGGGGACCGTGAGGGACGTGTCCGAACCGGCGCGCAGGGACGCGGTGAGGGCCAGGACGTTCAGTCGGCCGGCCTCCGCCCACAGCGGCGGCCCCGTCGCGGTGCCGTGCACCCGGCGCAGCATGTGGGCGATCCAGCCACCGGTCGTCGGCGCGAGGAGCAGCCGGTCGACCGCCTCGGGCGCCCGCTCGGCGGCCTCCTTGAACACGCCCCAGGCCTCGGCGACCGGTGTGAGGGGCGTGGGCAGCTCGGCCAGTCGGTCCAGCAGCGTCCGCAGCAGGAGCAGCCGCCTGGCGCGCTCCGCGCGTTCCAGGAAGGCGACGGCCTCTGGGGAGCCCCCTCCGGCAGCCAGTTCCGCGAACAGCCGCTCCGGCATGCGAAACGGTGCGGGGTGCGCCTCACTCGGCTCAGTCGGCTCACTGGTCATGGTCGGGGGCCTCCGGTCGGGTGGGCATGCGCGGGCCCCGGCGGGCCCGCGACCCCGTCGGGGAGTGATCGTCCGGCTCGGGCGTCGACTACTCGGCTCGGGCTCCGCCGTTGCCGCCCTCACCGCCTCTGAGGCTGCCGCGTCCGCGCAGCACTTCCTCGAGCAGGCGGGCGGGGGGTCGCAGCGGGGCGAGACCGTCCACGGCGGCCAGGGGCAGCATCGCGACGTCCGCGAGATCCGACTCCCAGACGTCGGCACGCGCGACGGCCCGCCGTTCGCCGACAGCGGTCTCGGCATGGCGCAGAGCGGGCGGCTGATCCAAGATGCTCCCCCTTCTCGCACAGTGGCACTGGATGCCCCGTGTCCTCTTTCCATCATGGCCATTCCAGCCCATGCCGAAAACCATACGATCACGCCACCCGATCATCCGCGGCCGTCCGGTCACCCCGAGGAGTCCTCCAACTCCCGTAAAGCGGCCGAGAGTTCGTCCCGTCTCCCGGGGTCGTCGTCCACGGACACCACCGCGTCGAACAACTGCCACAGCGCCCGCGGGCGATGCCGGGCGAGCGATCCCAGGATGCCCGCCGCGTCGGTGCGTGCCTTGGTGTGACGGGGCAGCGTCCCGGTGACACCGGAGCCCAGTGCGGCGACCACCGTCTGCCGCTCCGTCGGGTCGCTCATCAGCGGATAGGCCAGGAGGGCGTCCACGGCCCGCAGCAGCGGGGAGGCCGGCCGCTCCCGGCCACCCGGCCCCGCCGGGGCGAGGAGCTCGGCGCGTTCGGGGCTCTGCAGCCGGATCTCGGGATACTGCAGAGTACGGCCCGCGTCCCTGAGGGCTGCGATACGCGTTCGTACGGCCGGAAACAGTTCCTCCGCATCGGGTGGGGCGGGCAGTACGGCCGTCCGGTCGGCCAGCAGGGCGAGCAGGACGTCGGAGAACAGGCCCGTGGCGCGCACCGGATCGTTGGCTGCGGCCCGCCCCCGTCCGGCGGCCCGCAGCACCGTCTGCCGGTGTGCGGTGCTGCGCCGCCCGACGGGCAACGCGTCCGGCGGCAGCGGTTCCCGGAAGCCGAGCGCCTCCTCGAAGGTCTCGCAGGCGTCCACGACCCACAGCTGGTCCGCGAAGCCGGGCACGGCGTCACCGGCGTACCGTTCGAGCGCGGAGTCCAGGTCGATGCCCAGTTTGTCGTCGGTGGTGGCGTCCGCACAGAACAGCCGCAGATGCCCGGACCGGTCCAGGACGCCGTGCCCGCCCCACCAGACCCAGAGCACATCGCCCCGGTCGGCGGGCAGTTCACGGACCAGGGCGCGGCGCAGCGTGGCGTGGTCGGCGGGCGCGTACGGCACTTCGGGGACGTACGGCGGCAACGGCGCGAGGTGCAGCCGGATGTTGGCCTCCGGTACGCCGGCGGCGCGCAGCAGGCGGTGGAAGCGGACGGCGTCCCGGGCGGGCCCGGGCAGGTCCCAGCCGGTGCCGGCGTCGTAGGTCTCGATGCCGACGACGAGGGCGTGCACGCGCGCCGGGTCCACGTCCGGGGCGGGGACCGCGCCGGTCACGGGAGCCGGTCCACGATGTGCCGGTACACGGCCGGGTTGGTCCAGTAGGCGCTGTGCGCGGCCGGGAACGGCTGGCGGCTGTCGACGGCGACGTCGGTGACGCGGCCCGGGAACAGTCCGGCGCCGAGGTAGGAGAGCAGGTCATGGGGGTCGTAGAGGTTCAGCCAGTCGGGGAAGTGGTCCGGCAGCGGCGCGGGGTGTTCGAGGGAGGGCAGGGACCCGGACTCGTAGAGGAACGGGCCCTGGGAGCCGGCGGTGACCAGCAGCCGGACCTGGGGCAGCGGGGTGAGGACCAGGGTGTCCAGGGCGATGATGCCGCCGAGGCTGTGGGCGACGATCGCGACGGGCGGCTCCAGGCCGGCGAGCAGGGTGCGCAGTCCGGCGCGGACCGCCTCGCCGCGGCTGAGGTAGCGCAGTACGTCCCCGGCGGCGGGGTGGGCGGCCTCGGTGAGGGCGCGGCGGCGGCGTACGACGGCGCGGGAGGCGGCCGAGCCCGCGACCCGCAGCGCCAGGGAACGCACGCCGCGCTCCGTGCCGCGCCCCGGTGCCCCGAGGGCGGCGGCGAGCCGGTCGGCGACGGCGTCCCGGGTGGCGCCGACCGGCACGAGGGGTGCGTCGGAGTCGAGGACACCGGCGATGACCCGGGCGGTCAGGCCGCGGGCGGCGAGGTTCGCCAGGTCGTCCGGGGTGAGGGCGGCGGCCGCGGCGCCGAGCAGCGGGTGGGCGGCCAGGTCGGTGACGGCGCGGGCCAGGCCGGGGCCCAGCTCGGCCGCCGGTGCGTCGCCCTCGGCGGCGAGGGCGGCCAGCCGTGCCCGGATGCGCTGATCCGGCGGCAGGGAGCCGGGGGGCAGCTCGCGCGCGGATGCGTCCGAGGCGGCTGCGGCCAGGGCGAGTTCGGCGTACGGGTCGGCGTAGAGGGCGGCCCAGCCGGCCGTGTCGTCGTCGCCGGCCGCCGGTGCGGTGGGGCCCCGGTGGGTACCGGCGGCCGGCGGCAGGCTCGCCCCGTCGGCGGCGAGCCTGGCCCCGTGCTCGCCACCCCAGTAGTACGGCACGACGCGCAGTCCGTCGCGCAGGGCCGTCACTCCAACGGAGAAGCGCCCGGCGAGCGCAGAGAAGCCCGGTTCGCGCACCCCTGTGCCATGGATGAAAACGACCGCCGTCATATGCCCCCCGTGACCCTGGTGAAAGCCGTGTACGACTTCCGATGCAACGTCAAATCAACCTTATTCTAGGGAAATTGAGGCTCCACCGCGGTGGACCACCGGAGCAACGGGGAGACACATGAGCCCGGACGCGTTGATCACGCATTTCGTGGGTGCCTCGGCCCTCGTCCTGGTGGCCGCCCACGCGGCCGGCTGGCTGGCCCGGCAACTGAAGCAGCCCTACATCGTGGGCCAGTTGGCGGCAGGCATCGCGCTCGGCCCCTCCCTCCTCGGCTCCCTGGCGCCGGACGCGTACGCGGCGCTGTTCCCCGAGGAGATCGGCCCCGCGCTGACCGGCTTCGCGCAGTTCGCGCTGGTGGTCTTCCTCTTCGCGGTGGGTTACGAGCTGGATCTGAAGATGCTCGGCGACCGGGCCCGCACCTCGCTGATCGTGGCGCTGGCCTCGTTCGGGGTGCCGATGGCCGTGGGCTGCGGCGGCGCGCTGCTGTTCGAGGAGCAGTTGCACGGACTGGGCATGCCGAGGGACCTCTCCCCCGCCATGGTGGTGTTCGCCGGGATCGCCCTGTCGATAACGGCGGTGCCCGTGCTGACGGCCATCGTGCGGGAGAACGGGCTGTCCCGTTCCGTGCCGGGCGTGGTGGCGGTGTCGGCGGCGGGGGTGCTGGACGCGGTGTGCTGGACGGTGCTGGCCGGGGCGCTGATGGACAGCGGGGGCGCGGAGTCGGCCCTCGACTGGCCGTGGCGGGTCGTGCTCGCCGTCGGCTTCGTCACCGTGATGGCGCTCGCGGCGCGGCCGGTGCTGCGGCGGCTGCTGTGGCGGACGCGGCTGGAGCCCTCGCTGCGGCTGGCGCTGCTCATCGGCTTCGCCCTCGGGTCGGCGTGGGTCACGCACTCCCTCGGACTGCATGTGATCTTCGGCGCGCTGCTCGCCGGGGTGGTGGTCCCGCGCGAGGAGGGCGGCACGCTCGACCCCGACCTGTTGCGACCGCTGCACGACGTCAGCTCGCTGCTGCTGCCGTACTTCTTCGTGCTGTCGGGCCAGTCCGTGGCGCTGAACAGCATGGACGGCACGGGCTGGACCGTCCTGCTGGTGGTGACGGCACTGGCGGTCGTGACGAAGATCGGCAGCGGGACACTCGCGGCACGCCTCGGCGGACTGGACCGGCACGACGCGCGGACCGTCGGCGTCCTGCTCAGCGCACGGGGCCTCACCGAACTGATCGCCCTCAACGCGGGCCTTCAAGCGGGCCTGTTGAGCGCCCCGCTGTATACGGTGCTGGTCTTCATGGCTCTCGCCACGACCCTGCTCACCCAGCCGCTCCTGCTCCTGATCCGCCGCCTGGCCGAGCGGGACGGCCCCGCGCCCCCCGCCCACGGCGCCGCGGCCGCCCCGGGGCCCCGGGGCGGAACCACGACGGCGCCGGCGGCGGACGTGAGCTGAACGAACCGGCGGGGGCGGGCGGCTACATCGGCATCGGCGCGATGTCGCACTCGATGCGCCGCCGCCGGCGGGCCGCCAGCAGCCAGGGGTGGTCGGCGCGGACCACACGGGTGAAGCCGTCGACGGCCCTGCGCTGCAACTCGTCGGCCTCCGCGCCCCGTCCCAGACCACGCAGGTCGAGGGCGAGGTTGGCGGTGCAGGACAGGGTGAGCGGGTGGTCCTCGCCGACGACCTCGGTGAGCAGCGGCAGATTGGCCTCGTCGATCTCACGTGCCCGGTCGAAGTCGAGGCGCACGTAGGCCGTGCTGGCCTGTCCCAGCGCGGTGGTCAGCGTGATGACGTGCCGCTCCCCGACCGTCTCGGCCAGTAGGCGGGCCGCCTCGTCCTCCTGTTCCTGCGCGCTGTCCAGGGCCCCGAGCGTCCGCAGCGTCGCGGCCAGGTTGACCCTGGTCAGCAGGGTGCACACGTGATGCTCGCCGAGCCGCTGCACGTAACGCCGGACCGTGCTCTCCGCCAGCTGCCGGGAGCCCTCCAGGTCCCCGGCCAGCCGCCGGTCGACGGAGACATTGGTCGCCGTGGCCAGGGAGTCGAAGTGGTCCTCCCCGTAGCGGCTGATGAAGTGCTGCAGGGTCTCCGCCGCCAGCTCGGCACCCGATTCGAGCGCTCCGTCACGGCGTCGGCACACCGCGAGGTTGCGGGCGGTGCGCAGGGTGAGCGGGTGCTCGTCGCCGAGCGCCGCACGCGCCCGGCGATACACCTCCTCCTGGGCCTCGCGGGCGCCGGGGTAGTCGCCGCTCTCGCGCGTGTTGATGGTCGAGCAGTTGAGGGTGTTGAGCGTGTAGAAGCTGGTGGACCCGAAGTGCAGGTCGCGCAGCCGGCCGTTCTCCTGGTCCAGCGGCAGTGCTTCCTGGAACTCTCCGCACAGCCGCAGGTCGACGCCCCACGAGTGGGTCGCACGCAGGGTGGAGGGGTCGTCGTGGCCGAACAGGGACCGCGCCAGTTCGGTGGCCTCCTGGCTCAGGGCTCGCGCTTCCTGGAGCCGGCCCTGGTAGCGGCGGGCGTCGGCCGTCTCGCACAGCGAGTCGATCAGCTCCTCGGGCTCGACGCCGAGTCCGCGGGAGGTCTCCAGTGCCTTCTCCACCAGCGGGATCGACTCCGGCACGTGCCCGGTCTGGCGCAGCAGGAACGAGAGGCACTTCGTCATCCGGATGACGTGGATGTCCTCCTCGCCGGAGGCCGCGAGCCACGCGCTGTAGGTCTGCCGGGCGAACTCCGCGGCACCGTCGTGGTCACCCCAGTAGTACAGGAACCAGACACTGTCGGCGACGAGGTCCCGCACCCAGGTGTCGGTACTGGTCACCGCCAGCGAGGCGCGGAGGTGGGGCAGCAGTGACTGGTACGCGGGCCATTCCAGCGGCGAACCGTAGGGCCCCGGCTTGGCCGCCGACAGCAGTTGGTGCGCGGCGCTCCGCATCCGTTCCCGCTCGCCCGGGCCGAGCTTGGCCAGGAGCACGGTCTGCAGCAGGCGGTGCATCTGCAGGGTGTTGGAACGGGTGTCGACCTTGATCAGGGAGAACTGGCTGAGGTCGCGGATGGCGCGGTTCAGCTTGATCGAGTCGCGCAACAGGGGGTCGATCTCGGAAGTGATGCTGACGCCCCGGCTGCCGCGCAGGATGGAGCGGGGGATCGGCTCGGGGGCCATGCCGGCGCAGATGTCGAGAAGCTGCCGGGCACCGGGGTTGTTCTGCTGGATGCGCTCCAGGGAGAGGTCCCAGGCCGCGGCGACGGAGACCGGGTAGTCCGGGTTGGGGTCCAGTTCGAGGACCTCGGGACTGCGCTGGGCGAGCAGGTCGAGGTAGTCGTCGACCAGCATGCCGGTGACGGAACGCCAGGCACCCGCCTGCTCCACCGCCAGCGGCAGGTCGCCGAGCGCCTCGGCGAGCCGGTCGGCGTCCTCGGTGGTCAGGTCGGGCGAGCGCCTGCGGAGCAGTTCGATCGACTCCGACCGCTCGAAGACGCTCACCGGCAGGGGGGTCGCCACCCGCTCCCAGGCGCGGTTGCGGGAGGTGACGATGACCTTCCCCGGCCCGTTGGCGGGGAAGTACTGGCGCACCACCTCGATGTCCTCGGCGTTGTCGAAGACGAGGAGCCAGTCGGCGTGCGGAGCACCGGCGCTCAGGGCTTCCAGCACGGCGGGGACGGCGGTGTTCGCGGCGGGTGCGCCGCGCTCGTGGCCGGACGGAGCGATGCCCAGCCGGCCGGCCAGGGTGGCCAGCGCGGCCAGGATGAGGCTCTCCTGCTCGGCGGGGATCCAGCAGATCACCTTGTAGTCGTGCTGGTGGGTGTAGATGTACTCCAGGGCGAGCTGGGACTTGCCGACGCCGCCCAGGCCGTGCAGTGCGTGCGGGAGCACGGCGGCCGTGTCCTGGGCACCCAGTTGCTCCTCCACGGCCCTCAGCAGCCCCTGCCGGCCGACGAACGAGGTGTTCCGCAGCGGAACGTTCACCAGTAGGGCGGGCGTCGCGGTCGTGGTGCTCTGCATGAGCTGCTCAGCCTCCGGGGCTTCGGGTGGGGTCTCGTCGGATACCAGGGGCGGCACGGGGTCTCCAGGTTCGTCACGGTTGCTCGACGCTGGATCCCTGCCTGCTCGACCGCCGGATGATCCCCCGTCGCCCGCAGGGTTCACCTCAGTGGGTGTACCCGCGGGCAAACCGGCGCCCACCCGTTCGGCCGCACCGGGCGGCAGGCGCCCGGAGAGTTGGGGTTCGATGCGCCTGGCCCGTTCGGAGTAGGGACCCGAGAGGGCGCGCATCACGGCCAGTTCGCTGCGCGCCCAGCCGTGTTCGGCCGGGTCGGGCAGGGCGGCTCCGGCCGGGTCGTGCAGGGCGGCGCGCAGGGCGACACCGCGCCGCCCGGCGGCGGGCAGCTCGCCCACCATGCTGACGGTGCGGGCCAGTTGGCTCCGGGTCGTGGTGGCGAGCAGCGCCTCGCGGACCCCGTCGGCGAACTCGGGGCGACCCTCGCCGCCGCTGTTCCAGTCGATCAGCCCGCCCATGAGGATCTCGGCGAGGTGATCGGGACCGGTCTCCGGCATGGTGCGCCGCCGCATCTGCTCCACGAGATCGAACTCGAAGGGAACGGCCGCCAGTTGGGTGGCGAGCCGGCGCGCGGCGGGCGTGGCGAGGGTGAAGAAGCGGCGTACGGCGGCACCGGCGGCGCGCGGCAGGCGCGGGGCGCGCAGCCCGGGTGCGGGCGCACCCTTGGCGAGGGCGCCGGCGAGGACGACGGGCAGGGACCGGCGTACGCCCCGCTCACCGGTGACGAGATCGGCCCAGGTGCCGAGGGAACCGGGCTTGAGGGACAGCACGGGCACCGGCACGGAGCCGTCGCCGGCCTCGGGCAGCGGGCGCAGCGGGTCGGGGCCGCCCGGCGGCGCCCAGTGCCCGAGTCCGTCGTTGGGGGCGCCGAACCCGCCGGCCTCCAGGACCGCCGGGTACGGGTAGAGGGAGGTGCGGTGCCGCAGGTGCGGCGGCAGCAGGTGGACGAGGGCCGTGGGGCCGGCGTGGCCGAGGCGGCCGAGCAGGTCGTCGGCGGCCGGGGCGGCCCAGCCGTGGGCGAGCCCGTCGGTGACGACGAGGAAGACCCGACCGCCCCGGCCGTCGAGCAGTTCGGCGGGGTCCGCGGTGGCGCCGTCGGCGGGCCGGCGCAGGGTGGCCGTGCCGGTGCGCGGCACGTGCACCCGGACGGCGCGGACGCCGCGGAAGGCGCCGCTGTACTCGGCGGCCTCGGTGAGGCGGGCGCAGGTCTCCTGCCAGATCCGCATGGTCGGGGCGTCGTCGACGAGCAGGACGAGGTCGAGGGCGGTGGCGCGGGCAGGCCGCAGGAAGGGCAGCCACAGGCCGTCGGAGACGCCCTGCTCGGCGGTGGTCTCCTCGTCGAGTTCCAGGGTGTGGCGGGAGGGGATGCGCCGGGCCAGTTGGTGCAGGGCGCGGGCGAGCAGCGCCGTGGCGCGGCCGGGACCGGGCTGCGGGCGCTCCTCGGGGGGCAGCAGGGGCCGCCCGATGTGCAGCGTGAAGGGGCCCTCGGTGTCGGGTAACAGGCGCCCCGGGGCGGGCTGTTCGGCGCGCGCTTCGCCCGGACGGCCGATGGCCGGGGACGGGCGCGGGTCCGCGGGGTCGCGTGGTGGCGCGGGCCGCGTGCCGGGAGCGGTCGGGGGGGTCTGCGGGGCGGTGTCGGCGGCGGTCGGCCGAGGAGAAGGTGCGGGATCGGCGGAGTCTGCGCCGGTGTCGTCGGTGGCGTCGATGGCGGCCGAGGGCGGGTCCGTCGGCCGTACGTCCTCGGTGGTCCCCGGGTCGGCGGGGCGCGGGCGCGCGGGAGCCGGCTGCGGACGGCCGCTGCCCGGGCCGCCGTGGCGGTCCCAGTGGGCGGCGAGCCAGACGGCTTCGGCGACCTCCCGCCAGTTCGGGTCCGAGGGCCGCAGCACCTCGTCCGGGTGCGGCTGGTCGTCCGAATGCGGCTGGTCGTCCGGATGCGGCTGGTCGCGGGCGGGCACGTCCTGGTTCGGGGCAGCGGTCGACGCCGCTCCGTGCCCACTCGCGCCTTCGCCGGACTCGGGGAACGCCGACGGAGGCGACGTCCCTGATACGGGATCACCGTCGCCCGGTCCGGATGCGCGCTCCCTGGGAAAGCCGGTCATTCAGCGGCCCTTCGCGAGGTCGCGGAGCAGCATTTCCACGAGCTTACGCCCGTCACCGTCCGCCTGGAAACCACCCGCGGTAGTCATCTGGACAGCGTTGAGTAGCTGATCCAGGGAGTGGGTGCCGCCGGACTGGATCTGCCGTACGAACTCGTCCACCAGGCGCTCGGTGCCCTCGGGGCGGACACCGAGGTGCCCTTCCACCAGGGCGAGCAGCTGCTCACGGTCGGGCGTGCGCATCTCCAGCGGCAGGCAGCGCCGGCGGAAGGCGGCGGGGAACTCGCGTTCTCCGTTGCTGGTGATCACCACGACCGGGAACTCCCGGCACTCGACGTGCCCGCTGCGCACCAGTGCCTGGCCGGCGGGGTCGCTGGTGTGCACGCGCGCGGTGTCCGCGACGTCGCGCACCAGTTCCGGGACGTCATAGTTTCCGTTCTCCAGGACGTGCAGCAGGTCGTTCGGCAGGTCGATGTCGCTCTTGTCGAGTTCGTCGACAAGAAGTACCCGGGGACGATCGTAGGGCAGTAGAGCGGTACCCAGGGGACCGAGGGTGATGAAGTCACCGAGCACGGGCGGGAGTTGACGGCGCTCCGACACGACCGCCGGATCGGCGTCGCCCGCTTCGGCCGCCGGACCTGCCGCGCCCTCAGCGCCCTCCGTGTCCGGTTCCCGGGCCGCGGTGTCGCGCAGCCCGGCCTGCCAGGCGGCGATGGCCTGCGCGCGGCCCATGGCGTCGTGGACGTACAGCCCGTCCCGCAGCGTGGTGCGGCTGACGATGTTCCACTCCAGGACCCGGCCGAGGCCCAGTTCCCGGGAGATCACGTAGGCGAGGGTGGACTTGCCAATTCCGGGCGGGCCGGTGATCAGCAGCGGCCGGCGCAGCAGCAGGGCGGCGTTGATCGTGTCGATCTCGTCGGCACCGAGCTGCGGAGTGACGTCGCCGGGGCCGAGCCTGCGCACCGCGGCCTCCGGCTCGTCCGGCGGGGCGGGCTGCGACGGTGCGCCGAGGAACCGCCGCCAGGGCGGGGCCTCGGGCAGCGGGGGCGGGACGACCGGCGGCCGGCCGGTGCCGTGGAACACGCGCCAGCCGTTCGGGGACGTCTGTTCCTGCGTGTTCATGCCGGTGCCTCCTCGCCGGCGAGGTCGCCGGGATCGATGGTGTGCATGTCGACGATGCGGGTGGGATCGTCCCAGAAGAACCCTATGTTCCGTCCGAGGAGCCGGGCCGGACCCTGGTTCAGTTCGGCGCTCTGCCGCAGGCGGTGGATGGCGAGCGGGATCTGCCCAGGGGTCGGCACCGCTGCGAACACGGCCGTCACCACCTCCCGTCGCTCCTCGGGGAAGGCTCCCCTCCTGTCCCACACCGCAAGCCCGATGCCCTCCGCTATGGCGGCCTTGAGCGCCTCCAGTGCCAGGACACCGGCCGGGGCGTCCAGCACCACGGCCGTGTGCCGGGTGTCCCCCGCGAGTGTCGCCTGCCAGGCGTCGAGCCGCCGCCCGTCCGGCTCGCTCCAGCCGTGCACCCCGACCCCGTTCTGCCGCAGCGCGAGCCAGCGCTCCCGCCACTGGTGTCTCACCAGCGCGTCGTCGGTGCGCATCCGCTCCAGGCTCCGTAGGTGGACCCCGTACTTCAGCCCGAGCGGCAACGGCCGCCCGTCGCCGACCTGGTACGTCAAACCCGCCACATCGTGGTTGAGGAGGTCGTACGGAAGAACGAACTCCACGTACGCCGACGGCTGTCGGTGTCCACCGGGGGGAGACTGGGCGGGTCCGTCCCAGAGCCGGGCGCCCTGCCGCAGCGCGCCGTCGACGGCCGGGCCGAGTGCGTCCAGGGTGGTCACGGCCGGTGCGCCGGGCTGGGGGTCCCAGTGCCCCGGCACGGTGTTGAACCAAGGGCGCACGACCACGTCGTCGGAGCCGTCCCGGGCGGGCTCGACGGCGACGATCAGACAGCGGGGGATGTCGGGGTCCCGCTCCGCCCGGGTGCGCCCCTCGCGGCGTCGCTGCAGCTCCGGAGCGAGGCCGGCGCGCAGCACCCAGTCGTCGACCCAGCCGGTCAGGGCGGTGCGGTGGCCGTGCTGGGTCGCGAGCGGGGCCGCCCGGTCGAGGAGCAGGACGGCGGGCGGCAGGCCGTCCGGCTGGACGTTCCAGGCGAGGACGTGGAGGAAGAGCTGGTCGGGTGAGAGCCCGGTGGGGAGGTCGAGGCCGTTGAGTTCCTCGGCGAGGTCGTCGCGCAGCCGGCCGGCGTCGAGGTCGCCGCCGCCGAGGACGGCACGCGCGCCGGTCTCGTCGTCCCGGCCGAGCGGGCCCGGTGGTGCCTCGGGCGCGGCGGGCGGGTCGGGGGCGATGAGCCGGTCCAGTTCGTCGCCGGCGGGTGTCCCTTCGAGGATGCGCACCACGGTGACGAGTACGCGTTCCCCGCCCGCCACGTTCAGCGCGGTGCGTACGAGGGTGACCACGTCCTCGCGCTGCTTGATGCCGCGCAGGTCGACCGGGCGGCCCAGCTGGTCCCCGAGCACCGCGGCGAACTGGCCCCGCCCCTGCGCGTCCTCGGTACAGCTGAGTCGGCACAGGGCCTCGGTCAGCTCCAGCAGCAGTGCGGACCCCCGCGCATGCCGGGAGCCGTCGTCGGCTCCGCCGAATCCCGCGCCCGTCTCCACCGACTGTCCCCCATGAGTCGGTACCTCTGCCTGACCGACCTGCGAAGTTAGCACGGCAACTGACGGTTAACCAGGGACATGTGGGGCCAGGGGGTACGGCGTCCGGCCGAGATGCCCCCTGAGGGGCAACTCGGCCGAAAACATGTGCCCGAACCCCACGGCCGGGCGGATCAGAGCCGCGGGTCCACCGGCTCCGACTCCAGCGCCAGGACGCCGAAGACCGCCTCGTGCACCCGCCACAGCGACTCGCCGTCCGCCAGGCGGTCCAGGGCCTCCAGGCCGAGGGCGTACTCGCGGATCGCCAGGGACCGCTTGTGGTTCAGGAACCGGTGCCGCAGCCGGGCGAGGTTGTCCGGGCGCGTGTACTCGGGGCCGTAGATGATCCGCAGGTACTCGCGGCCCCGGCACTTGATGCCGGGCTGCACCAGGCGGCCCTTGTCGTCCCGTACGAGGGCGCCGATCGGCTTGACGACCATGCCCTCGCCGCCTCGGCCGGTCATCTCCAGCCACCAGTCGACGCCCGCCGCCACCGACTCGGGGTCGCCGGTGTCGACGTAGAGGCGTCGGGTGGTCCGGAGCAGGCCGCTGCCGTCGTGCTCGACGAGCCGGTCGATGAGGGCGAGCTGCTCGTCGTGCGGGAGGGCCGCGAGGCTGCGGCCCTGGACGGCCAGGATCTGGAACGGGGCCAGGCGGACGCCGTCCAGGCCGTCGGTGGGCCAGCAGTAGCGGCGGTAGGCGTCGGTGAAGGCGGCCGCGTCGGCGGACCGGTCGCGCTGGCGGGCCAGCAGGTCGCCGACGTCGACGCCGCGTGCCGCGGCGCCCTCCAGTGCGGCCAGCGCGCCCGGGAACACCGCACCGGAGGCGGCGCCCACGGCGGCGTACTGGGAGCGCAGGAGTCCCGAGGCCTTCAGGGACCAGGGCATCAGCTCGGTGTCCAGCAGCAGCCAGTCGGTGGCCAGGTCGTCCCACAGGCCGGCCTCGCCGATCGCGGCGCGCAGCCGGTCGAGGATCTCCTCGGTGACGGTCGCGTCGTCGAGGAAGGGGCGGCCGGTGCGCGTGTAGAGGGAGCCGGTCGGGCCGTCCACCCCGAAGCGGGCGCGTGCCGCCTCGGCGTCGCGGCAGACCAGGACCACCGCTCGCGAGCCCATGTGCTTCTCCTCGCACACGACCCGGGCGACGCCGTCGGCCGCGTACTGCGCGAAGGCCTCCTTCGGGTGCTCCAGGTAGCCGTCCACCTCCGAGGTGGCGGTCGGTGCCATGGTCGGCGGGAGGTACGGCAGCAGCCGGGGGTCGGTCGCGAAGCGGCTCATGACCTCCAGGGCCGCCGCGCCGTTCTCCTCGCGCACGGTGATCCGGCCGGCGTGCCGGGTCTCCACGGCTCGGCGGCCGTGCACGTCCGCCAGGTCCAGCGGCCGTCCGTCGTGTCCGCCGGGCGCCTCGGTGCGCAGCGGCTTGGCCGGCTCGTACCAGACCCGCTCGGCCGGTACGTCGACCAGCTCGCGCTCCGGCCAGCGCAGGGCGGTGAGCCTGCCGCCGAAGACCGCGCCGGTGTCCAGGCAGATGGTGTTGTTGAGCCAGGTGGCCTCCGGAACCGGGGTGTGGCCGTAGACGACGGCCGCGCGGCCCCGGTAGTCCTCGGCCCACGGGTAGCGCACGGGCAGGCCGAACTCGTCGGTCTCGCCGGTGGTGTCGCCGTACAGGGCGTGGCTGCGGACGCGGCCGGAGGTGCGGCCGTGGTACTTCTCGGGCAGACCGGCGTGGCAGACCACGAGCCTGCCGCCGTCGAGGACGTAGTGGCTGACCAGGCCGTCGATGAACTCCCGTACCTCGGCGCGGAACTCCTCGCTCTCACCGTCCATCTGCTCGACGGTCTCGGCGAGTCCGTGGGTGTGCTGGACCTTGCGGCCCTTGAGGTGCCGGCCGTACTTGTTCTCGTGGTTGCCGGGGACGCACAGGGCGTTGCCCGACTTCACCATCGACATCACGCGGCGCAGGACGCCGGGGCTGTCCGGGCCGCGGTCGACCAGGTCGCCGACGAAGACGGCGGTGCGGCCCTCGGGGTGGACGCCGTCTGTGTAGCCGAGCTTGCCGAGCAGGGCCTCCAGCTCGGACGCGCAGCCGTGGATGTCGCCGACGATGTCGAAGGGGCCGGTGAGGTGGGTGAGGTCGTTGAAGCGCTTCTCGGTGACGACGGTGGCGTGCTCCACCTCGGCCACGCCGCGCAGGACGTGCACCTTGCGGAAGCCCTCGCGCTCCAGGTGGCGCAGGGAGCGGCGGAGCTCGCGGGTGTGGCGCTGGATGACCCGGCGGGGCATGTCGGCGCGGTCGGTGCGGGTGGCGTTGCGCTCGGCGCAGACCTGCTCGGGCACGTCGAGGACGATGGCGATGGGCAGCACGTCGTGCTTCCTGGCCAGCTCGATCAGCTGACGCCGGGCGTCCTGCTGCACGTTGGTCGCGTCCACGACGGTGCGGCGGCCGGCGGCGAGCCGCTTGCCGGCGATGTAGTGCAGGACGTCGAAGGCGTCGCGGCTGGCGCTCTGGTCGTTCTCGTCGTCGGCGACCAGGCCCCGGCAGAAGTCGGAGGAGATGACCTCGGTGGGCGTGAAGTGGCGCCGGGCGAAGGTCGACTTGCCGGAGCCGGACGCGCCGATCAGCACGACGAGGGAGAGGTCGGTGACGGGCAGGGCGCGGGCCCGCATGGTGGTGCCGCTGGTGTCCGTGGTGTCGGTGGTGGTCATGCGGCCTTCGCCTCCTTCTCGGTCGCGGTCGTGGTGGTGGTCAGGGTGAACAGGGCCAGCTGGGTGGGCGGACCCACCTCGGGGTCGTCGGGGCCGACGGGGCGGAACTCGACGTCGTACCCGTGGCGTTCGGCGACCGCGCCCGCCCAGGTGCGGAACTCCTCGCGGGTCCACTCGAAGCGGTGGTCGCGGTGGCGGACGTGGCCGGCCGGGAGGGTCTCCCAGCGCACGTTGTACTCCACATTGGGCGTGGTCACGACGACGGTGCGGGGGCGGGCCGAGCCGAAGACGGCGTACTCCAGGGCGGGCAGCCTCGGCAGGTCGACGTGCTCGATCACCTCGCTGAGCACGGCGGCGTCGTAGCCCTTCAGGCGCCTGTCGGTGTAGGCGAGGGAGCCCTGGAAGAGGTTCACGCGCGCGGCCTGCCGCTCGCCCATGCGGTCGAGCTTCAGTCGTCGGGAGGCGATGGTGAGCGCGCGCACCGACACGTCCACGCCGACGATCTCGGTGAAGCGCGGCTCCCTGAGCAGCTCCCGCACCAGGTGGCCCTCGCCGCAGCCGAGGTCGAGGACGCGGGCGGC
The DNA here is from genome assembly GCF_044544295.1 of Streptomyces sp. NPDC053750. Taxonomy (NCBI): domain Bacteria; kingdom Bacillati; phylum Actinomycetota; class Actinomycetes; order Kitasatosporales; family Streptomycetaceae; genus Streptomyces; species Streptomyces sp. NPDC053750. The sequence goes on along the minus strand of NZ_JBITXB010000003.1, from coordinate 324,719 downwards.
GGAGTTGTCCCGGAGCGCGGTGAGGATCGCCTCGCGGCGGTGCACGGCGAGCGGGGTGGGCTTCTCCTCCTGCTCGGCCTCCGCCTCGACGGCGTTGTCGATCTCCTCGACGTCGCTGTCGTCGGTCTCGGCGAGCCGGATCAGCTCCAGCCGGTCCATCGCCTCGCGGGTCAGGGACCAGCGGCGGGACAGGTAGCGGCTGGTGATCAGCTTCTGCTCGGGGTGGCCGGGCAGCCAGCCCTCGCCGGCCCGCAGCAGCTTGTCGACCTCGTCCGGGGCGACCCAGTAGTGCTTGGCGTCGTCGAGCACCGGGAGGAGGACGTACAGGTGGCGCAGGGCCTCGGCGAGGGTGAGGGTCGTGGACTCCAGGACGAGACGGACGTAGCGCGAGTCGCCCCACTCGGGGAACGCGGTGTCCAGCGGGACCGCCTCGACGGTGACCGCCCAGCCGAGCGGCTCGAAGAGGCGGCGTACCAGGTCGGGGCCGCCGCGGGCGGGCAGCGCCGGGACCTCGACGCGCAGCGGCAGCGGCTGGGTCGCCCGCTCCGGGCGGGCCTTGCACACGCCCCGCATCGCGCTGGAGAAGACGTTGCTCAGCGCCACGGCGAGGAGCGACGAGGCGGCGTAGGGACGGTCGTTGACGTACTGCGCGAGTGCCGCGTCGGGGGCGCCGCCGCGGCCCTTGCCCTTGCCGCGCCGGACCAGTGCCACCGCGTCGACCTCCAGCAGCAGCGCCGCCGTGCAGCGCTGTTCCTCCGCCTCCGGGTAGAGCACGTGGGCCGTGCCGAAGGAGGTGGAGAACGCCTGCGCCCGGTCGGGATGCTTGTGCAGCAGGAAACCGAGGTCGGTCGCGGGGCGGTCGGGGGTACCGGTGGTGGTGATGGTCAGGAACATGCGGAGGGCCTCTCCGGCCGGTGGATGCTGTGGATGCTGGTGACGTGCCGTGCGCACGAGAGCCCCCAGGGTGGTGATCCTGGGGGCTCCGGCAGGACGACGGTCATACCATCGCACGGGGCGGGTGACCGGCGCCTTCGGTTATTCGAGGGCGGTCTCCGGTCTCAGGTCAGCTGCGTCTGGACCTGGGAGGAGATCAGCTCCAGGTGGTCCAGGTCGTCGAGGTCGAGGATCTGGAGGTAGATCCGCTGCGCGCCGGCGGCGGCGTAGCGGCCGATCTTGTCGACGACCTCCGCCGGGGACCCCGCCAGGCCGTTGGCCTTCAGCTCGTCGACCTCGCGGCCGATGACGGCCGCCCGGCGGGCGACCTCGGCGTCGTCCTTGCCGACGCAGGCGACCAGGGCGTTGGAGTAGGTGAGGGCGTCGGCCCCGCGGCCGGCCTCCTCGGCGGCGGCCCGCACCCGGCCGAACTGGCGCTCGGTGTCCTCGATCGAGGCGAACGGGATGTTGAACTCGTCGGCGTACTGGGCGGCCAGCCGCGGGGTGCGGACGGCGCCGTGGCCGCCGATGAGCACGGGGACCTTCGCCTGCGCGGGCTTGGGCAGCGCGGGCGACTCGGTGAGGTCGTAGAACGTGCCGTGGAAGTCGAAGGTCTTGCCGGTCTCGGTGGCCCACAGACCGGTGACGATCGCCAGCTGCTCCTCCAGGCGGGCGAACTTCTCCTTCGGGAAGGGAATGCCGTACGCCTTGTGCTCCTCCTCGAACCAGCCGGCGCCCAGGCCCAGCTCGACGCGGCCGCCGGACATCTGGTCGACCTGCGCGACCTGGATGGCGAGCACGCCGGGCAGCCGGAAGGTACCGGCGGTCATGAGGGTGCCGAGCCGGATGCGCTTGGTCTCACGGGCGAGACCGGCGAGGGTGATCCAGGCGTCGGTGGGGCCGGGGAGGCCGTCCACGGAGCCCATGCGGAGATAGTGGTCGCTGCGGAAGAAGGCGTCGAAGCCGAGGTCCTCGGTGGCCTTCGCGACGGTGAGCAAGGTGTCGTAGGTGGCCCCCTGCTGGGGCTCGGTGAAGATACGGAGATCCATGTCTCCATCCTGCCTGCTCGGCGCAGGTGTGCCGGACAGGCTCTCGCCGGACCGCGGGGCTAGCCCGCCTCCGGCACGGGTAACTCCGCGTCGCGGTCCGCCAGTTTGCGGAGCATCTCCAGGACCCGGTCGCGCGACTCGTCCGCCGCGTCGATGGCCTCCATGCACTGCCAGTACGTCGCCTCGTCGTCCGCGGCGCTGGCGACGCCGACGAGGGCGATGCCGGTCTCGCCGAGCAGGGTGCCGAGGCGCATCAGGGCCTGGCGGGCGTCGCCCAGTTCGGTGAGCTGGGCGGCGCGCAGTTCGCCCGGGGCCAGCTCCGGGGTGCGCAGCACTCCGCAGCCGCGGCCCGCCAGCTCGGTCAGGCCGATCGCCTCGCCGCGCAGTTCCGGTGGTCCGTGGACCGCCAGTCGGCTGCCGATCGCCTGCGCCAGGGCCTGTACCTGCCACACCTCGGTCAGGATGTCCGGCACCTCGCCCCCGGCGGCCAGGGCGCGCCCACTCGTCACGATGAGCCGCACAGCGTCCATGCGCTGCCCCCGTCTGTCCGACGCGCTCGCGGCGCGTCCGCCCGAACTCCGTTGTTCACTACCCAGAGTGAAGGCGTGTGGGACGAAAAGCCAGAGGAAGGCGGAAATCTTCGGACAACAAATTGATTTCCGACGCGTTTCCGACTGCGGAGAGTGATAACGGAGGTTGTGCCTCCTCCGTGCTCGGTCGTCCGGCCCTCAGTCCTCCGGCAGTCAGTCCTCCCGTTCGCCCTCGCGCTCGCCCGGTACGGGGAACCGGGCCTCGTTCCGCTCGATCTTCGCCGCCAGCGCCGCCAGCGGGTCGACGCCGAGCACCTCGCAGAACTGGAGCAGATACGCCAGTACGTCGGCGACCTCGTCCCGGACGCGGTGCGCGGTGTCCGGGTCGGTCATCACGCGGGCCGACTGCTCGGGCGTCAACCACTGGAAGATCTCGACGAGTTCGGCGGCCTCCACGCTGAGCGCGGCGGCGAGGTTCTTGGGGGTGTGGTAGGGCTGCCAGTTCCGCGCGGCGGCGAACTCGGCCAGCCTGCGCCGCAGCGCCGCCAGGTCCGGGGAGGGGTGGGGGTGTGGATGATCGCTCACGTGTCCAGGTGTACCACCGTGACGCCGTCCGCCCCGGCCGCCTCCGCCACCCACGAGGCGTCGGCGACCGCCGCGACGAGCCGGATGTGCCCGCGGTCGCACATGCGGGCCGCCAGCCGGAGCAGTTCCGCGCGCTGGTGCACGTCCAGGCCGCGGTCGAAGCCGTCGGCGAGCACGGTGAGCGTCTGCAACGCGGCGGGAACCTCGCCGGCCGGGTCGACCGCCAGCACCCCGGGACCGGTGAACAGCACCAGCGCGAGGGCGAGGTAGCGCAGCTCGCCGTAGCCGAGGCGCGCGAGGCCGGTACGGATGCCGTCGCCCCGGTCCAGCAGCGCGCGGACCATGCCGCCGACGACCGGTTCGGCCAGGACGTCCGTGACGGGGCCGGCGCATCCGGCCCGTACCGCGGTGACGAACTGCGCGTGCCGCCGGCCGCACTCGGCGCGGGTGCGCCACAGCACGTCGGCGAGGTTGTCGCAGCCACCGAGCAGGCGACCGGAGCCGGTGGGCACGGGCTCGCGCATCCGGCCCGGCCGCGGATCGCAGGCGAAGACGGAACGCAGGGCCACCACCATCTGCTCGGCCGCGGCGAGCACCCTGCGCTGACCGTCCGTCCTGCCCGCCACCCGCAGCGGCAGCAGCGGGGTGCCGAGCCGGTCGTCCGGCATCGGGGCACGCGTCACGGGCGCCGGTCCGCCGGTGTGCCAGGCCGCCTGCACGGCGCGGCGGCCGGGGTCGCGCAGCGCGGTCTGCAGCAGCACGACGCCGTCCGCCGTCAGCCGCTCCCCCACGACGCGCAGCTCGGGCTCCGCCTGTACGGCGACGTCCAGGTGCACGGGGCCCTCGGCCCCGTCGGCCGTGCAGCCGATGCGGAAGCCGCGGCGGCGCTGGGCGTCGGGCCGGGCCCGCTCGGGCACGCAGGCGACCGGGTCGGGGAAGACGGCGTCGAGTGCGGCGCCGCCCCCGAGCCGGGCGAGGGCGTCGTAGGCCCGCAACGCGGTGGTCTTGCCGCTGCCGCTGGGCCCGGCGAGCACGGTGAGCGGTCCGAGCCGCAGCACGGCGCGCCGGTGCCCGGCGAAGGCGGACAACCGCAGCTCCGTGACGCGGGGCCGGTCCGGTTGGGTCCGAGCGGGGGCGGCGGACACCGTGGACACTGTGGTGGACGCCGTAGACAGCGTGGTGGACACCGTTGACGCAGTTGACACGGCCATGAGCGGACCGTAGAAGTCCGCCTTCGCGGCGAACCGTTCCGTCCGGACGACGTTCCTACGATCGGGGGACACGGCCGTCAGGGCCGGGCCCGTCCGTCACACCCCGGGCACCCCCGCCGCGCCCTCCATCAGCCCGTTGACCTCGGTCCCGGCCGGGGTCAGCAGGAAGACGTTGCGGTCGACGCGGTGCATCCCGCTGGCCAGGCCGAAGACGACGCCCGTACTGAAGTCCAGGACCCGCTTGGCGACCTCGCCCTCGGCGCTGGTCAGGTCCAGGAGGACCGGAATGCCCGCCATCAGGGTCTCGGCGACCTCGCGGGCGTCCGCGAACACATTGACCCGCAGGACGACGAAACGGCGGCGTGCCTCCGTCTCCGCCTCCGGCATCGCCCGGTGCCCGACCGAGGACGGCCAGGCGTCACGCCCGCGCAACGGAACGACCTGGGCGAGCCCTTCCCACTGTTCATCGGTGACGTCGTGGCTGTTCACCGGCTCCCCCCGATCTCACTCGCCTTCATTGCCTGCACCAGCCAATTCTTACGCCAAGTCACCCGTTCGGCCCAACACCGACACGATCGGCGACGCTCCGTGTCCGGTGGTTGCCGCGGAGAGCACCGGGTACTCAGCGACGGCCGCGTCGGACGCACGAGTGCCGTTGGTCGGACGCACGAGTGCCGTTGCCGCGTCGACAGCCGAAGGAGAGCCCCATGGGTGCGCTGGATCTGCCCGAGCCCGTCGTCCGCGTAGGCGCGCCGGCGCCCATGGATCTGCGGGGGCTGGAGGCAGCGCTGTGCGAGCGGGTCGACGGGGAGGTCCGGTTCGACGCCGGGAGCCGGGCGGCGTACTCCACGGACGCCTCGAACTTCCGGCAGACGCCCCTCGGCGTGGTCGTCCCGCGCACCCCCGAGGCCGGCGTCGAGGCGGTGGCCGTGGCGCGGGAGTTCGGCGCGCCGGTGCTGTCGCGGGGCGGCGGCACCAGCCTGGCCGGGCAGTGCACGAACGCCGGTGTGGTCCTCGACTGGTCGAAGTACTGCACGCGCGTCGAGTCCGTGGACGCCGATGCCCGCACCTGTGTCGTGCAGCCCGGGATCGTGCTGGACGAACTGAACCGGCAGCTGGCGCCGTACGGCCTGCGCTTCGGCCCGGAGCCCGCGACCCACGCCAACTGCACCCTCGGCGGCATGATCGGCAACAACTCCTGCGGCGCCACCGCGCAGGCGCACGGCAAGGTCGTCGACAACATCGCCCGTCTGGAGGTGCTGCTCTACGACGGCACCCGCTTCTGGTGCGGGGAGACCGACGACGAGGAGTACGCGGAGATCGAGCGGCAGGGGGATCTGCGGGCGACCGTCTACCGGCGGCTGCGCGCCCTGCGCGACACCTACGGGGACGAGATCCGCCGCCGCTTCCCGGACGTTCCCCGCAGGGTCTCCGGCTACAACCTGGACTCGCTGCTGCCGGAGTACGGCTTCGACGTCGCCGGGCTGCTGGTGGGCAGCGAGTCGACGCTGGTCACGGTGGTGCGGGCGGAGCTGGAACTGGTGCCGGTGGTGAAGGAAAGGACCCTGGTGGTGCTGGGGTTCGACACCATCGACAAGGCCGCCGACGCGGTGCCCGACGTCCTGCCGCACGAGCCGATCGCGCTGGAGGGCGTCGACGCACGGCTGGTCCGCGACGAGCGGATCAAGCGTCTCAACGAGAAGGCGCTGGCAGAGATGCCGGACGGAAACGCCTACCTGATGGTGCAGTTCGGCGGCGACACCGTGGAGGAGGCGGACGCGCGGGCGCACCGGATGCTGGCGGCGGTGCACCGCTGCGAGCACGACGCCGACTGCGCGTTCCTGGACGACCCGGCGCACGAGCAGGACCTGTGGCAGGTCCGTGAGGCCGGACTCGGCGCCACCGCGCACATCCCGGGCAAGTCCGACACCTTCGAGGGCTGGGAGGACTCCGCGGTCGCGCCGGAGAAGCTCGGTGACTACCTGCGGCGCCTGCGGGCGCTGTTCGAGGAGTTCGGCTATCTGAGCGACACCGGGCCCAGTCTGTACGGGCACTTCGGGCAGGGCTGCGTGCACACCCGGATCCCGTTCGACCTGTACACCGCGGACGGGGTGGCGGCGTACCGGCGGTTCATGGAGCGGGCGGCGGACCTGGTCGTGGAGTTCGGCGGGTCGCTGTCCGGGGAGCACGGGGACGGGCAGAGCCGGGGTGAGCTGCTGCCGCGGATGTTCGGGGACGACCTCGTCGAGGCGTTCGGGCGGCTGAAGGCCGTCTTCGACCCGCTGGACCGGATGAACCCGGGGAAGGTGGTCGCGCCGTACGGGCTGGACGAGAATCTGCGTCTGGGCGGTGACTGGGCCCCGAACGAGCCCCGCGACCTGCACTTCCGCTTCCCGCACGACGGCGGGTCGTTCTCCCGGGCGGCCAACCGGTGCGTCGGCGTCGGCAAGTGCCGGCAGCACACCAGTGACGGCACGGTGATGTGTCCGTCGTACCAGGTGACGCGTGAGGAGGAGCACTCCACCCGGGGCCGGGCGCGGCTGCTGTTCGAGATGCTCGACGGGCACGGGGACGGCGCGATCCGGGACGGCTGGCGGTCGGAGGCGGTCAAGGACGCGCTCGATCTGTGCCTGGCCTGCAAGGGGTGCAAGAAGGACTGTCCGGCGGACGTGGACATGGCCACGTACAAGGCGGAGTTCCTGTCCCACCACTACGCGGGGCGGCCGTGGCGCAGGCCGCGCTCCGACTGGTCGATGGGCTGGCTGCCTGCGCTCGCGCAGGTCGTGGGGCGCACCCGGCTCGCGCCGGTCGTCAACGCGCTCACGCACGCGCCGCTGTTGTCGAGGGCCGCGGTGGCCGTCGCCGGGGTGGCGGACCGGGAGGTGCCGCTGTTCGCGGAGCGGACGTTCGAGCAGTGGTTCGCGCGCCGTGAGCCGCAGGGGGGTGGGGAGCGCGGAACGGTGCTGCTGTGGCCGGACACCTTCACCAACCATTTCCACCCGCACATCGGGCGGGCGGCGGTACGGGTGCTGGAGGACGCCGGCTGGCGGGTGGAGCTGCCGGCCCAGGCGCTGTGCTGCGGGCTGACCTGGATCTCCACCGGGCAGTTGGGCATGGCGGAGCGGATCCTCACGCGGACCGTGCGCGCGCTGGCGGCGCATGTGCGGGCGGGTGGTCTGGTGGTGGCCCTGGAGCCGAGCTGTGCGGCGGTGTTCCGGGCGGACGCGGCGGAGCTGTTCCCCGGCGACCAGGACGTGCTGCGGCTGCGCGAGCAGACGGTGACGCTGTCCGAACTGCTCACCGCGCACTCACCCGGCTACGAGCCGCCCCGGGTGCCCGACCGCTCCGCGCGGGCGCTGGCCCAGGTGCACTGCCACCAGCACGCGGTGCTCGGCTGGGACGCCGACCGCGAACTGCTGCGCCGGGCCGGGGTGGACGCCGAGCGGCTGGACTCCGGCTGCTGCGGGCTGGCCGGCAACTTCGGCTTCGAGCGCGGACATCTGGACGTCAGCGAGGCGTGCGCCGAGCGGGTGCTGCTGCCGCGGCTGCGGGCGGAGGACGAGGCGACCGTCGTCCTCGCCGACGGGTTCAGCTGTCGGACGCAGATCCACGAGTTCGACAGTGGCGGCCACGAGGGCGTGCACCTCGCGGAGTTGCTGGCCTCGGCGCTGCCCGGCGCCGCGGGCGACACCGACGTCCCGGGCAGCGCCTACGCCACCGCACCGGGCGCCCGCCCGAAGCCCCCGGGCCGCCGGGCCAAGGCCCTCGCCCTCACGGGCACGGGGCTGGCCGCCGTGGGCACGGCGACGGCACTGGCACGGGAGCTGCGGCGGCGGCGCTGAGTCGAGGGACGGGGCGGAGGACCTCGCCGCTGAGTGAGGGGCGGGGCGGAGGGCCTCGCCCTCAGCAGGCACGGGCAGGCCGCCGTCGGCGCGACGGCGGCACTGGCACGCTGCTACGGCCCCGCCGCGGGGCGAAGCGAAGGGCCTCGCCACCCACATGCACGGGCCGGCCACCGTCGACGCGGCGACGGTGGCGACGGCGCGGGGCTGCGGCGGCGTTGAGTGAGGGGCGGGGCGAAGCGAAGGCCCTCGCCCGGCGGCGGGCACCGGCCGTCGGCCCTCGTTGTGGGGCGGTCGGTGGTCAGGTGCGCTGGTCCGCCTGGCCCTGGCGGCTGGCCAGGGCCCAGATCACGAAGACGTCGATGGCCATCATGATCACGGACCAGACGGGCGAGTACGGCAGGAACAGGAACTGGGCGACGAGGCTCAGCGAGGCCAGGAAGATGCCCGCGAAGCGCGCCCAGGCCATGTCCTTGAGCAGGCCGTAGCCGGTGACGAGCACCAGGGCCCCCAGGATGACGTGGAGGACGCCCCAGCCGGTCAGGCTGAACTCGTAGACGTAGCTGCCGAGACGGGCGTACACGTCGTCCTCGGCGATGGCCGCGATGCCCTGGAGGACGGCGAGGGCGCCGTTGAGCAGCATCAGTACGCCCGCGAAGACGACACCGCCGGTCACCCAGCCGCCGGTACGGTCCGCCGACCGCGGGGGCCATGGTCCTTCGGCTCCGTGGGACGGGCGGCCGGGAGAAGATGCGGCGTGCTGGCTCATGAGCGGAGTCCTTTCAGCGTGTCCCCCGTGCGGGCCTGCGCCCAGCGGCGCCCCCGGGGCACCGACAGGTCACTCCGAGCCTGCGGGCCGCGGCGCCGCCCGGCCACGCGGGTCTGCCGAAAGGGTGAACGGGGGTCGGTGGCCCCTCCCGTGCCCTGCCCGGGACGGCGTCGTGCGCATGCGGCCCCTTCCTTGCTCGCGTTTACTGAGGCACACATGCGAACGGACACGAGCGAACGGGCACGACGGACCGCCGGACCGGGCGCCGAGGGGTGAGGCGGACGAAGGAGAACCCGTGACGACGCAGCCCGCGCCGGCGAACGCGGGGCCGGCCCGGGCCGAGCAGTCCCTGCGGCGCACCCTGCTCAGCCCCGGCTACCTGCGGCTGTTGCTGCTGTGCGTGCTGCTCGGCGTGCCCATCGCGCTGGCCTGCTTCTTCTTCGTCGGCCTTCAGCACGAGCTCGAGCACTGGCTGTGGACGTCACTGCCCGAGGCGGCCGGATACGACGCGCCGCCCTGGTGGTGGCCGCTGCCCGCGCTGGTGCTGGCCGGGCTGATCCTGGCACCGATCGTCACCCGGATGCCGGGCGCCGGGGGCCATCTGCCGGTGAACGGGCTGGGCGGCGCGCCCGTCGGCCCCCGTGCGCTGCCCGGCGCCGTCCTCGCCGCGCTGGCCACGCTGCCGCTCGGCGTGGTGCTGGGCCCCGAGGCCCCGCTGATGGCCGTCGGCAGCGGACTCGCCCTGCTGGCGGTGCGGCGGGCGGGCGCGGCCCGTGACCCGAGGGCGAGTGCGATCCTCGCGACCGCCGGCTCCACCGCCGCCATCTCCACCATCCTCGGCGGCCCGGTGGCGGCGGCGGTGCTGCTCATCGAGGGGGCGGGGCTCGCGGGGACGCAGCTGGTCGCGCTGCTGCTGCCCTGTCTGCTGGCCACCGCGACGGGCGCACTGGTCTTCACCGGCTTCGGGCAGTGGACCGGCCTGAAGATCGGCGCGCTCGCCCTGCACGACCTGCCGCCGGCCGTCAATCCGGACGCGGGCGACTTCCTGTGGGGCGTCCCCACGGCGGCGCTGATCGCGGTGCTGGTGGCGCTGGCCCGCGAGCTGGGCCACCGGACCGTCTCCTGGACGCGGCACCGCACGGCCGTCCGCACCGTCGCCTGTGCCACCGCGGTCGGCGTCTGCCTCGCCGCGTACGCGCTGATCACCGGCCGCTCCCCGGCCGAGGCCGCGCTGTCCGGCCAGGCCACCCTCGCCGAGCTCGCCGCGCATCCGCATGCCTGGTCCGTGGGCGCGCTGGTCGCGCTGGTCGCGTGCAAGGGGCTGGCCTGGGGCATCGCGCTGGGCAGTCTGCGCGGCGGCCCGATCTTCCCCGCCGTACTGCTGGGCGCGGCGACGGCCATGGCCTGCTCCGGCCTGCCCGGCTTCGGCCCGACCCCGGCCCTCGCCCTCGGCATCTCCGCCGCCGCGGCCGCGGTGACGGGCCTGCCGCTGGCCAGCTCGGTCCTGGCGGTGCTGTTGATGGGCGGTGACGCGTACGACCAGATGCCGCTGATCGTCATCGCGTCGGTCGTCGCCTTGATCGTCTCGCAGTTGGTACGGCGTGGGGAGCCGGGGCGGGGACCCGGACCGGGGCCCGGCTCAGGACCGGGGCCGGGGCCCGAACCGGGGCCGGGGCCGGGGCCCGAACCGGGGCCGGGGCCGGGGCCCGAACCGGGACCGGGGCCGAGGCCCGAACCGGGACCGGGGCCGAGGCCGGGGCCGGGCCAGAAACCGGAGCCGGGACCGAAACCCGGGCCGGCGGCGGCCGGAGGGCCGGCGGCGGAGACGGCACCGTGACGGAGCGTCGGGCCGCCCCCGGCCGAAAGGGCCGCACCCCACCGCGTGCCACCTGGCGCGCGGCCCGGCCCTGGCTCTGGCGGGCCGGTGCCGCCGTGGCCATGGTCGTGGCCTACTTCCTGCTCCCCCTCGACCACCTGGGCCCCGAGCGCCCCGTGCTGAGCTGGCTGCTGTTCACCGTGCTGCTGATCCTCGTGGCCGTGCTGCTGGTCCGCGAGGTCCGTGACGTCCTCGTCGAGCGGCCGGGCACCCGGCCCGGTCTGTTCATCGCGCTGCTGATCGTTCTGTGCATGCACGTCTTCGCCGCCGCCTACTACACCCTCGCCAAGCAGCCGGGCCAGTTCACCGGCCTGGGCACTCGCGTCGACGCTCTGTACTTCACCGTGGTCACGCTCGCCACCGTCGGCTACGGCGACATCACCCCGCGGGGAGAGGCGGCACGGGTCGTCACCATCCTGCAGATCCTCTACACCTTCGTGTTCCTCACCGCCGCGGCGACCGCGCTGAGCCGGCGGGTGCGCGACATGGTGGTCCGGCGGACGGAACGGGACCCACCTGAACAACGTGACTGACGGCTCTTTGCGCAGCCCCGAGGCCTGCGAGCCGGGCGGGCACGGAGTCCGGCCGGCGCGGAGGCCCGCTTGTCACCACCCCCGTGGGAGCACTACTGTCGCCACGCCTTGGTGAACGGGAAATCCGGTGTGATGCCGGTGCGGCCCTCGCCACTGTGAATCGGGAAGTCCGGCTCCGGCCCTCGCGGGCAGCCACTGGATCGCTTGCGATCCGGGAAGGCGGAGCACGGGCGTGTGGTACCCGTCAGCCAGGAGACCGGCCAAGGCGCGTCGTCCATCCACGAGGTGCTGGAGAGGGTCTGCTGAGCCATGCACATAGCCGAGGGCTTTCTGCCACCGGCGCACGCGATCGCCTGGGGTGTCGCGTCCGCGCCGTTCGTCGTCCACGGAGTACGGTCACTCACCCGTGAGGTCAGGGAGCACCCGGAGAGCACGTTGCTCCTCGGCGCCTCCGGGGCCTTCACGTTCGTGCTGTCGGCCCTGAAACTGCCGTCCGTCACCGGAAGTTGTTCGCACCCCACCGGCACCGGTCTGGGCGCCATCCTGTTCCGGCCGCCGGTCATGGCGGTGCTGGGCACCATCACCCTGCTCTTCCAGGCGCTGCTGCTCGCGCACGGCGGGCTCACCACGCTCGGTGCCAACGTCTTCTCGATGGCGATCGTCGGCCCCTGGGCCGGATACGCGGTCTACAGACTGCTGCGCCGCTACGACGTGCCGCTGATGGTCACGGTGTTCTGCGGGGCGTTCGTCGCCGACCTGTCCACCTACTGCGTCACCAGCGTGCAGCTGGCGCTGGCCTTCCCGGACCCGGGCAGCGGGTTCCTGGGCGCGCTCGGCAAGTTCGGGTCCATCTTCGCCGTCACACAGATCCCGCTCGCGGTGAGCGAGGGCCTGCTCACGGTGGTCGTGATGCGGCTGCTGGTGCAGTCCAGCAAGGGTGAACTGACCCGGCTGGGCGTGCTGTTGACGAAGACGGGGACCACGGGAGCCAAGGGGACCAAGGGACAGGCGGTGGCCCGATGAGTCGCAACGCGAAGATCAACGCCCTGCTGCTGCTCGCCGTGGCCGCGCTCGCGGTGCTGCCGCTGGTGCTGGGCCTCGGCGACCACAAGGAGGAGCCGTTCGCCGGTGCCGACGCCGAGGCGGAGACGGCGATCACCGAGATCGAGCCGGACTACGAGCCGTGGTTCTCCCCGCTGTACGAGCCGCCGTCCGGGGAGATCGAGTCGGCGCTGTTCGCCGTGCAGGCCGCGATCGGTGCGGGGGTGCTGGCGTACTACTTCGGGCTGCGCCGGGGCCGGCGACAGGGCGAGGCGCGGGCAGTGGAGGCGCTGCGGGACGCCCCCGCGGGGGACTGAGTGCTGCCGATCGACGCGGCGGCGCACAGCAGTCGGTGGCGCCGCCGCCATCCCGTGGACAAGGCCGTGCTCGGTCTCGGCCTGACCGTGCTGGCGATCTCCCTGCCGGCCTGGCCGGGCGCGGCGCTGGTGCTGGTCACCGCGCTCGCCGTACTGCTCGGTCCGGCGGGTGTGCCGGGACGCCGGCTGTGGCGGGCGTACCGGGTGCCGCTGGGCTTCTGCGTGACCGGGGCGCTGCCGCTGCTGGTGCAGGTCGGGGGTCCGGACGGGTTCCTGACGGCGGCGGACGGCGGCCCGGTGCGCGCCGGTGAGCTGCTGCTGCGCACCTCGGCGGCCTCCCTCGGGGTGCTGCTGTTCGCGTTCACCACGCCGATGTCCGACCTGCTGCCCCGTCTGGTGCGGGCCGGGGTGCCGGCGCCGGTGGTCGACGTGGCGCTGGTGACGTACCGCATGAGTTTCCTGCTGCTGGACTCGATGCGGCGGATCCGTGAGGCGCAGGCCGCGCGGCTGGGCCACACCACGCGGGCCGCAGCGTGGCGTTCGCTCGGCGGGCTGGGCGCCACGGCGTTCGTGCGGGCCTTCGACCGGGCGACGCGGCTCCAGTCGGGGCTCGCGGGGCGCGGCTACGACGGCACCCTGCGCGTCCTGGTCCCCGAGGCCCGCGTCTCCGTGCCCTTCACGGCGGCGAGCGTCGCGCTGCTGGCGGCGCTGGCCGCCCTCACTTTCGTACTGGAAAGGCCACTGTCGTGAGCGAGACGATCGAGACGACGGCGACGACCGCGTCGGTGCTGGTTGCCCTGCGCGGCGTGTCCTTCGGGTACGAGGAGGGCCCGGAGGTGCTCACCGGCCTGGACTTCGCGGTGCGCGAGGGGCGCGCGCTCGCGCTGCTGGGCCCCAACGGCAGTGGCAAGACCACGCTGATGCGGCTGCTCAGCGGCGGACTGCGGCCGCACGCCGGGACGTTGACGGTCGACGGGGCGCCGGTGACGTACGACCGCAAGGGACTGACCCGGCTGCGGACCACGGTGCAGCTGGTGGTGCAGGACCCGGACGACCAGCTCTTCGCCGCGTCCGTCGGCCAGGACGTGTCCTTCGGGCCGCTGAACCTCGGCCTGTCCGACGGGGAGGTCCGCTCCCGGGTCGACGAGGCGCTCGTCGCGCTGGACATCGCCGCGCTGGCCGACCGGCCCACGCATCTGCTGTCGTACGGGCAGCGCAAGCGGACCGCGATCGCCGGTGCCGTCGCGATGCGGCCGAGGGTGCTGATCCTCGACGAGCCGACCGCCGGGCTCGACCCGGACGGGCAGGAGCGGCTGCTCACCACCCTGGACCGGCTGCGCGCGGGCGGCACCACCGTGGTGATGGCCACCCACGACGTCGACCTCGCCCTGCGCTGGTCCGACGACGCGGCCCTGCTCACCCCGGCCGGTGTGCACACCGGCCCGACGGCCGCGACGCTGGCCCGCACGGAGCTGCTGCGGCAGGCCGGGCTGCGCCTGCCGTGGGGCGTGGCGGCGGCCGGACTGCTGCGCGCACGGGGGCTGTTGGCGGACTCGGCGGCGGGACCGCGGACGCCGGAGGAACTGGCAGCCCTGACCGCCCTGACCGACTGACGGCCAGGGCGGCAGGGGCGGCCGGGGTGCCTCAGCGTGCGGAGTCGCTGTACTCCGCCTCCCGGGCGTCGGCCGCCCCCTTCTCCTCCGGCTGCTGCCGGGCGCCGGCGCGGCGGCCGGGCAGGACGGCGAGGACGATCAGGGTGCCGGCGGCCATGATGATCCCGCCGACGAGGCTGGTCGTGGCGACGCCGTGGGCGAAGGACTGGTTCACGGCGTCGGCGAGGGCCTGCGCCTGCTGCGGTCCTGCGGACGGGTTCGTCGCGAGCCGCTCGGCGACGGCCAGTCCGCCGCCGACCGAGTCCTGGGCGGCGTCCAGCGCGGCGGCCGGGAGCCGGTCTCCCACCAGGCCGGCCAGTTCGTCGCGGTAGGCGGTGCCGAGCAGGGAGCCCAGGACGGCGATGCCGAGTGAGCCGCCGAGCTCCAGCGCGGTGTCGTTGGCGCCGCCGCCGACGCCCAGTTCGCTCTCCGGGAAGGAGCCCATGATGGTGTCGGTGGCCGGGGAGACGCTGAGGCCGATGGCGAGGCCGAGCAGCAGCATCGGGGCCAGGAAGTCGGCGTACGTCGAGCTCTTATCGATGAGGACCAGCAGGAAGACACCGGCGGTGCCGATCACCATGCCGGACCCGACCATGGCCTTGACGCCCAGCTTCGGGGTCAGCTTCCCCGTCACCGCGGCGCCGACGAACACGGCACCGGCCAGCGGCAGCAGCCGTACGCCGGTCTCCAGCGCGCCGTAGCCGAGCACGAACTGCAGGAACTGCGTGGCGTAGTAGATGGCGCCGTAGGTGCCGAAGAAGAAGAACAGCACCGCCAGCATCGAGCCGCTGAAGGGCCGCAGCAGGAAGCGCCGCACGTCCAGCATGGGCTGCGGGTGGCGCAGTTCCCAGGCCACGAAGGCGATCAGGCCGACCCCGGCGACGACGGCTGCGGCGACCGGGCCGGCGCCCCAGCCGAAGTACGGGCCCTCGATGGTCGCGTAGACCAGGCTGCCGACGGAGACGATGGAGAGCAGGCCGCCCACATAGTCGATCCGGCCCATGCCCTCCGCCCGGGACGGCGGGACGAGGAACAGCGCGCCGACGACGGCGGCGACCGCGATGGGGACGTTGACCAGGAAGGTCGAGCCCCAGGCGTGGTCCTCCAGGAGCCATCCGGCGACCAGCGGGCCGACGGCGATGGCGAGACCGGAGGTGGCGGTCCAGACCGTGATGGCGCGGGCCCGTTCACCCTTCGGGAAGACCGCGACCAGCAGGGACAGGGTGGCGGGCATGACGACGGCGGCGCCGACGCCCATGATCGCCCGGGCCGTGACGACCAGCGCCGTCTCGTCGACCAGGCTGCCCATCACCGAACCACCCGCGAACACGACCAGACCGGCGATCAGCGCGCCGCGGCGGCTGTACTTGTCGCCGATCGAGCCCAGCACCAGCATCAGCGCCGCGTACGGGACGGTGTAGCCGTCGATGACCCACTGCAGGTCGCTGCTGCTCAGGCCCAGGTCGGCCGTCATGTCCGGGGCGGCCACGATCAGGGACGTGTTGGCCATGACGACGATCAGCAGGCTCAGGCAGAGCACGACGAGCGCCCACCAGCGCCGGGCGTAGGGCCCGGTCATCTTCTCGACGGGTGTGGTGGCTAGGAGGGGCATGAGGGCTCCCGGGGACGTGGCCGAGCGGGCCGGGCTGGATATTTAATTGCCCATGGATGTGCAGACAACCGCCAGGGTAGTTTGTTGCACACGGACGTGCAAATATGGTGGGTACCCCCTTCCGGACGAGATACGAACGGGGACGGACCGAGGTACGGACGAGGTACGGACGAGGTATCGACGTGACCACCACACGCGCCCGCATCCTGCGCGCGGCCGAGCGGGAACTGAGCCGCGATCCCGACGCCGGCCTCACGGAGATCGCCGCGGCGGCCGGCGTGGCACGGCGCACCCTCTACGGCCACTTCACCGGCCGGGAGGCGCTGGTCGAGGGGCTCGTCGAGGAGGCGGCGGAGGCGGTGCGGCGCGCGATGGCCGGCCCGGACGCACCGGCCCGGGACGACGCCCCCGCGACCGCCCTGGCCCGCTTCGTCCGCACCCTCTGGCCGGTCGGCGACCGCTACGGCACGCTCATCGCCCTCGCCCGCCGCCGGGGTCTCGGCCCCGACCGCGTGAACACGATCCTCGGCCCGGCCCGCGACACGGTCGCCGGCATCGTCGCCCGCGGCCAACGAGCGGGCACCTTCCACACCGGCCTTCCACCCGGCGCCCTCGGCGCGGCACTGGAGGCGCAGCTGCTGGCGCTGCTGGCCTGTGCGCGTGCCGGGACCTGGGACGACGACGGCACGGGCGCCGCCGTCGCCGCGCTGATCACCGCGGGCGTGGCGGGCGACGTGGCGAGGGAGACGGTGCGCGGCGCGGGACGGGCGCCAGGGGGCTAGGGGCTTAGCGGGCTAGTGGGCTACGCGGGAGTACTCGCCGTACGAGGGCGCGCCGAGCGACTCACTCCCCCGCGACGGACTCCGCGACGGCCGTGGTCGAGGCCACGTCGTCGACCACGGCCCGGGCGCGCTCCTGAGGCACCCCGGCCGCGATGAGCGAGGCGGTGGCGGTCCGGGAGCCGTCGTCCTCCAGTGCCCCGGTGTTGACCTGCTCCAGCAGCGCGACCGTCATCGCCTCGAGGCCGGCACTCAGCACCGCGGGGGGCAGATGGGCGGGGAAGACACCGTCCCGCTGACCGCGCTCCAGGATGGCGGTCACCTCGGCCCGGGCCGGTGCCAGGATCTCGGCCACCCGCTCCACGCCCAGGTCGTGCCGGGCCAGCGACAGGAGCATCCGGTAGCGGTCGCCCACCGGCCACATCAGCAGCGTGAAGTGCGCGAGCGCCCGATCGGCCGGTTCGGCAGGCCCCACCCGCTCCGCCCCGGCGGCCATCGCACCGCGCAGCACCTCGGACGCCTCCTCGGCGAGGGCCTCCAGCAGCGCCGCGCGCCCCGGGAAGTGACCGAACAGGGTCCGCCGTACGACACCGGCGGCCCGGGCCAGCTCCTCCAGGGTGGTGTCCGGATTCCGCCCCAGCTCCCGGCGGGCCGTGGCCAGGATGCGCGCCCGGTTGGACCGCGCGTTGCGCCGCTGCGGCTCACGGGCGACGGGCTTGCTCACGGAAACCTCTGACACGGAAGGGGGCGACGGGGCGTCCATTCTGGCACGGAGACCCCTCCCCGACCCGACCGGCGGCCCGCCCTCACAGCCTTTCGCGACCTCACGCGGGAGTCGTACACGCACACTCCGCCCACACCGTCTTGCCCGGCCCTTCTGACCGGAGGTGCCAGCCCCAGCGACTGGCGAGCCCCGCGACGAGGAGCAGCCCTCGGCCGCCGGTGTCCTCAAGGCCGAGTGCGTGCAGCGCCTCCGGGTGGGGCGGCGTGCGTTCGGTACGGGTGTCGGTGACCTCGATCCTGACCGTGCGGACGGGCGCGAGCACGTGCAGGAGAAGGTGGAAGTCCCGGCCGGAGACATGCCCGTGCCGTACCGCGTTGGCGGTCAGCTCGCCCAGGACCAGCACGATCTCCTCGTGCGGGCAGGTGCCGTACGGAATGCCCCAGGCGTCCAGCCGGTGCGCGGCCAGCCTGCGGGCGAGGCGAGCGCCGCGCGGGGTGGAGGTGAAACGCATCTCGAAGGTGCGACTCAAGTCGCTCCCGGGGCACGTGGGTTGTGAGGCGCCGACGGGGCTGGGGGGTTGGCTCATCATGCCGACAACGGTGTTCTCGGTCGCATAGCGTGACCAGTGGTGACGCACCGACGCGACCCGTTGTACGCGCGGTGGCGGTACGGGTACGAGGCGCGCGGCGTGTCGACGCTGCCGGACGGGCGTTGAGCCAGGGAGGCGGTAGCGATGACCGAGGTGGCAGGCGACGCGGGACAGGCAGCGGCGGACACATCCGGCCAGGGCGTGGTCGCCGCGTTCGGGCAGACACTGAAGACGCTGCGCGTGCGGGCGGGCCTGGAGCGCGAGGAGTTCGGGCGGCGGATCGGATACTCGGCGTCCACGGTCGCGTCGTACGAGCAGGGACGACGGATCCCGTCGCCCAGGACCATCGAGCGGGCGGACGAGGTCCTGGACGCGGGCGGGCTGCTGACAGTGTGGAAGGAGCAGGTGGAGCGGGCGCAGTATCCGGTGTTCTTCCAGGGGATGGCGGCTCTGGAGAAGGAGGCCATCGAGCTGCTTTCGTACGACACGCTGGTCGTCAAAGGCCTTCTCCAGACCGAGGAGTACATGAGGGCGGTGCTGTCCATGCGACGGCCACCCCTGATCCAGGAAACGACCGAGCAGCGGGTGGCAGCACGACTCGCTCGTCAGGACATCTTCGACCGGCAGCCCTCACCATTGCTGAGCTTCGTGATGGACGAGTCGGTGTTGCGGCGCCCGCTCGGCGGAAAGGACGTCCTTCGAGGGCAGTTGGAGCATCTGCTGCTCGTTGGCCACAAACGGAACGTCGAGATTCAGGTCATTCCGCTCGACTGCGAGGAAAGCGCGGGCGTGGACGGGCCGTTCACGGTCGTCACGCGTGACGACGGCAAGAAGTTCGCGTACACCGAGGCACAGGGAACCAGCACCCTTCAGACCGACCCGCAGCAGGCGGCGCTCGCCGCCGCCCGCTATGGGATTATCCGATCACAGGCTCTCACTCCGCGAGAGTCCTTGGAGTTCATCGAGAGGTTGCTGGGAGAGCTATGAACACCGATGAGTCCTCGGCCGTCGCGTCCGGTCTCCTCTGGGTCAAGAGCAGCTACAGCGGAGCCGAGGGCGGCGACTGCGTCGAGGTCGCCGCCGACACGGCAGTCGTGCACATCCGGGACTCCAAGGCCGCCGCCGGACCCGTCATCCGCGTTTCGCGCACGGCGTGGGCGGGGTTCGTCGGGGAGGCCTGACCCAGAGCGTCGCCCGAATCGGGCCCGGCCACGGCTGTACAGCCGTGGCCGGGCCCGCGTCATTTCGCGCGGACCGCATCCATTGACTCCGAAAACCGATCACATTACGGTTTTTGGAGTCGAGAGGCTCCCTCCGCCGGGACGCCCCTGTCCGTCGTGCCCTCGGGCTCCACCTGTCGCCGGTGAACGCGTTCCCGGCCCTCCCAACGGAGAGTCATCATGAGGTTTTCCGCTCGAAGCAGTGCTCTCGCGGCCACCGCGGCCGCGGCCTCATTGGTCCTCGCGGGCTGCGCGGGAGGAGACGCGGGCGGCGCGAAGGCCGGCGCGGCCACGCTCGACATCGCCACGCTCACCCGTGCCCAGAGCCTGGACCCCAAGGACGCGATCGGCAGCGCCCTGCCCTACTTCCAGGCGGTCTACGACACACTGATCCGAAGAGCACCGGACGGCTCCTACCAGCCGATGCTCGCGACGAAGTGGGCGTACGACGAGAGCAGGACCAAGCTGTCGCTGACCCTGCGCGAGAACGTGAAGTTCAGCGACGGGACCGTCTTCGACGCCCAGGCCGTCAAGGCCAACATGGAACACTTCAAGAACGGCGGCGGCGGCGCGGCCAAGACCCTCGACTCCCTGAAGCAGGTCACGGTCGAGGACGCCACGCATGTCACCCTGACCCTGTCGGCGCCCGACCCGGCGCTGCTGTTCCACCTCAGCGACGCGGCCGGCCTGATGGCGAGCCCGGCGAAGCTCGCCGACGGCTCGCTCAAGGTCGCCCCGGTCGGCACCGGTCCGTACACCCTGGACAAGGGCAGGACGACCATCGGCAACAAGTACGCCTTCCAGCGCAAGCAGGACTACTGGGGTCAGAAGCTGCCCTACGAGTCGCTGACCATCAGCGTCTTCGACAACGAGACGGCCGTCGCCAACGGCCTCAAGACCGGGCAGATCGACAGCGCGATCCTCCAGGACGCAGGCCAGCAGGCCGCCCTCGCCTCCGACAGCAGGCTGAAGAAGACCGACTTCACCTTCGACTTCCAGGGCCTGCTCCTCTTCGACCGCGGCGGCGTGCACACCCCGGCCCTCCGCAAGGCCGAGGTGCGCCAGGCCCTGAATCTCGCGATCGACCGTCAGACGATGCTCGACAAGATCCGCCAGGGCCGCGGCGAGATCACCAACCAGATCTACGGCCCCGAGACGAAGGCATACGACAAGGCACTGGACACCCACTACGCGCACGACCCGGCGAAGGCGAAGCAGCTGCTGGCGAAGGCCGGCTACGCCGACGGCTTCACGCTGAAGCTGCCGCGCGTCTCCGCGATCGTCAGCGACGCGCTCGCCTCGTCCATCAAGGCGGACCTGAAGGCCGTGGGCGTCACCGTCAGCTGGGACCAGCTCGACGGCGCGAGCGCCCTGCAGAAGATCTACCGCGAGCGGGCCTACTCGGCGATGGTCATGAACATCGGGCAGTCGCCGATCGACTGGGTCGCGTCCCAGGAGCAGGTCGCTCCGGGCACCTTCAACATGTTCGGCACCACCGACGCGACGGTGCAGCGTCTTCTGCCGAAGATCCAGGCGGGCTCCGAGCAGGAGGCGGGTGACGCGGCGCGCGCCCTGAACAAGCACCTCGTCGAGCAGGGCTGGTTCGTGCCGTTCTACCGGATGACGTACCAGATCGTCGCCGGCCCGGACGTCAAGGTGACCCCGCAGTCCGGCATGGCGGTGCCCTCCCTCTACAACTACGCTCCGGCCGCTTCCTGATCCGTGCCCCGGGGGCCGCGGGCTGTTCCGGCCCGCGGCCCCCGGGCGTTTCTCAGAGCCAGGGGACGTCGGTGGCCGGGAAGTACGCCAGCCGCCGCTGCCGCCAGAGCCGGCCATGGCGGGCGAGGGTGGCGCGATGCGCGTCCCAGGCGGCCGGCCGTCCGCTCCAGGCGGTTTCGGCGACGGAGGCCAGCCGGGGCAGGAGCATCGTCGTCAGGTCGTCAATGCTCCGAAGTGACTCGCCGAACACGGTCGCCTCCACTCCGGCGATCCGGTCGTCGGGAATGCCGTGCCCGGCCGGGTCCCAGACCGCGGTGTGGCGTACATCGCGCGGCCGGTAGCTGGGAAACCCGAGGCGTGCCGCGTCCGCCGCCCGTTCCGGGGGAACGACGGCGGCGGCGTAGCGGCGGTCGAGGTAGAGGTGGGACTGCGGGGAGAGGATCACCCGGCCACCGCCCGCGAGCACCCGCTGGAGGTCGTCCGCGGACGGCGCGAAGAAGCGTCGCATGGCCGCGACCAGTTCCGGCGTGAATCCGGCGGCCAGGAGGTCAGGGCGTTCGGCCAAGTCGTCGGCCGTGGCGGGCAGATCCATCATCTCCGGGTCGACCCAGTACTGCGCCAGATCCTGCTCCCTCACCCCGGCGCGCGCCGTCTCCTGCCAGCCGATGGGACGCTTGCCGAAGCCCCGTACCAGGGCGCGCAATTCCCGTACCGCCACGGCAAAGCTCTCGTCGGTGATGCCGACGGCTTCGTCGCCGCCGATGTGGACGAACGGCCCTGTCGTCATCGCGCACACGTCCGCCAGCACCTCGCGCACCAGCGTCCGGGTACGCGGGTCGGCAAGGTCGAGCGGGGGAACATAGGGGAAACGGCCCGCCACTCCCTCGGGGGCGGGCGCGTCGGGCAGGCCCGGTACGGCGGCGCGCAGGGCGGCGCAGTGGCCGGGCAGGTTGATCTCCGGGACGACGGTGATGTGCCGGCGGGCCGCGTACTCCTGGAGGGCGGCGTACTCCTCGGCGGAGTAGAAGGCGCCCATTCCGGAGCGGTCACGGGCGGCCAGGGCGGGGGTCGAGGGTGTTTCGATGCGCCAGCCCTCGTTGTCGGTGAGGTGCAGGTGGAGCACGTTGACCTTGTAGAGGGCGGCGAGATCGATGATCCGGCGCAGGTCGGCCGGGTCGATGAAGCATCGCGCCGGGTCGACCAGCAGGCCCCGCCAGGCATAGTGCGGCGCGTCGGAGAGTTGCCGGGGCTCCAGTTCGCCCTCCGGGTCCGCGAGTGCGATGAGCTGGAGGGCCGTGATGGCGGCGCGGAAGACGCCCACGTCGGTCCGGGCGCGGCAGGTGATGCCGTCCGGGCCGATGGTGAGGCCGTACGACTCGTCGACGGGTACGGGGGTTCCGCCGGGCGCGACGCCGGTGGTGCGGCGGGGGGACGGCGGCATCTCACCGAGCGTGAGGCGCAGTACGGGGCCCGGGTCGTCACTGGTGGCCGGCAGGAGCCGTATACCCAGGTGCGGTTCGAGGAGGGCGCGGATTGTCTCCTCGGTCCGGGCCAGGCCGGGGTCGGAGCGGAGGTGCCAGGGGCCCGCGGCGGCCGGACCACGGGCAGCGGCATGGACATGGGTGGCCGGGAGGGCCGGGGCGGGGATGACGGCGTTCACGGTTCCTCCGCCGGTCGCGCCGGGGCCCAGGAGCCCGGGCGCCGGTGTCAGGTTCGGCAGCGGGGCTCCTGGGCGCCGGCCCGGCCCGTGAAGCGGGAACTCCCCCCACGGTGCCCCTTCTTCGCGGACCGGAACCACCTGTACGCTAACACGAAAACCGATCAGTGAACGCTTTTCGCGCTTGGGAGCACCGCCGCACACCCACCTGCGCGGATCCCGACGCGAACGAAAGGAGCACCCGCATGGCAGACTCGTCCGGGCCCCGGTTCCCGCTGCCAGACGGCTTTCTGATGGGAGCCTCGACCTCCGCCCACCAGGTGGAGGGCAACAACGTCTCCAGCGACCTGTGGGCGCTCGAGAACCAGCCGGGCTCTGTCCTCCCCGAGCGCAGCGGCGATGCCGCCGACAGCTTCCACCGGTGGCCCGAGGACATGGACCTGCTGCGCGACCTAGGGTTCAACGCCTACCGCTTCGGCATCGAGTGGGCCCGGATCGAACCGGAGCAGGGGCATGTCTCCCGCGCCGCCGTCGCCCATTACCGGGCGATGGTCCGCGGTGCGGTCGAGCGGGGCCTCACCCCCGTGGTGACGCTCCACCACTTCACCTCGCCGCGCTGGTTCAGCGCCAGGGGCGGCTGGCTCACCGAGGACGCGGCCGAGCTGTTCGCGGCCTACGCCCGCACGGCGGTCGAGGTGCTGGGGGACGAGGTCCGGTATGTCGCGACGATCAACGAGCCCAACATGCTGGCGCTCATGCACGCGATGCGCCGCCGCGCGGCCGAACAGGGCCGGCCCTCGTCCGCCGGGGACGGGAACACGGGAGGCGTCGCCTTCGACCCGACCGCCGTCGAGCCCGACCCGGACGTGACCGCCGCACTCATCGGCGCCCACCGTGCCGCGTACCGGGTGCTGAAGGAGGCGGACCCCGGCTACCAGGTCGGCTGGACCGTCGCCAACCAGGTGTACGAGGCCGAACCCGGCGCCGAGGAGGTCGCGGCGGCCTACGCACGGCCCCGCGAGGACGTGTTCCTGGAGGCCGCGCGCCAGGACGACTGGATCGGCGTCCAGGCGTACACGCGCCACCGGATCGGCCCGCACGGCCCGCTGCCCGTCCCGGAGGGCGCGGAGACCACGCTGACGGGCTGGGAGTTCCACCCCGAGGCCCTGGGCGAGGCCGTCCGGCACACCCGGCAGGTGGTGGGGGCCGAAGTACCCGTCATCGTCACCGAGAACGGCATCGCGACCCCCGACGACGAACGCCGCGTCGCCTACACGGAGCGGGCGCTCGCGAGCCTGGTGGCACAGATGCGCGCCGGTGCCGACGTACGGGGATACCTCCACTGGAGCGCCCTCGACAACTACGAATGGGGCAGCTACCGGCCCACCTTCGGGCTGATCGCCGTCGACCCGGTGACCTTCGCCCGGACGCCGAAGCCGTCGGCGCACTGGCTGGGGTCGCTCACCCGCGACCGGCACCTGCCGTGCGGCTCCGACCGGCCGCGGCACGCCCCTCTCACTGCACGCTAGTGTGATTCACATGGCGAAACGGGGCCCCTACGAGAAGGGCGAGGCGAAGCGCAGAGAGATCCTTGAGGCGGCACTGGAGATCTTCGCCCAGGAGGGGTACCGCGGTACCTCCCTGCGCAAGGTGGCCGCCCAGTGCAACCTCAGCCTGCCCGGCCTCATGCACTACTTCGAGTCCAAGGAGGACCTGCTGACGCAGGTCCTGCGCGCCAGGGACGACACCGCCCGGACCCGGTACCCCGAGCTCACGGGCCCGGAGAGCTACCGCGCGATCATCAGGGAGGGCGCGAACACACCCGGGCTCGTCGAGCTGTTCGTCTCGATGTCCGCCGCCGCGAGCGATCCCGGCCATCCGGCCCACACGCACTTCGCCGAGCGTTATCCGGCGATCCGCGGCGAGATCGTCGAGTATCTGCGCCGCCGCATGGACGACGGAGGCATCCGCTCGGACATCCCGCCCGAGCGGCTCGCCGTCGTCCTCGTCGCCGTGGCCGACGGGGTGCAACTGCAGTGGCTGACCGACCGGTCCATGGACATGGAGGAGCCGATCAACGACATGATGACGCTCCTGTCGCCACCCCCGCCGACGTCGGCCGGGTGATGCCACGGGCGTGGCAAAGGGGGTCGCCATCGAGTGGTGGCGACCCCCTTGCCCGTGCCACAAGGCCCTGATGCCCGGTCGTCAGCGCTGACGACCGGCCCGTCGGCCCTGGGCGGCCACCTGCTCGCACAGGTCCGGGACCTGCGACAGAGGGACGGGGCTCTGCGGGAAGTCGGCGATGACCTCCAGTGGCATGCCGGCCAGGAAGCGCCGCATGACCGGATCGGCCAGTGCGCCCGCCCCTGCCTCGGCCCCGGTCTCGGACCGCGCGGCGCGACCACGCGCGAAGGCGTCGAGGAGAAGCGGTCCGCCGACCGGATGGGCCAGCCACTCACCCAGGGTGTTCCGCCCGGTCAGACGGACCCGTGACGGGTCGCCCACGACCCGGAGCTCCACGGTGCAGCGGATGTCGCGGGAGGAGGCGCCCGCCTCGATGCGGTACGTCCCACCCTCCACGAACCAGCCGCCCTCCCGCTCGCTGTAGTGGGCGAGGTCGGCGCGGCCGAGCTCGATGAGCACCTCGCGGCTCTCGCCGGGCTCCAGGTCGACCGCCGCGAAGCCGCGCAGCTCCCGTACCGGACGGGCCACCTTGGAGTCCTCGGGCGCGCGGCTGTAGACCTGGACCACCTCGCGGCCGGGTCGTCCGCCCGTGTTGGTGATCGTGACCCGTACCTCGATCCGCCGGCCCTCGTCCCGCACCACGGCCGAGAGGCCGCTGTGGGCGAACGACGTGTAGGACAGACCGTGGCCGAAGGGGAAAGCGACCTCGTCGCCGCGCCGGTCATGGCCCCGGTACCCGACGAACACGCCCTCTCCGTACCGCACATGTCCTTCCTCGCCGGGGAACGACAGGTGGGAGGGGCTGTCCTCCAGCCGCAGGGGGATCGTCTCGGCGAGCCGGCCGGAGGGGTCGGCGTGGCCGTACAGGACGCGGGCGAGGGCGCTGCCGCCGCCCTGGCCGAGCAGCCAGCCCTCGACCAGGGCCGGCACCTTCTCGTGCCAGGGAGACGTGCGCACCACCCCTCCGTTGGACAGCACCACGGCGACGCGTGGATTGGCCGCGAGCACGCGGTCGAGGAGCGCGATCTGGGCGGCGGGCAGGTCGATGTGGTCGCGGTCGAAGCCCTCCGACTCGTCCTGGGCGGGAAGCCCGAGGAAGAGCAGAACGGTGTCACTGCGGGCGGCGACCCGCTCGGCGTACGCGGCCAGCTCCTCGCGTACGGCCGGGTCCTCGCGTACGGCCGGGTCCTCGTCGCCCGTCAGGCGGTAGCCCTCGGCGAACTCCACGTGCGCGCCCTGCGCGTACTCCTTCAGGGACTCCAGGGGCGTGTCCAGCCGGGTCGGTGTGACCTGGGAACTGCCGGCGCCCTGGTAGCGCGGGGTGCGGGCCAGTGCGCCGATCACGGCGACCGTTCCGGCCGACGGGTCCAACGGCAGCAGGGACGACTCGTTCCTGAGCAGGACGACGCACCGTTCGGCGGCCTCGCGGGCCAGCTGGTGGTGTTCTTCGTACGGCACCTGTCCTGCGGCTCGAGGCGCCGCACCGGCCGTCGCCCTGCGGGCCAGCAGGGCGAGCCTCGCCACTGAGGCGTCGAGGTCCGCCATGGCGGCCTCACCGCTCTCGACGGCGGCGACGACCTCGCGGTCGGTGCGACCACCGGTGCCCGGCATCTGCAGGTCCAGCCCGGCCCGCAGCGCGGCGACCCGGTCGCGCACGGCGCCCCAGTCGGACATGACCACTCCGTCGAATCCCCACTCGGTGCGCAGGATGTCGGTGAGAAGACGGCGGTTCTCGCTGAGCGGCACCCCGTTGAGCGCGTTGTAGGCGGCCATCACGGACCACGGGCGGTCACGGCGGACGATGCGCTCGAAGGCGCGCAGGTAGATCTCGCGCAGCGGACGCTCGTCGATGTCCGCGCTCACGCGCATGCGGTCGGTCTCCTGGTTGTTGGCCGCGTAGTGCTTCAGCGCGGCCCCGACTCCGGCCTCCTGGAGCCCTCGGACCATGGCACCGCCGAGTTCGGCGGTCAGGAGCGGGTCCTCGGAGAAGTACTCGAAGTTGCGCCCGCACAACGGCGAGCGCTTGATGTTGATGCCCGGACCGAGCACCACGTGGACGGCGTGGGCCCGGGCCTCGGTGGCGATGGCGGTGGCGACACGCCGGGCGAGGTCGCGGTCCCAGCTGCTGCCGAGCGCGACGGCCGGCGGGAAGCAGGTGGCGGGTGCCGCGCTGTGCAGGTCGAGCTGGCCGCCGTCGCCCTCGTCCTTCGGAAGTCGCAGGCCGTGGGGCCCGTCGGACAGGGAGAGCGCGGGAATGCCCCCCACCGCTTCGGTGACGAAATCACCCGCGCCGCTGGTCAGAGCGGCCTTCTGGGCGGTCGTCAGAGCACCTGCCGCGATCGCGGTCTCCCCCGCCGAGGGGGTTCGAGTCTGCTGGGTCATGGAGTCTGCCCCGGTCGTTCGGCGAGACGGCACTCTGCCGCCATGCCAAAACCATATATTGATCGGTTTTGGAAGTCGAGACTGCCGCCACGAGCCGCACGCGTGCCCACAGGACTCGTTTCCGCCGTGCGCGATCCATTGACGGCCGGAAACCGATCGCTCTACGGTTTTCGCGCCGGCCCGGCCCCCTCGGGCGGGAGCCGCGCCGGCCGGGCCTTCACCACTCACGAGAAGAGGTACAGCGATGACGCTGCGCCCTGCCCAAAATCGCCCCGCATCCGCCGGTTCCGCGCGGCGGCGCCGTGCCGTACTGATCGCCGTCTGCGCCGGAGCCGTACTCGCCGCCACCGCACTGCCCGCCACCGCGCTGCCCGCCCGTGGCGACCAGGGCGCCCCCGGGCACGGGCGCGGACATGAGCGGGGACATGAACAGGGATATGAGCGCGGACACGGCCGCGCAGCCGAGGCGGCACTCGCCGCCGCACCGCCGGTCGGCCACTACGCCGCACTGGGCGACTCCTTCAGCTCCGGCCTCGGCATCCCCACCCAGACGGACGCCGCCTGCGGCCGGTCCGACCACAACTACCCCACGCTCGTCGCCGCGGCCGTCGGCGCCGCCGGATCGACGGACGTGACGTGCGCGGGCGCCGAGACCCGCCATGTGACGGGGGCCCAGAACACCGCCGCCCCTCAGATCGACGCGGTCCGCCCCGACACCTCCGTGGTCAGCGTGGGCGTCGGCGGCAACGACCTCGACCTGGCCGGCGTCATCACGCGATGCGTCCTGCTGGCCTACCTCGACCCGCAGGGATCGCCCTGCAAGAACAGCTTCACACTGTTCGGCACGGACGAGATCGGCTCCCGCATCAACGCGACGGCCCCGAAGGTCGCCGGCGCACTCCAGGCGGTGCGCGCCAAGTCGGCGCAGGCGAAGGTGCTCGTCGTCGGTTACCCGACGATCGTCCCCGACGACGGCTCGGCGTGCCGCGAGACGATCCCTCTCGCAGCGGGCGACTTCGCGTGGCTGCGCGACAAGACCAGGCAGCTGAACACCATGCTGGCTCAGCAGGCCGCCGCCCACGGAGCCACCTTCATCGACACCTACGGCCCCTCGGTCGGTCACGACGCCTGCAAGCCCGCCGGTGTCCGCTGGCTCGAGCCCGCGGACACGGAGGCCGGTGCCGGCTTCCATCCCAACGCGGCGGGCCACCGGAGTACGGCGGCCACCATCGTCGCCGCGCTCAGTGGCTGACCGGTCCCCGCTCCGGGGCCACCGGGGGAGCAAGGCCGTAGTTCCACAGGAACTCCCACACCCGCTCCTCCATCGGCACCGCCGCCGGCTCCAGCAGCCACTGCGTCTGCAGACCGTCCATCAGGGCCAGCAGCTGCTGGGCAACGGCATGGGGATCGGCCGCCACCGGGGGCTCGGACGACGCGAACAACTCGCCCAGCAGGGCACCGATCTCGGCGCGCAGCACCCGGTAGCGCTTGACGAAGTAGGCACGAGCGGGATGACCCGGTTCGGACGCCTCGGCGGAGAGCTTCGCGTAGAGCGCCACCAGACCGGGCGTCCGGCTGTTGCGCCCCACCACGGCGACCAGCCGGTTCAGCCGCTCTGCCGCGGGGTGCCTCGCCGCCGCGACCACCGGATCGGGGCCCCTGCCGAGCAGGCCTGGGAACAAGTAGGCGGCGTCGTCCTCGTCACGGCGGCTGAGCACCTCCAGCAACAGCGGTTCCTTGCCCGGGAAATGGTGCAGGAGCCCGGCATGGGTCATGCCGGCGTGCGCGGCGATCTCCCGCAGGGACACGGAGTTGTACCCCGAGCGGGAGAACAACTCGGTCGCGGAGTCGAGGATGCGGGCACGGGTGCGCTCGCCCTTCGTTCTGGGCTCGTTGCCGGGTTCCTTGCCGGGTCGCTTGCCGGGTTCCTGGCTCAAGGGACGGTCTCCTCGGGCAGCGGGGTCGGGCGCGCGGGACACGCGGAGCAACGGAATCTACCAGCTGGTAAAAACGCGGCCGGGAAACCTACCAACTGGTTGATTCTGTGGGTAGGGTGACCGTCGTTCCCGCCCGCGGTCCCGCCGGGGACGTTCCTCCGCGCTTGCACGGGGCTCTCCCGACAAGGCCCGGCCCGGGCGCGGTTCATGCCGGCCGATGCGGCCGCCGGTCACGGATACCGAGACACATGTTGAACTTCATCGCACGCAGAATCGGCGCGGGAGCGGTGCTCCTTCTCGTCATCTCGCTGCTCTCCTACCTGCTGTTGTCGATCCCCGACACCGACGTCGGCCGCCAACTCCTCGGACCGGGCGCGTCGCAGGGCGTCGTCGACGCCAAGAACGCCGAACTCGGTCTCGACCGGCCGGTGCTCGCCCAATACACGGAATGGCTCGCGCACGCCGTCCGCGGCGACCTCGGCACCTCCTGGTTCTCCAGCGAGGACGTCACCCTCGCCGTCGCCAACCGGCTGCCGGTCACCCTGAGTCTGATGCTCGGCGTCACCCTCGTGACGGCACTGCTGTCCTTCCTGCTCGGTGTCTGGGCCGGTGTGCGGCGCGGCGCCGTGGACCGCTTGGTCCAGGTCCTCGGCGTCATCGGCTACGCGCTGCCCGGCTTCCTCGTGACCCTCGTCCTCGTCCTGGTCTTCGCCGTACGGCTGAACTGGTTCCCGGCCATCGGGTACACCCCCTTCACCGAGTCCCCCAGCGGCTGGCTGGCGACGGTCACGCTGCCCGTCGCCTCCCTCTCCGTGGCGGCCGTCGCGGGCGTCTCGCAGCAGGTCCGCGGCGCGGTCATCGACGTCATGCGCCAGGACTACGTGCGCACACTCCGGGCCCGCGGCCTGTCCGAGTCCCGGATCGTCCTCAAGCACGTCCTGCGCAACGCCTCCGCACCCGGACTCTCCGTGCTCGGCATGCAGTTCGTCGGGCTCCTCGGCGGCGCGGTGCTCGTGGAGCAGATCTTCGGGCTGCCCGGCATCGGCAGCATGACCGTCACCTACACCACCCGTGGCGACATCCCCGTGATCATGGCGCTGGTCATGCTGACGGTGATCGGTGTCGTCCTGATCAATCTCCTGGTCGACATCATGATCGGCTGGCTCAACCCGAAGGCGAGGATCGCATGAGCGACGACCTCCCGGCCCGCCCCGACCCGGCGGTGGTGGCGACAGCGGCCGTCCCCCGGCGCGGCACGGGGCGGCGTCTGCTGCGCAACCCGCTGGCCGTCGTGTCCCTCGCGGTCCTGATCCTCCTGATCGCCGGCTCGCTCCTGGCCCCTGTCCTGGCTCCCCAGGGCCCGGCCGACTCCTCCCTCTCCGACGCCTTCGCCGGTCCGAGCTCCGCGCATCCCCTCGGTATGGACTCCGCCGGACGCGACATCCTCTCGCGCCTGCTCCACGGCGGGCGCAACACGCTCGGCGGGGCCGTGATCGCCCTGGCCCTCGCGCTCCTCCTCGGTGTTCCGGCCGGCCTGTACGCCGGGTACCGAGGCGGCTGGTTCGACGCCGCGGCCAACTGGACGGTCAACCTGGTCATGGCGCTGCCCGCCATGGTCGTGCTGCTCGCTTCCCGCGCGATCCTCGGCCCGAACGTGTGGGTCCTCATGATCGTCCTGGGAGTCCTCGCCGCGCCGAGCTTCTTCCGGCTGGTGCGCGGCATCGTCGCCAACGTGCGCGGCGAACTGTACGTGGACGCGGCCCGGGTCTCCGGGCTGTCCGACGCCCGCATCGTGGCCCGCCACGTCCTCACGGTCGTCCGCGGCCCGATCATCATCCAGACCGCCCTGGTCGCCGGCATCGCGATAGCCCTCCAGGCGGGGCTGGAGTTCCTGGGCGTCGGCAGCGGCTCCACGGCCACGTGGGGCGCCATGCTCAACGAGGCGTTCCAGAACATCCAGCGCGCCCCCGCTCTCCTGCTGTGGCCCGGGCTCGCCCTCGGCCTGACCAACGCCACCCTCGTACTGCTCGCCGCGGCACTGCGGGACGTCCTGGAGGACCGGACCGGCAAGCAGACCGGACGGGTCAAGCCCCGTACATCCGCACCGCTCCCCTCGGCCGAGACGGCTACGGCACCGCCGGCCGAGACCGGTACGGCACCGTCCGCGGAGCCCGGCACGGCCGCCGAGCGCGCCGAGCTCCTCTCCCTGCGCGGAGTCAGGGTCGCCTACGCCCAGCCGGACGGCACCGACAAGGAGGTCGTGCACGGCGTCGACCTCGACATCGGCCGCGGCGAGATCGTCGGCCTGGTCGGCGAGTCGGGCTCGGGCAAGACACAGACCGCGTTCTCCGTCCTCGGCATCCTCCCCGAGGGCGGACGTCTCAGCACCGGCAGCATCCTCCTGACCGACCGGGAGATCGCGGGACTTCCGGAGCGGGAGCACCGGGCCCTGCGCGGCACGACCGTCGCGTACATCCCGCAGGAACCCATGAGCAACCTCGACCCCGCCTTCACCGTCGGCAGCCAACTGGCCGAACCGATGCGGCAAATCCTCGGCCTGTCCCGGAAGGAGGCCGCCGAGCGGTCCGTCGAACTGCTCCGCCAGGTCGAGATCCCGGCGCCCGAGCAGGTCGTGCGCCGGTACCCGCACGAGATCTCCGGCGGCATGGCCCAGCGCGTCCTGATCGCCGGCGCGATCTCCTGCGACCCCGCCCTGCTCATCGCCGACGAACCCACCACCGCGCTGGACGTGCGCGTCCAGGCCGAGATCCTCGATCTGCTGCGCCGGTTGCGCGAAGAGCGCGACCTGGGCGTCCTGCTCGTCACCCACAACCTCGGTGTGGTCGCCGACCTCTGCGACCGGGTAGCCGTGATGAACCAGGGCCGCATCGTGGAGACCGGAACCACCGAGCAGGTGCTCCACGAGCCCCAGGACCCCTACACCCGCGACCTCCTCGGCGCCGTCCTCGACTCGGCTCCCGCACGGGAACCCTGGCGGCCCCGCCCGACGCGTCCCCACCCGACAAGGAGCGCCTCCGCATGACCACCCCCATCGCCGAAGCCCTGCTGTCCGTACGGGACGTGAGGGTGTCGTTCCCCGGCAAGGGCTGGCGGGCTCCGCGCACCCAGGTACTCAAGGGCGTCGACCTCGACATCAGACCCGCCGAAACCCTCGGACTCGTCGGGGAATCGGGCTCGGGCAAGACCACCATCGGCCGCGCGATCCTCGGCCTGCTCCCCGTCGCCTCCGGAACCATCACCTTCGACGGCGAACGCGTCGACACTGCGAGCACCAGCCGCCGCCGCGCACTGAGCCGTGAGATCCAGGTCATCTTCCAGGACCCCTACACCTCGCTGAACCCGGCGCGGACCATCGGCGACACCCTCTGCGAGCCCCTCCTCGCCCAGCGGATCGACGCCCGCGACGCCCGCGACCGGGTCGCCGCCCTCCTGGAGCAGGTCCGACTGCCGGGCGACGCCGCCGCCCGACTCCCGCGCGAGTTCTCCGGCGGCCAGCGGCAGAGGGTCGCCATCGCCCGTGCGCTGGCCCTGCGCCCTCGCCTCGTCGTCTGCGACGAACCTGTCTCCGCCCTCGACCTCACGACGCAGGCCACCGTGCTCGACCTCCTCCTCGACATCCAGGAGGAGACAGGAGTCGCCTACCTCTTCGTCTCCCACGACCTGTCGGTCGTCCGCAGGGTGAGCCACCGCGTCGCCGTGATCCACCGCGGCGAGATCGTCGAGACCGGGGACGCCGACACGCTCACCAGCTCCCCGAACCACCCCTACACCCGCGCTCTCCTACTGTCCGCCCCCGTCTCCGACGTCACCGAACAACGCCGACGCCGCGAGCAACGAGCCGCCCTCGCCAAGACGGAGTGAGACAGTCGCGCCCGAGGGACCTGCGCGCGGGCCGTCTGCTCCGAAGCCGCTGGACCACGGGGATGGCCGGTGCGCTTCGGCGGAACCGGCCGGCAGGCCTCCGGCGTCAGTGACCGGCTGCGAGTTCGCCGCTGAGCTTGGCGTGGAGATCGGCGCTGGGGGTGTTCAGGCCGGTGATCTCGACGGTCTTGCCGCGCTGGGCGTACTTGGTCTCGATGGCGTCGAGGGCCGCGACGGAGGAGGCGTCCCAGATGTGGGCGGCGCCGAGGTCGATGATGACCTTGTCCGGGTCCGTGGCGTAGTCGAACCGGCCGACGAGGTCGTTGGAGGAGGCGAAGAACAGCTCGCCGGTGACCCGGTAGACGACCGTCGTGCCGTCGGGGTCGACCACGGCCGTGACCTCGGCGAGGCGGGCGACGCGCTTGGCGAAGATGACCATGGCGGTGACGGAGCCGACGACGACGCCGACGGCGAGGTTGTGGGTGGCGACCACGCCGGCGACGGTGATCAGCATGACGGCGATCTCGCCGGCCGGCATCCGCCGGAGCGTCTTCGGCGCGATCGAGTGCCAGTCGAACGTCGCGAACGACACCATGACCATGACGGCGACCAGGGCGGCCATCGGGATGTCGGAGACGACCGGGCCGAAGACGATGCACAGCACCATGAGGAAGGCTCCGGCCAGGAAGGTGGACAGGCGGGTGCGGGCGCCGGAGACCTTCACGTTGATCATCGTCTGGCCGATCATGGCGCAGCCGCCCATGCCGCCGAAGAAGCCGGTGACGATGTTGGCGATGCCCTGACCGATCGACTCGCGGGTCTTGTTGGAGTGGGTGTCCGTGATGTCGTCGACCAGCTTGGCGGTCATCAGCGACTCCATCAGACCGACCAGCGCCATCGCGAACGCGTACGGGGCGATCGTGGTCAGCGTGTCGAGGGTGAAGGGGACGTCCGGCAGGCCCGGCACGGGCAGCGAGGAGGGCAGCTCGCCCTTGTCGCCCACGGTCGGTACGGCGATGCCGGCCGCGACCGTGATCACGGTCAGGATGACGATCGAGACCAGCGGGGCGGGGACGACGGTGGTGATCTTCGGGAAGAACACCATCAGTGCCAGACCACCGAGGATCAGCGGGTAGACCGGCCACGGCACGTTCCGCATCTCCGGCACCTGGGCCATGAAGACCAGGATGGCGAGCGAGTTGACGAAGCCGACCATCACGCTGCGCGGGATGAACCTCATCAGCCTGGCCACCCCCAGGGCGCCCAGGACGATCTGGAGGACGCCGGCCAGGACGACGGCGGCGACGAGGTGGCCGAAGCCGTGCTCCCGGTTCAGCGGCGCGATCACCAGGGCCACGGCACCGGTCGCGGCGGAGATCATCGCTCGCCGGCCGCCCACGATCGCGATCGTCACCGCCATGGTGAACGAGGCGAACAGACCGATCGCGGGGTCGACTCCCGCGATGATCGAGAAGGAGATCGCCTCCGGAATGAGCGCGAGCCCGACGACCAGGCCGGCCAGGGCCTCGGTGCGCCAGACCTTCGGGTCGGAGATCCAGTCGGGCTTCAGGCCGCGCAGGCGGGCGGCCGGGGACACGGCAGTGGCAGCAGAAGACAAGGGGGACGGAACCTGTCGTGCTCGGGCACACCCCGTACGGCAGGCCGGGGCACGCGGAGGGAAACGGTGGCGCCGGGTGGTCGGCACCCCGCGGGCGGCTGCGTGAGAGCGGAGCCGAAGGTCGCGGCGGGGACGGAGCGGCCGTGCGACGGGCGCCGGGGCTCAGACCCAGGGGCGCGGCGTCACGGCGGGCAGGCGGCGGCGCCGGGCGTCATGGGCTCGCGCACGCTTCTCTCCTGCAAGAATCGGGACTTCGCCGGGGGCGGCATCGGCCCCGGCACGGCAACGGCGGGACAGCGGTGAACCGCCCTCGCCCCAGCAACTCTACCCTAACGTTAGGGTAGAGAGTGGCGGTGCCCGCTCGGGGCTCCGACCGACAGTGACGAGAGGCCAGAGGATCACGGGCGTGGACGGCAAGCACATGCAGATCGGCGAGGTGGCCACGCGGACCGAGCTGTCCCTGCGCACGATCCGGCACTACGAGGAGGCCGGCCTGGTCGTCCCCTCCGCCCGCTCGCAGGGAGGGTTCCGCCTCTACACCGAGCGGGACGTCGAACGGCTCATGGTCGTCCGCCGCATGAAGCCCCTCGGTTTCACCCTGGAGCAGATGCGCGACCTGCTCGACGCCACCGACCGCCTCGACGGTGCCGGTCTGTCACCGGACGAGCGGGAGGGCCTGCTGGAGCGCGTGCGCGCATACGAGCAGGACGCCGCCGAGCAGGTGGCCAAGCTGCGCGTGCAGCTGGCGCGGGCCGAGGACTTCGCCCGGACGCTGCACGAGCGCGTGGAACGGAACCAGGACGCCCAGGCCTCGTAGGCGTGCGGCGGCCGGCGCAGCAAGGTCGGCGAAGTGGGCACGGCAAAGTGGCACGCCCCGGTGAGCGACGGGGACATGCGAGCCCTTGGCCGTCACGCGAGGCGGGGACGGAGTCGGCCGGGGAGGTCCGACGCGGCGAGGAGGTCTTTGCGGGTGGGCTCGACGACGGAGATCCCGGTGTCCTCCCGGGAGCAGGCGGCGAGCCAGTAGTCGTCGCCGTGGGGCACCTGTTCCAGGCGGGGGCGGGGGTCGAGCGTGCCGCGCAGGATGCGGGGACGCCGGTCCGGGGCCCGCACGCTGAAGGAGTCCATCGGGACGGAGAGTCCCCGCCCGAGGTACTTCACGTAGCTCTCCTTCAGGGTCCAGATGCGCACCAGCCGCCGGGCCCGCCGGTCGGCGGGCGCGGCGGCGACGTAGGCGTGCTCGTCCGGGGCGAAGCGGTGGGAGATGTCGACGGCTCCGGCGTCGGTGTGCTCGATGTCCACGCCGATCTCCGTGCCGCTCGTCCCGCAGGCCACCCAACGGCCCGCGTGGGAGAGGCTGAAGTGCAGATCGGGGACGCGTACGAGGTACGGCTTGCCGTACGCGTCCCGTGCCGTGTCCAGGTCGCCCGGCGTCAGGCCGTGGCGGGTGAGCAGGGCGTGGCGCAGCAGTGCCCCCGCCGCCAGGCACCGTCTTCGGTCCGCCGCGAAGTGGAACCGGTCCGCGCGGGCCCGCCGCTCCGCCGGCGCGAC
This sequence comes from Streptomyces sp. NPDC053750, assembly GCF_044544295.1. Lineage (NCBI taxonomy): Bacteria > Bacillati > Actinomycetota > Actinomycetes > Kitasatosporales > Streptomycetaceae > Streptomyces > Streptomyces sp. NPDC053750. The sequence continues at coordinate 288,524 of NZ_JBITXB010000003.1, read as the reverse complement.
CCGGTGCAACCGGTCCGTGTCGGCCTCCGAGAGCCGGTCGACGTCGAAGACCAGGACCGTGGGCACCGCCTCACCCGCGCTCGTGCGTCAGCCCCGCGGGGAGACCGGACACGTCGGACGCCGCCTGCCGCTGCTGCCAGCGTCGCTGCATCCGGGACTCCATCAACGCGGCCATCGACGCCCGGTGCTCGTCGTGGAAGAAGTGCCCGCCGTCGTACTCGAACACCTCGAACGGGCCGTCCGTGTAGTCCGCCCAGGAGTCGGAGGTGACCGGGTCCTCGCGGCCCTGCATGAGCACGATCGGGCACCGCAGCTTCTCCCGGGCGGTGTCCACGTACCCGCCCATGAGCCTGAGGTCCGCCTCGATGACGGGCGCGAGGTACTTCACGAAGCCGGCGTCCCGCAGCACTTCCTCGCCGACCCCGCCGTAGCGGCGCAGTACGTCGTCGAAGCCGTCGGGGGTGTCGAGGTCCTTCACCCGGGTGAACCGGGACTCGCACGGGGCGGAGGAACCCGAACCGAAGAACACCAGCGGGGGGTTGTCCAGCCGCTGCTGGCACAGCTTGGCCACCTCGTAGCCGATGACGCTGCCCATGCTGTGGCCCCAGATGGCGTACGTGCCGCGGAAGACGTCGGCGAACTCGGCGAATATCTCCCCCGCGAGGGCACCGACGGACGCCGGCATCGGGGTGCTCAGCCGGCGCTCGCGGAACGGGTACTGGACGACACGGAAGTCGACGCCGTCCCGGAAGGCGTGGCGCCACCTGCCGTAGTACAGGGCGCCCGCTCCGGCGTGGGGGAAGCACACGACCGGGATCTGCACATCGGTGGTCACGAAGGACTCCTCACACTGTCGTTCTCTCGCACCAGGCGGCGGACTTCCTCGTCCAGGATCCTGGTGATGTCCTCGGGTTCGTCCGCCCACCTGCACTGGAGGACGAGGTCGAGCCGGCCGCCCGTGGTCCTGGCGGCGCAGAAGCAGTCGGCGCCGCCGGTGGCGTCCCGGCCGTCGGCGGGCTGGTCCGGCGTCAGGTCCCACACGGTGTCGTAGGCGTCCTCCACCCGGCCGGCGAAGTTGAACACGCACGGGGACCGCCCGGCGAGCCCCCGCGTCGCCGCGGCCACCTTGCGGTGGGCGAGGCGGGAGCGCAGGTCGTGGCCGAGGTCCAGGAAGCTGATGTTGTGCCTGTTCAGCATGCGGGTCCGTGCCCCGACGGCGCCTGCCAGGTCCTGGCCGGCGGCCGGGTCGGCGGGGAGCACCACGGGCAGGGTGTCCAGGGCCATGCCCATGACGTCGGAGAAGTCCTCGCCCGCGAAGGTCCGGGCCCGCACCACGAGGTCGGCCGCGACCTCGTCCACCGACAGCAGCCGGGCGACGAGGCGGGCGTACAGGTGCAGGGCCAGCGAGAACGGCTCGGGTTCGGTACCGTCCGGGCCGCGCAGGGCGTCGAGGTCGACGGAGTGACGGACCTGGTGGACCGGCCGCCCGGCGTGGCGGGCGGCCCGGTCGCGGAGCGCCGCACCGGCGCGGCCGTACCGGACGAGGTCGAACCTCTCGACGATCTCGTCCGCCGTGATGTCCACGGGCCCCCGGTGGATGCGCCACTGGAGGTGCCGGAAGCTCTTGGCGGCGGGCATCGCCCGGCCCGTGCCGGCCGTCAGCTCCTGGTACCTCTTCAGCAGGTCGGCCCGCAGGACCTGGCCGGAGGACGCGTCGAAGATCGCGTGGTCGAAGCGGAAGAGCAGGTCGTGGGAGCGCTCGTGGTACTTCACGAGCACGGCCTCGTACAGGGGCTGGTCGAAGGGGTCCCGGGCCGGGGCCCAGTCGCGGCCGGCCAGCCTCGCGCGTGCCCGTGCCTGCCGGTCGGGCGTCATGCCGGACAGGTCGACCCGCGGCAGCGGTACGTGCTCCGGGGGCTCGAACTCCTTCCACCGCGGGCGGCCGAGGGACCGGGTCAGGAAGCTCCGCAGCAGCCCGTGCCGTCCGACGACGTCGCACAGCGCGCGCTGCAGGACCTCGGCGTCGACCGGCTCGCGGAACTCCATGACGTAGAGCTGGAGGCGGTCGCCGCTCGCGAAGTGCTGCCGCTGCATGCCGGTCAGGGGGTAGGTCCACCGCACCGGCCGGGAGCCGAGGTGCCGGCCCAGCTCGCGTCCGCACCGGTCGATCTCGCGGAACGCGGCGTCCAGCGCGCTCTCGTCCGCCGCCGCGCCGGTGTCGAACCCGAGGGAGGCGAAGTCCCGGTGCTCCAGGAACGCCTCGCGCAGGGAGCCGGGCAGGACGTGGTGCGGTACGAGGGCGGGGGGCAGCCGCAGATCGCGGAGCTCGCGGGCGGCCCGGTCGCGCAGCGCGTCGTCCAGGCCGTCGACGAAGAGGAGGAGCCGTGGCTCGTCCTCGCCCTCGGGGTGGAACTCCTCGACGACGCACTCCGTGTCCAGGCGTCCGGCCAGCAGGGCGGCGACCGTCCCGGGCGAGCCGGTGTCCTCGCCGGGGCCCTCCGCGGCCCGGGTGACGAACCGCGCGAGGTCGTCGACGGTCGGGTGGTTGTAGACGTCGCCGGCGAGGATCTTGTGGCCGTGCTCCTCGAGGACGCTGAGGAAGCGGATCAGGCGGACGGAGTCGAGCCCGAGGTCGAAGATGTCGGCCCGCGCGTCGACGTCCTCGAAGCCGAGGAGGTTCGTCAGTTCCCGTCGCATGAGCGCGCGGACGGCGTGCCGTGCGTCGCCGGGCGCGGCCGTGTCGCCGTCGCGGCCGGAGCCGGGGCCGGCCGCCGGGCGTGCGGCGGTGACGGCCGTGAAGGTGGCGTCCGTGCCGTGGTGGGCCGCCCGGATGCCGGAGTCCTGCATCCGGGCGAGCAGGCCCAGCGCCGACCGGTCGCCCTCCACGAGGGGGCCGAACGCGTAGAGGCGGGTGACATCCCCGGCCGCGTCGATCAGCTCGTTCTCGGCGAACCAGCGGGTGACCGAGGCGTCCCAGGCCCGTCGGCCGAGCTCCGGCCGGGACAGGATCTGCCAGGGCGCGCCCCGCTCCCGGCTCACCCGGCGCAGTACGTCGACGACCGGGCGCCGGCCGGCGAGGGCGCCGCCGGTGTCCGGCACGTCGTCGGACGGCGTGTCCCACAGGACGATCCCGTCCGTCTCCTCCCCCTCGTCCAGCCGCTCGGCCAGGGCGCTCGCCACCGCACCCCACGTCGCCCCGGTCACGGGCCGCGCGACCGTCACGCGTTCCTCGGCGCCGCCCTTCCGGGTGGGCGCCTCCTGCTGGTCCCGGCCGTAGGGAACGACCCGGACCGTGCGGTCGGGGAGTCCGTCGCCCAGGGCGTCGAGCAGCGCCGGGAGGTCGGCGGAGCGGCACAGGACGGTCGTCCGGCGGGCGGGGCTACCCAGGGGGCCGGTGTCGCCGTGCAGGGGGACCATCACGGGCGCGAGGCGTTCCGCCCCCGAGTAGCGGACGGCGACCTCCTGAGGGCCGTCCTCCCGCAGTTCCCGCCGCAGGCCCGTGCTCCAGGCGGTGCGTCCCCGTCGGCCGGTGAGCGGTGCGTCGCAGCGCAGCGCCCGCACCCGCAGGCCGGGGAACTCGTGGTTCAGACCGATGAGCCGCGGGAGCACGTCGGCGTGGTCGCGCAGGTGGCCGGCGGTGTCGAGCACCAGGACGTCGGTGACGGCCGGTTCCGCCGCCTCGGAGGCGACCGTGCACAGGTCGCGCAGGAACCGGGTCAGCGCGGTGTGGTCGTCCCGGTGGACGACGAACGCGTCCCCGGAGAGGGCGTGCCGGTCCAGGTCCCGCACGAGCCGCGTCAGGTCGTCCGGGTGACCGGGTCGGACGACGGCGCCGGACGGCCCGTGGAAGCGGTACTCCGGGCCGAAGGTGACGTACAGCGCGCGCCAGTGCGGGATGTCCGCCAGGACGCGCCGGAGTTTCGCGGCGTCGTCGGTGAAGACCACGGGCACCCGTGGCCGTTCCCTGCCGTGCAACGACGGGAGCATGGTGCGGGACCAGACCCGGCGCAGCGCCGGCCACGGTCCGTCGGCGGCGACGGGCGCCTGCGTCGCGCCCGGACCGGGCAGGGCGGCGGTGTGCGGGGCCGCGGTGTCGCCGGCGTCCGACAGCATCCGGTGGAACTCGGTCACGTCGACCGGGTACGCGGTGTGGTCGAACGGGTAGAGCGGGAGGCCCAGTTTGCGCGGGTTGCGGCCGCTGTGGAACGCCTTCCAGTCGAGGCCGACGCCGGCCTCCCACAGCCTGCCGACCACGCGCGCCAGGTGCTCGTCGTCCCCGAGCGCCTCCATGCGGTGCCGCAGGGTGTTGACGGCGGTGACGTCCGTGGCCGCGCCGCGGCCGACGGTCCGCACGAACGACGACAGCGTCTTGCCCGGGCCGACCTCGACGAAGAGGTTGTCGCCCCGCGCCAGGATCGTCTCGACGCCGTCCTTGAAGCGCACCGTCCGCCGGATGTGGGCGCAGTAGTACTCCGGGTCCGTGGCCTCCTCCGGGGTGATCCACGTGCCCGTCACGTTGGACACGTACCGGATCCTGGGCGGCCGGAAGGTCACCTGCCGGGCGACCTCGCGGAACTCCTCCAGCATGCTCTCCATGAACGGGGAGTGGGCGGCGTGGGCGAGGTCCTTGACCCGGGTGGCGGCGATGCCGTGCTCGGCGCAGCGCCGCTCGAACTCCGTGACGTCCGCGACGGCGCCGGAGACCGTGCAGTCCTCGGGGCTGTTGACGGCGGCGATCACCAGGTTCTCCGGCAGCATCGCCCGGACGGTGTCCTCGGCGGCCTTGACGGACGTCATGGCGCCCTCCGGCGTGGCCGCCATGAGGCTGCCCCGGGCGTGCACCAGGCGGACGCCGTCCTCGAGGGAGAAGACGCCGGCGACGCAGGCGGCGGCGAGTTCGCCGGTGCTGTGGCCGATCATGCCCTTGGGTTCGACGCCCCAGCCGATCAGCGTCTTCGCCATGGAGTACTCCAGCATGAACAGGATCAGCTGAGCCGTCTCCATGGAGTTCATCCGCTTCTCCGTCGCGGCCGAGTCGCCGGAGAAGACCTCGCGGGGCACCGGGTTGCCCAGGGCCTCGCTGATCGAGAAGCACTCCTCGAGGTGGTCGCGGAAGGCGGGCTCGGTGGCGTGGAGGTCGCGGGCCATGCCCAGGTACTGCGAGCCGGTGCCGGTGAAGAGGAAGTGGACGCTGCGGCGGGTGTTCTTGCCGAGGTCCGTCGGCTCCTCCCCCGCGTCGAGGGACTCCTGGAGCCGCTCGCGCAGGTGCCCGGCGTCGCGGAAGTCCACGGCGTAGCGGTGGGCGAGCCGGCGCTGGCGGTTCTGCAGGGTCCACGCGAGGTCGGAGCCGTCCAGGTCCGGGTGCGCGGCGAGGTGTGCGGCGAGGTTCCGCTTGACGCGTTCGAGGGCGTCGGCGGAGGAGGCCGCCACGACGAGGGTGTTGTGCCGTCGGCCGGCCGGCGCGGTGTCGGCGGTGGGGGCCTCCTCCAGGACCAGGTGGGCGTTGGTGCCGCCGATGCCGAAGGCGCTCACGCCCACGCGCAGGGGCTGCCCGTCCTGTTCCGGCGCCCCCTTGCGCCGCAGTTCCTCCTGACGTCCCACCACGTAGAAGGGGCTGCCGTCGAGGCTGACGGCGGGGTTGATCTCCTGGAAGTGCAGGGTGCGCGGGACCGTGCGGTGCTCGACGATCTTGCAGGCCTTGATGAGCGAGGCGACGCCCGCCGCGGTGTCCAGGTGGCCGATGTTCGACTTCAGCGACCCGAGGCCGACCGTGCCCGCGGTCCCGGGGCCGAACGCCTTGCGGAGCGCCTCGACCTCGATGGGGTCGCCAAGGGCGGTGCCGGTGCCGTGCGTCTCGACGTAGGACACCTGGGCGGCTGTCACACCGGCGACGCGGTGCGCCTTGCGGATCACCTCGGCCTGGCCCTCGATGCTCGGCGCCGTGTAACCGACCTTGCGGTTGCCGTCGTTGTTGGCCGCCGAGCCCTTGATCACCGCGTAGACGCGGTCCCCGTCCCGCAGCGCGGTCTCCAGCCGCTTGAGGACGACGACGCCCGCGCCGTTGCCCTCGACGGTGCCGGCGGCGTCCTTGTCGAAGGCCCGGCAGCGGCCGTCCGGCGAGTGGATCATGTTCTCCTGGTAGAGGTAGCCGCGCCGGTGCGGCAGGGTCAGGCCGCTGCCGCCGGCCACCGCGATCTGGCAGGCGCCGGTCCACAGGTACCGGCAGGCCATGTCGACGGCGACCAGCGAGGTCGAGCAGGCGGTGTGCAGGGAGAGCGCCGGGCCCTTGAGGTCCAGGGCGTAGGCGATCCTGGTGGCGGTGAAGTCCTTGTCGTTCAGCTGCATGCCGGCGAACATCACGCCCGAGCGGGCGATGGACGTGCGCAGGGTGTGCGCCTCCCAGGGGAGGTTGTTGGTCGCGCCGAGGAACAGGCCGATGGACTCGCCGCGCCCGTCCGCCGAGTACCCGGCGTCCTCCAGGGCGTGGTAGACCTCCTCGTGCAGGGCCCGGACCTGCGGATCCAGCATGGCCGCGTCGGCCGGGGTGTAGTGGAAGAACGCGGAGTCGAAGCTCTCGAGCCGAGGGAAGACGCCGCGGGCCCGGACGTAGTTCTCGTCGGCCAGTTCCTCGGGGGTGACGCCGGCCGCGAGCAGTTCCTCGTCGGTGAAGCGGGAGACCGCGTCGACCTCCTCGACGAGGTTGTGCCAGAAGGCGTCGAGGTCCTCGGCGCCCGGGAACCTGCCGGCCATGCCGATGACCGCCAGTTCCAGGCCGGTGTACTGGCGTTCGGGGTCCTTGCGTGCAGCCACTGCCGTGCCCTCCTTCTCAGTCGTCGCCGAGTTGCATCAGCAGCCGGCCGGTCGCGAGGGCCGCCTGTTCCTCTTCCCGCTCGCCGGCGAGGGTGTCGCCGGACGCGGCCTCCGCGTCCTCCTCCGGGGTGTCGAGGTGGGCGGCCAGCGCGGAGACGGACGTGTGCTCGAAGAACAGCGGGACGGGCACCTCGCGGCCCAGGGTCTTGCGCAGGCGGTTGCCGATGGTGAGGAGGTTGAGGGAGTTCAGCCCGAGGTCGAAGAAGTTCTGGTCGACGTCGATGTCGGCGCCGGGGAGCAGGTCGGCGACGATGTCGACCAGGGTCCGCTCGGTGGCGGACAGGGGCCGGCCGGCCTTCTCGCGGACGTCGGCGCGGGGTTCGGGCCGGTACTGCGCCAGCCGGCCTCGGTCCACCTTCCCGCTCTTGTTCAGCGGGAACGTGTCGAGCCGCAGCAGCACCGCGGGCACCAGGTAGCCGGCCACCCTGGCGGTGAGCGCCGACCGGACGGCCTCGGGGGTCAGGTCGCCGGCCGCGCGGTAGTAGCCGCGCAGGGACTTGGCGCCGTTCTCCTCGGCCGCGACCACGACGGCCTCCGTCACGCCGTCGACCGAGGCGAGGAGGGCCTCGACCTCGCCCAGTTCCACCCGGAAGCCGTTGATCTTGACCTGGTCGTCGGTGCGGCCGAGGTAGTCGAGGGTGCCGTCGGGCTGCTGACGGACCAGGTCGCCCGTGCGGTAGAGGCGTTCGCCGGGCAGGGCGGGAACGGTGACGAACTTCTCCCGGGTCAGCTCCGGCCGGTCGAGGTAGCCGGGGGAGACGCCGTCCCCGCCGAGGCACAGCTCGCCGGTGGCCCCCGGCGGCAGCGGGTTGAGTCCGTTGTCGAGGACGTGGGCCGTCGTGTGGTTCAGCACCCGTCCGATGGGGACGCGGTCCCGGTCCAGGTCCTCGGCGCGGATGGGGTGGGCGGTGGAGAACACGGTGTTCTCGGTGGGGCCGTAGAAGTTGGTGATCCGCAGGCCGGGGCAGGCGTCCAGCACGGTGGCCGTGTGCCGGCGGGACAGCACGGTGCCGCCGACGAGGAGGTGGTCGAGCGTGCCGAACATCTCCGGGTCGTGGTCGGACAGTTGGTGGAACAGGGAGGTCGTCAGCCACAGGCGCCGGGCACCGTGGTGTTCGACGAGGGCCCGGAGCCGGGTGCCGTCGAGGATGTCGACCTCGTCGGGCAGGACGAGCGTCCCGCCGGATCCGAGGGTGCCCCAGATCTCGAAGGTGCACGCGTCGAAGGCGGGCGAGCTGGTCATGACGACGGTCTGGTCGTCGCCGAACGCGGCGTACGTCTGCTCGGTGAACAGCCGCTGGACGTTGCGGTGGGTGATGTGGCAGCCCTTGGGACGCCCGGTCGACCCGGAGGTGTACATCAGGTAGGCGACGGAGTCGGGCGACGCCGCCTCCCGCGGGAACGGCGGCGCGTCGGAGGGCAGTTCGTCCACGAGCAGCGTCGTGACGCGGTCCGGGGCCTTGCCGGTGAACTCGCCCACCGTGCACAGCACGCGCACCCCCGCGTCGTCCAGGACGTCCTCGATCCGCGGGGCGGCGTCCTTGGTGTCGACCGGCACGTAGTGGTTGCCGCTCTTCAGCACGCCGAGCATGGCCACGATCAGCTCGGGACGGCGGTCGGCCAGCACGCCGACCGGGGCGCCGGGGCCGGCTCCGAGTTCCCGCAGCTTCCCGGCGACGGCGTCGGACCAGCGGTCGATCGCGCGGTAGGAGTACTCCTTGCCGTGCCACACGAGGGCGGTCCGGTCGCCGTGGGTGCGCGTGATCGCGTCGAAGGTGTCGGTCAGGGTCGGCTGCGGGGCGGTCGCCGCCGGCCGCGTGTCCCGGCCGGCGTCGGTGCCCTGGGCGGGGCCGAGGAGCGCGATCCGGCGGACGGGGACGGCGGGGTCGTCGACGGCCGCGGTGAAGACGCGGACCAGGGCGGCCTCCAGGGTCTCCATCAGGGCCGGCGGGTAGAGGTTCGCGTTGTAGGTGAACGCCACCTCCAGCCGGTCCAGGGGATGGACGACGACGTGGAAGTCGTAGTCGGTGCGTTCGTACACCTCGACGTCCGCCAGGCGGAGGCCGTCGTCGGAGCCGAAGTCCCGCAGGCGGTCGGCCAGCGGGTAGTTCTCGAAGGCGAGCACGTGGTTCAGCAGCTCGTTCTTCAGCGGTACCCGGCTCTGCACCTCGTGCAGCGGGCAGTACTGGTACGGAACGGCCCGGCGGTAGGCGTCCTGCACGCTGAGGCACAGGTCGGCGAAGCCGGTCCCCTCCCCCGTGGTCACCCGGACCGGCTGGGTGTTCACCAGCAGGCCGACCATGTCCTCGACGCCGTCGACGTCGACGTCCCGGCCCGAGACGACGCTGCCGAACACGACGTCGTCGGTGTAGGTGAACTTCTGCAGCACCACGCCCCAGGCCGCCTGGAACACGGCGCTCGGCGTGACCCGGTTCTCCCGGGCGAAGCGCCGCACCCCGGCGTACAGCTCGTCGGGGACCGTGAACCGGTGGGTGGCGCCGCGGTAACCGTCCGCGCGGCGCTCCGTGGGCAGCCCGGCCGGCCGTTCGTAGCCGTCCAGTTCCCGCGTCCAGTGCGCGAGCGCGTCCTCGCCGCGCTGCCGCCCGTACCACGCGAGGTAGTCGGCGTACGGGTGGGCCTCGCGCCGCTGGCGGAGCGTGCCCGTGCGGACCAGTTCGTCGTAGTAGGCGAACAGGGTGCCGAACAGGGGGCCCAGGGACCAGCCGTCCAGGATGATGTGGTGGAAGGTGAGGACGAGGTGCCACCGCTCGCCGCCGGTGCGGATCAGGGTGGCCCGCAGCAGGACGTCCTTGCCGAGGTCGAAGCCCCGGGCGCGGTCCGCCTCCTTGAACGCGGCGACCGCCTCCTCGGCGTCGGGCGTGGCGGAGTGGTCCAGGACGTCGAGCGGGGGCGCCCACTCCTTCAGGATCACCTGGTAGGGCTCGTCAGTGTTCCGGAAGGAGAAGACGGAGCGCAGGACGGCGTAGTGCCGGGACAGGGCGGCGAGCGCGGTCCGCAGGTGGGGGGCGTCGACCTCGCCGGTGCCGGTGAAGTCGAACTGCTCGACGTAGGCGTCCGAACCGGCGTCCGCGGCGTGCTGGAACAGCATTCCCTTCTGCATCGCGGCCAGGCCGGTTATCGACTCGATGTTGTCCTTGTCAACCATGAAAGGCATTCCGTTCGGGTTCGCAGTGGCCTAGAGGTCGCCGGTGAGGTCGGCCAGGATGTCGTCGACCACGGACCGGTCGACCGTGGGCGCGTGGATCGGCTCCCGGCCGGCGGCCGTCGTCGCGGCGCGTACGTCGTCGAAGGCGGCGCGGATCGCGGCGGTGAGGGCGGGGCCGGTGCCGTCGCGCCGCCAGCTCCGCGGGCAGCGCACCTCCACGACGACTTCGCCTCCGGTGCGGTGCGTGGTGATGTCGAGGGCGCACGGCGACCGGTGTGCGGCGTCCGTCGTGATCTCCCTCGGCAGGTGGGCGATGCCGATCTCGCCGCCGCCGTCCTGGTCGCCCAGGTGGTTGAAGCTGATCTGCGGGCGCACGCCGTCGAGCCGGTCGCGCAGGGCCGGGTCGAAGCGCAGCAGGGCGCCGTGGCCGAGGCCCTTGCCGGGCAGCCGCTCGAAGGAGCGCCGCACGGACGCGACGGTGTCCGCGGCGTCGCCCCCGACCCGGACCAGGTGCGGGAAGGTGCTGGTGAACCAGCCGACCGTCCGGCTCAGGTCGTGGTCCTCGGCGAGGGGTTCACGGCCGTGACCCTCCATGGTGAACAGGACGCGGTCCCGGCCGGTGACCGAGGCGACCGCGCGGGCCACCACGGCGAGGAGGACCTCGGCGGGCCGTGCCCCGTGGGTGCGGAGCGCGGTGTCGAGGAGGGAGACGCCGCTGTCGTCGGTGTCCGGCAGCCGGAGGTACTCCGCGACGCTCTCGCCGCGGGCGAGGACCGCCTCCTCGAACAGCGGGCCCGCCTCCTTCGCGTCCCGCGCCAGCTCCGTCCAGTGGGCCAGCTCCGGCCGGAAGCCGCCCTCCCGGGTGTGGCGCTCCAGCTCCGCCGTCCACGCCGGGAACGAGAGGGTCTTCGGCGGGAGTACGGCGTCGGGGTCGGCCAGGCAGGTGAGCAGGTCCTCGACCAGGATCCCCCAGGAGACCACGTCCACGGCGAGGTGGTGGGCGGCGAGGGCGACCCCGCGACCGTCCTCCCCCAGGCCGGTGGCGAGGGCCAGCACGGGCCCGCCCCGGACGTCGACCCGGTCCTGGAGCGTCTCGAGGTAGGCCGGCAGTTCCGCCTCCGGCAGGTCCCTCGGTGCCGCCTCCGCGTGGAGCAGCGGCTCGGTGTCCGGGGCCCGCAGGCTCAGTCCGCCGTCGTCGTCGGTCTCCAGGCGGAGCATGTCGTGGCAGGTGACGAGCCGCCGCGCGGCGCGTTCCAGCCGGTCGAGCGGGACCGGTTCGGTGAGCGTGAGCAGCAGGCTCTGGTTGTAGCGCAGGGCGCGGCCCGCGGGATCGGCGAGGAAGGCGTGCTGGACGGGGCCGGGGGTCACCGGACCGGTCACCGGGCCCTGTTCTGCGGCGGGCGCGCCGGCGCGGGCGGGGGCCGTGTCCGCGGCGCGCTCGGCCAGCACGCGGACCGTCTGGTGCTCCAGGAGGTCCATGGTCCGCACGGTGATGCCGTGCTCCTTGAGCTTGGCCACGATCTGGATGGCCTTGATGGAGTCACCGCCGAGCTCGAAGAAGTTGGCGTCGATGTCCTCCACCGCGACGCCGAGCACGTACTCCCACGCCTCCGCGATCCGGGACTGGAGCACGCCGGCCGGGCGGGTCGCCGAGTCGGCGGAGGAGACGGCCGGTGCGGGCAGTGCGGCGACGTCGATCTTGCCGTTGCGGGTCAGCGGCACGGTGTCCGTCTCGACGACGGACGCCGGGACCATGTAGTCGGGCAGCCGGCGGCGCAGGGCCGCGCGCAGCCGGGCGGCGCCGTCCTCGGCGTCGTCGGTGTAGCGCACCCACAGGCACAGGCTGCCGCCGCCGGTGCCGGTCTGGCGGACGGCGGCGTGCGCCCAGCGGACGTACGGCTCCGCCGTCGCGGCGGCGGCGATCTCCTCGGGCTCGATGCGATGGCCGCGCAGCTTGACCTGCTGGTCGACCCTTCCGTGGTAGTAGAGCAGGCCGTTGCTCTTGAACGCGGCGAGGTCGCCGGTGCGGTAGAGCCGTTCGCCGGGGAAGGCCGGGGAGGTGACGAACCGCCGGGCGGTCAGCTCGTCGCGGTTGAGGTAGCCGTCGGCCAGGCCGGCGCCGCCGATGTACAGCTCGCCCACGGTGCCGATCGGCACGGGCCGCATCCGGTCGTCGAGCACCCGCAGCGTGGTGTCGGTGACGGCCCGGCCGATCGGGACGGCGTCGTCGTCGTCCAGGTCGTCGAAGACGTGCACGGCGGCGAAGACGGTGGTCTCCGTCGGCCCGTACCCGTTGGCGACGCGGCCGGGGCCCAGCAGGTCGAACGCCCTGCGGATGTGCGCGGGGGACGCCGCCTCGCCGCCGCAGATGATCCGGCGGACCCCGGTGAGCGTCCGGGGGGCGAGGTCGACGAGCGTGTTGAACATCGACATGGTGATGAAGAACCGCGTCACGCCGTGGCGTTGGATGGTGGCGCCGAGCCGGTCCACGTCCAGGACGGTCTCCCGGTCCGTGATCACCAGCGAGGCGCCGTTGACCAGCGCCGCGTACATGTCGTAGACGGAGCCGTCGAACGAGTAGTCCGACATCAGCAGGAAGGTGTCGTCGGGCCCTGCGTCGGCGAAGGACGCCTCGTGGGCCACCCGGAGCACGCCCCGCTGCCGGACCAGGGCGCCCTTCGGGACCCCCGTGGTGCCGGACGTGTACATGATGTAGATGGGGTCGTCGGGGCTCGCCGGGAGGCCGGGAGCGCCCGTCGTCCCGGCCGCGTCCGCGCAGGCCTGGAGGTCCATGACCCGCAGCCGGTCGGAGGCGAGGCGCTGTGCGTCGGGCATCCGCGCGGCGGTGGTGAGCAGGAGCCGGGCCCCGGAGTCGTCCGCGATCAGCCGGAGGCGGTCGGCGGGGAACCCGGTGTTCAGGGGGACGTAGGGGCAGCGGGCCTTGAGGACGCCGAGGATCGCGGTGACCATGTCGAACGACCGGTCCATCAGCAGCGCGACGGGCGTCCCCGCCGTGACGCCCTGCCGGATCAGGCCCTGGGCGACGCGGTTGGCACGCGCGTCGAGTTCGGCGTAGGTCAGGCGCGCGTCGTCCGTGATCAGTGCCGTGCGGTCCGGGGCGAGCGCCGCCTGCCGTTCGAAGAGGCGGACGACGTCCTCCCGTCGCGCCGGCCCGGCGGGCCCCTGGGCGAGGCGCCGGGTCAGCTCGGCCTCGCGCTGCGGGATCAGCCGGAGTTCGCCGACCGGGTCGCCGTCCTCGGCGGCGAGGAGGGAGCGGAGCAGCTCCTCGTAGCGCCCGGCCCACAGGCCGATCGTCTCGCTCCCGAACAGCGGGGTGGAGTACTCCCAGGTCAGCAGCAGTCCGTCGCCGGTCTCGCGGGTACTCAGGGTGAGGTCGTACTTGGCGCCGCCGGTGTCGTACGGGACGATCCGCTCGCGGCCCATGCCCATGTCCACGTTCTGGTGGACGAAGCACACGTCGAACAGCGGCCGACGGCCGGGCTCGCGCGGCGGGGCGAGGTCCTCGATGAGGACCTCCAGCGGACAGTCCTGGTGCCCGAACGCGTCGAGGACGGTGGACCTCAGGCCCTCGAAGAACGCGGTGACGCCCGTTCCGGGGTCGGCGGCGACGCGCAGCGGCAGGGTGTTGACGAACATGCCGACGAGGTCCTGGTGGTCCAGGTCCGACCGGCCCATGACGGGGGCGCCGATCACCACGTCGCGCTGTCCGCCGAGCCGGGACAGCAGCTGCTGGAAGAGCCCCAGGAAGAGCATGTACGGCGTGATGTCGTGGTCCCTGGCCCAGCGTTTCGCGGCGTCGAGCAGCGGCGCGTCCAGCGTGGTGAACAGCCGTGCTCCCCGCCCGGACAGGGCGTCGGCGCGGCGCCGGTCCGTGGGCAGTCGGAGCACCGGCACCTCGTCGGCGAAGACGGCGGCCCAGTGGTCCCGCTGGCGCCGCAGCGCGTCGCGGTCCTGTCGGCGCAGCAGGTCGCGGTGGGCGTCGCGGTAGCTCCGCGGCAGCGCCGGCAGCTCCGCGCCCTCGGCGAGGGCGGCGAGTTCGCGGAACAGTACGCCCATGGACGCGCCGTCGGTGACGATGTGGTGCATGTCGACCGCGAGGCAGGTCGCTCCGTCGTCGAACTCGAAGCACGCGGCGCGGAACAACGGGGCGGCGTCGAGGCGGAAGGGGCGGACGAAGTCCCGCATCTCCCGGCGGGCGCGGCTCTCGTGGCTCTCCCCGGCGGGGAGGGCGCCGAGCCGGCGGCGTTCCACCGTCACGGGCACCCGGGCGTGGACGCGCTGGACGGGCTCTCCGTCGACCAGGTGGAAGGTGGAGCGGAGGCTGTCGTGCCGTGCGACCAGGGTCCGCAGCCCCTCCTCCAGGACGGCGACGTCCAGCGGCTCCTGACGAAGGGTCAGGCCACCTTCGTTGTAGGCGACGGAGTCCTCGTCGCGCCGGCTCGCGAAGAACACGCTCCGCTGGGCGGCGGTCAGCGGCAGCTCGTACTCCTCGGCCGGCGTTTCGCCGTCCTGGGCGGCACCCGGTGCCCGGTCCGGCTCGCCGAGGACGGCGAGCACCTGCGCGTCGGTGAGTCCGTGGTCGCGGACGACGGTGTCGGCGAAGTCGTCGAAGACCCGGTCCGCGAGCAGGGTGGCCGCGGGGATGTCGAGGCCGAACTCGGCGTTGAGGACCTGGGTGATGTTCAGCGAGGAGATGGAGTCCCCGCCCAGGAGGAAGAAGTCGTCCGTGCCGCGGATCACGGGGTAGCCGAGGACCTCGGACCAGATCCACGCGATCGCCTCGCGGGCCGGCCCGGCGTCCTCGTCGCCGTGCAGGCGGCGAGGGCCGGACAGGATGGTCCGCTCGGCGCCCTCGCCGTCCGCGCTGCCTGCGCCGCGCGCGGCGGGCCGCGCGTCCTCGTCCCACAGCCGTACGTGGTGGAAGAGCTGGGCCGGCAGGGGCACCC
The DNA here is from genome assembly GCF_044544295.1 of Streptomyces sp. NPDC053750. Classification (NCBI taxonomy): domain Bacteria; kingdom Bacillati; phylum Actinomycetota; class Actinomycetes; order Kitasatosporales; family Streptomycetaceae; genus Streptomyces; species Streptomyces sp. NPDC053750. The sequence continues at coordinate 273,521 of NZ_JBITXB010000003.1, read as the reverse complement.
GGCGGGCGTCGCCGCCGCGGTGCAGTCCGGCGAAGGGCCGCGGCCGGGCGTCGAACCAGCCGGTGACGGCGTCCGCCAGGGGCCGGAACCGCTTCGGGAGGGCGGCCGCGGACACGGCGTCCGGGTCCCCGGCGCGCAGCACCAGGGGCCCGTCCGCCGCGGGCGGCGCCTCCGTGCCCGCCTCGACGGGGTGCAGCAGCCGCAGCAGCCCCTCGCGCAGGCCGGCACGGCTGTCGCACAGGACGGCGGCCCGCACCGGCTGGTGTTCGCGGCCGGTCTGCAGGGTGAAGCAGATGTCGTCGACGCGCTGGTCCGGGTGCCGGTCGAGGTGGGCCAGGTGACGGGCCGCGGTCGCGGCGAGGAGTTCCTCGTTCCGCGCCGAGACCGGGCACAGGAACGGGCCTTCGGGCTCCGGCCGGTCGGCCGCCGCGGGTGCCTCCTCCAGTACGACGTGGCAGTTGGTCCCGCTCAGGCTGAAGCTGCTCACCCCGGCGCGGCGAGGGGTGCCGGTGTCCTCCCACGCGCCGGTGCGGTCCTGCACGTGGACCGGTGACTCGGGGAGGTTCAGCAGGGCGTTGGGCACGTCGAAGTGGAGCGAGCCCGGGATGACCTTCCGGTCGAGGGCGAGCAGCACCTTGATCAGCGAGGCCAGGCCGGCCGCGCCGACCGTGTGCCCGATGTTGGTCTTGACGGACCCCACCCCGCAGAACTGCCGCCTGGTGGTGAACTCGGCGAACGCGCCGGTGAGTCCCTTGATCTCGATGGGGTCGCCGAGGGTGGTCCCGGTGCCGTGCGCCTCGATGTACGACAGCGTCTCGGGCGGGATGCCGGCCCGCTTCCAGGCGCTGACCAGCAGCTCCTTCTGGGCCCGCGCGTTCGGGGCGGTGAGGCCGTTGCTGCGGCCGTCGTTGTTGACGGCGCCGCCGAGGACGACGCCGTAGACGTGGTCCCGGTCGGCGAGGGCGCGGGAGAGGGGCTTGAGGTACACCCCGGCCACGCCCTCGCTCCACACCGTGCCGTTGGCGGCGCCGTCGAAGGCCCGGACCCGGCAGTCGGCGGACTCGGTGCCGTCGCCGATGCTCGTCGGGGCGAGCAGCAGGTTGATGGCCGCCACGAAGGCCGTGTCGCAGTCGCCCTGCCGCAGGGCCTTCACCGCCGCGTCCAGCGCGACCAGGCCCGACGAGCAGCCGGTGTCGACGACGGCGGCGGGTCCCCGCAGGTTCAGGTGGTACGACAGGCGGCTGGCGAGGATGCCGGACCAGGACCCGGTGAAGGCGGAGAAGCCGACCTTCGAGAGGAACTGCAGGTACGACGTGCTCATGCGGTGCGTGTGGTCGTTGCCGACGAAGATCCCGGCGTTCGCCCCGTACAGCTCGCTCTTGGCGTACCCGGCGTCCTCCGCCGTCTCGACCAGCACCTCCATCAGGTTGCGGTGGTAGGGGTCGATCTCCGTGGCGACCTGCGGCGGGATGCCGAAGTACTCCGGGTCGAACTGGTCGATCCGGTCCAGGTAGCCGCCCTTGCGGAGCCGGGAGGTGGTGTCGACCCGGCGCAGGTCCTCCTCGCGGGCCGGGGGGAAGTCACCGATGTGCTCCCTGCCGTCGAGCAGGTTGGCCCAGAACCGCTCCTTGTCCGGGGCGCCGGGGAAGCGGCAGGCCATGCCCACGACGGCGACGGGCTCGTCCGCGGTGCGCCGCGGCTCGCCGATCGCCCGGAGGAATTCCTTGGCCCGCCCGACCTCGAGCCGCTCCTCCTTGACCTGCGTCAGCAGGTACTTCATCAGTTCCTTGGTGGTGTCCGCCGTCGTCGGCATCGTCAGTTCCCCCCGCTGTCCTCGGCGTCCGCGAAGAGCCCAGCCAGCTCCGCGTCGCCGATCTCGTCCAGGACCTCCTTCAACGCGTCCGTCCCGAGGGCCGCCGGCTCCCCGGGCCCGTCGGTACCCGCGCCGGTCCCGGCGGGCGCCAGTGCGTCGATGTGGGCGGCGAGGTCGGCGACCGTGGCGTAGGAGAACAGGTCGGCGATGTCGACCGTCCCCGGGAACGCCTCGTCGACAAGCGACAGCAGCTGGGCGGTCATCAGCGAGTTCCCGCCCAGGTCCTGGAAGCTGGCGTGGGCGTCGACCTCGGCCAGGCCGAGGACACTCCCGTAGATCGCGCCCACCTTCAGCTCGGTCGGCGTCGGGTCGGACTGGCCCGTGAGACGGACGTCCCCGGTGCCGCGGGACCCGGGCTGCGCCGCCGCGGCGGCGTTCTCCAGCCCGGCCTCCAGCTCGGGCGCCAGCCGGAAGGGCAGCTCGCCCACGTGGTCCTTCATCACCGGGGCGTTGACCTCGGTGGGGACGACGCAGCCGGCCGGGTGGTCCAGGGCGTGGGCGAGCCAGCTCAGCCCGTCCTCGACACCGACGGCCACGAAGGGCGCGTCGTGGGTGCCCAGTCCGTGGGCGACGGCCATGCCGACCTCGGACCACGACGGCCAGTTGACGGAGACGGCGTGGATTCCCTCGGCGCGGGCCCGGGCCGCGAGGGAGTCCAGGAAGGCGTTGGCGGCGCAGTAGTCACCCTGGCCCTGTCCGCCGGTGAGGGCGGTGACGGACGAGAACAGCACGAGGAACGCCCCCGGGTGACCCCGCGTCAGTTCCAGCAGGGCGACGCCGCCGTCCACCTTCGGGGCGAGTACGGCGTCGAAGACGGCGCGTTCCTTGGTGGCGAGGAAGCCGTCGCCGGCGACGCCCGCGGCGTGGACGACCCCGTCGAGGGTGACGCCCTCGGCGCGCAGCCGCGCGTCCAGTTCGCGCACCTGGTCGGCCCGGGAGACGTCGCACACCACGTACTCGGCGACGCCGAGGTCGCGCACCCGGCGTGCGGTGGGCTCGTCCAGGGGGCGCCGGCCGAGGAGCAGGACGCGGGCGGCGCCCTGCCTCGCCATCTCCCCGGCGACGGCGAGGCCGAGGCCGCCGGTGCCGCCGCTGATCAGGAAGGTCCCGTCCCGGTACCGGGTGGCGTCGGGCGTCTCGGCGGTCTCGGCGCGGCGCATCTCCCGGACGTACGTGCGCGATCCGCGCAGGGCGCGGGGAAGGGCGCCCCGGCCGCCGAGGGTCTCGCGCACCGCGACGGCGAGCTCCGTGTCCGCGCCGGCGTCGACGACGTCCACCGGGAGGTGCTCCTGCCCGATGACCACGGCGAGTCCGGCGGTGGCGGCGGCGTAGGGGTCGGCGCCGGGGGTGCCGGTGCCGGGGGTGTCGGTGCCGGGGGTGTCGGCGCCGACCTCCCAGATGTCCTTGCCGAGGACCTTCAGGCCGAGCTGCGGCTTGACGCGGTGGGTGAGCAGGCCGCGGTACAGGGCGAAGAGGGCGTCGACGCCGTGGGCGCGCCGCTCCTCGTGGGACCGGCCGGGCTCCGCCGTGTGGTCGGTGGCGAACAGCACGCCCTCGGCGCCCTCGGCCCGCAGGCGCTCACAGAGCAGCCGTATGCCGTCGTCGTCGGGGGCGAAGGCGTCCCGGGCGGGGTCGGTGGTCGCGGCCAGGTAGCAGGGGACGGCGCGGTGACCGGCGGCCGCCACCTCGGCGACCAGGTCCCGTCCGGCCTCGGTGTCGGACGCGATCACCGCCCACACCTCCTCACCGGCGGCGCTCTTCTCCACGTCCGGGACGGGCGACCAGACGACCTCCAGGTGGCGCCGGGGGCCGTTCAGGCTGAAGCGCTCCCAGTCGACCTTCTTGACGGTGTAGTCGGTGATCCGGGCGAAGATCCGTCCGTCCCGGTCGGCGAGGTCCACGTCGTAGGTGATGGTCTCGCCGTCGCGGCTGTCGTCGCGCACCGTGCGGATCAGCGAGTGGAACGTCGCGGGCATGGGGCCGTACAGGACGAACCGCTTGTACAGGTACGGCAGGAAGGTGTGTCCGCTGTTCTGCGAGATGACGTTCACCGCGTTGTCCAGCTTGGCGGGGTGCAGCCCGTAGACCGCGGTCTCGTCGTCCGTGCCCGCCGGCAGGCCGAGCAGCGCCAGCGCGGACCCCTCGGGCTCGCTGCGCCACAGGCCGCGCACCGAGTCCCAGCGCGGGCCGAACTGGAAGACGCCGGTGTCGGTCTCGACCGGGTACGGGTCGAGGACCTCGGTGGCGGCGCGCCGGGCCGCCTCCGTGTCCAGCGGGGTCTGCGGGGCCCGGCCGTCGAACGGGCCGACGCGGCCCTCGACATGGGTGATCCACTCCTCCCCCCGCCGGCTGGTGACCCGGAAGGCCCAGCCGTCCCCGGACCGGTCGAGCAGGGTGCGCACGGTGACGTCCGCGCCGTCCTCGACGGCGAGCGGGGTGAGGAAGAAGACGTTGTCGAGGCAGGCCGCGCCGGAGCCCGCGACGGCGGCGAAGGCGGCGCGGGCCATCTCCAGGTAGGTGGTTCCGGGGACCACCGCGCGGTGGTCGATGCGGTGGTCGGCCAGCACCCAGTGCGTCGCGACGGACAGCGTGTTCTCGAAGACGACGGAGTCCTCGGTGCGGCCGGTCTCGGTGCCGAGCAGCGGGTGCGCCGGGGCCCCGCCGAAGTCCCGCACCCGCGACGTCATCGGCTCGGCCCAGTGCCGGGTCCGCTCGAACGGGTACGTCGGCAGCGGCACCCGCCGCCGGGCCTCGTCGGCGTAGTACTGCGCGAAGTCGACGGCGGCGCCCCGGACGTAGGCGGCGGCGACCGCGGTGAGGGAGGCCGGGTCGCCGTGCGCGCGGTGGGCGGCGAGCTCGGCGGCGGCCTCGTCCGACAGCCGCCGGACGGCGCCGGCGGTGACGTCGCCGGGGGCCGGGTCGCTCTTCTTGTCGCTGACGACGGCGTGCACCCCGTGGAAGATGCCGCGCCGCTCGTCGGTGCCCGGGCCGTGCCGCCTCAGCCGGTCGACGGACTCGGCGAGCTGCTCCTTGCCGGTGGCCACGATCAGTACCCGGTGCTCGTAGTGGCCGCGTCCGACGGAGGAGGTGTAGCAGATGTCGGCGAGGGACCAGGGGCAGTCCCCCGCCAGCATCTGCGCGTACGCGTCGAGGAGGTCGCGCAGGGCGGCCTCGGACTTGGCGCTGACGGTGAAGAGGTGGCGGTCGCGGCGCGCGGGCGCGCTCGTGTACCGCGGGGCCTCCTCCAGGACGAGGTGGCAGTTGGTGCGGATGAACCCGAAGGAGCTGATCCCGGCGCGCCGGGGCCCGCCCCCGCTCTCCCAGGGCGTCAGGCGGTCGTTGACGTACAGCGGGCTGCCGGGGAAGTCGATGTACGGGTTGGGCACCGCGAAGTTGCCCGTCGGGGCCAGCGTGGCGGTCTCCAGGGACTTGACCACCTTCGCGACCGACGCCACACCGGACGCGGCCACCAGGTGCCCCGTCGTCGTCTTGAGCGAGCCGATCCCGCAGAACTGCCGGCGGGAGGTGTGCCTGCGGAAGGCGTTGGTCAGGCCCTTGACCTCGATCGGGTCGCCGAGCACCGTGCCGGTGCCGTGGGCCTCGACGTAGGAGATGGTCTCCGGCTCGACGTCCGCCCTGGCCCACGCGTCGAGGATCACGCGTTCCTGCATCTGCGCGTCGGGCGCGGTGATGCTGGTGGACGTGCCGTCGTTGTTGACGGCCGAGGCCTTGATGACGGCCCTGATGTGGTCACGGTCGGCGAGCGCGCGACGCAGCGGCTTCAGTACGACGATGCCCGCGCCCTCGCCCCACAGCGTGCCGTTGGCGCCGGCGTCGAAGGTGCGGATCGCGTCGTCGTGGGACTCGACGCTGCCCAGCGACATGCTGGCCAGGTACTCGGCCTTCACCTCGCCGCCCTGCGAGATGTTGAGTCCGCCGGCCAGCGCCATGTCGCACTCGCCGAGCAGCAGCGACTGGATCGCCTGGTGGATGCAGACCGCGCTCGCCGAGCAGGCGGTGTCCGTCATCAACGACGGGCCCTTGAGGTCGAGTTGATAGGAGATGCGGCTGGCGACCAGGCCTTCCCAGGAGCCCGACAGCTGCATCGGGTGGTTCTCCGAGAGCATCCGGTAGTACGAGTGGTTGGTCTGGTCCCGGCCGAGGAAGACGCCCGTGCGGCTGCCCTTGACGCTGTCGCCGCCGTAGCCGGCGTTCTCCAGCGCCTCCTGGGCCACCTCCAGGGCGATCCGCTGGTGGGGGTCCATGTGGTCGGCTTCCAGCGGGGGGATGCCGAAGAAGCGGGCGTCGAAATGGTCGATCCGGTCGAGGTATCCGCTCGGGGCGTGCATGCGGTCGATGTCCGCCTCGGGTATCGCGGCGCCGAGGATGAGTTCCGCGTAGTACGGATTGCGCAGCATGGTGCGCATCTCGGCCTTGCGGGCCTGCGGGAAGTCCCGGATGCTCTGGTGCCCGGTCGTGAGGTGGTCCCAGAACTGATCGACGCTCGTGGCGGCGGCGAAACGGCCGGCGAGACCGATGACGGCGATGTCCTGGTGCGTGTGGGAGGCCGAGAGCTCCAGCAGGAGCTTCTTGGCGTCCTCCCTGGCCAGCTGCTTGTTGGCGACCTGCGAGAGGATGAATGCCTTCACATTTTCCATGTGACTTCCGTTTCCTGGATGACGCCCGGGGAACTGTCGACCACGCCCTGCTCCGCGAGATCCAGCAGCCGGTCTATCTCGCCGCTGTCCGAAGCTGTCGCGGGCTGTTCGGCCGGCGTTGCGGCCGGTGCGACGCCAAGCTTTTCCTTGAGGTGGGCCGCCTGTTCCGCGACGGTCGTGTACCTGAACAGGTCGACGACGTCCATCAGTCCCGGATAGCGGTCGTCGTAGAGTTTCGACATCTGCGATATGAGGAGCGAATTGCCGCCCAGGTCTCCGAAACCGTCGTGCGCGTCGATCTCGGGGACGTCCAGGGTCGCCGCCCAGATCTCGGCGACGGCCCGTTCGATCTCACCGACGCTCTCCAGCCCGTGCAGCACGACCTCGCGGCCGGCCGCCTCACGGGGCCGGAGGTCCTGCTGCGGGCGCGCCGGTGCGGACGGCGTGCGCATCCGGCCGGGCATGATCACCGCGGGGTGGTCGTGGCCGGCCATCAGGCCGTCGAGCAGGCCGATCGCCTCGGCCGTGCCCAGGGGCGGGAAGAGGCCGTCCTCGTCCACGGCGTCCAGGCGCATCGCCATCCCGGTCTCGCGCCAGGCCGGCCACTGGACGCTGAGCGCCGGCAGACCGGCGCGGCGGCGGTGCTGGGCCAGGCTGTCCAGGGCCAGGTTCGCGGCCGTGTAGTCGGCCTGTCCCTGCTCCAGGTCGAGTCCGGCGATGCTCGAGAACAGGACGAAATGATCCAGGTCGTCGGCGAGGGTGGCCTCGTGGAGGTGGACGGCGCCCAGTGCCTTCGGCCGGTAGACGCTCCGGAAGGTGCCGGCGCTCTTGGTGTGCAGGAAGCCCACGCCGGGCCGGCCGGCGAGGTGGAGGACGGCGGAGATCCGGCCGTGCCGCGCGCGGATGTCGCGCACCGCGCCCTCGACGGCCTCCCGGTCCTCCAGGTCCAGCCGGACGATCTCGAAGTGCTCCAGGTGCGACTCCAGTTCGGACCACACCTCGCTCAGCTGCGGTTCCCTAGCCGTGTCCGGCGTCGGTGAGCCGAGCAGGACGATCCTGCGTGCGCCCTGCCGGGCCAGGTGACGCGCGATCGCGGTGCCGAGCCCTCCGGTCCCGCCCGAGACGACGACCGCCCCGTCGGCAGTGACCAGCGCGCCCGGCGCGTCCGGACGCGATGAGAGGACGGACCTGATCAGCCGGGGCTCGTACCACTGCCCGTCACGGTGCAGCACGAAGGACGGCCGGCCGACGGCCCGGGCCTCGGCCAGCACCGCGGCGGGGGCGGTCCGTCCGTCGGTGTCGAGGCAGCGGATCCGCAGGCCCTGGTACTCCAGTGCCGCCACGCGGGCCAGTCCGGCCACCGCGGCCTGGCCGGGGTCGGTCGTCTCCTCCTCGCCCGTCACGGCGAAGGCGTCGCGGGTGAGCACCAGCAGGCCGTCCGTGAAGGCGCACCGCCGCTCGGCGAGCAGCCCGACCAGGTCGCGGACCGCGTCGACGGGTCCGGCCGTCCGGACGGCGAGTGAGGCGCCGGCCTGTGGCAGCGAGGCCAGCAGGCCGAAGGCGAACCGGCGGTTCTCGCCGAGAGGTTCGCCGGCCCGGTCGTCGTCCGCGCCGCCGAGGTGGATCCAGTCGTGGCCGGTCGTCTCCAGTTCCTTCGTGAGGCCGCCCAGGGCGTCGCCGAAGTCCCCGCAGAGCAGCACGGTCCCGGGGCCCGCCGCGGCGGAGGGCGGCGGGGCCGTCTCGCGGTACGTCTGGGTCCAGCCGTACTCCCCGGCCCCCGCCAGGTCCAGCCGGGCCGCCGACTTCACGCAGTAGTTGTCCACCGTCAGCACGAGGTGGCCCTCGGGGTCGGTGACGCTGATGTCGAAGACGTGCAGTTCGCCGGGGAGGGACTCGGGCCGCTTGCGGAAGTGGGTGAACACCCGGCCCGGCAGCGGGCGGTGGACGGTCAGCCGGCCGTACGAGAAGGGCAGGTAGAGGCGGTCCTGTTCGTACAGGGTGTTGGGGGCGTTGATCAGGGCGTCCAGCAGCGCCGGGTGGAGGACGTAGTCGTCGGTCTCGCCGCGGTGGGCGGGCGGCAGCGCGTGCTCGTACAGCAGTTCGGTGGCGTCGTCGTCCGCCGCGCCGTGCAGGACGCTGCGGGTCCAGCGCTCGCCGGTGACGAGGCCGTTGGCGCGGTCGACGCTGTCGTCGAGCGGCAGCTCCCGGGTCATCCGGCGCCGTACCTCGGCCACGTCGAACGACGTGGTCGCGGGCGCGGGGGTGCCGGCAGCCAGTTCGGCGGTCGCGTTGCGCACCCAGGTGCCGTCCGTGCCGCGCGTCGCGACGGTGACCCGGCCGCCGTCCGCCGCGTGTTCGACGACGACGTGTACGTCGGCCTCCTCGCCGTCGGGGACCGCGAGGGGTACTTCGAACCGGATGTTCCGCAGCGTCAGGGCCGTGCCCCGACCGAGCCGTCGGGCGGTCTCCACGATCATCTCGACCAGCCCGGTGCCGGGCAGGACGCCGACCCCCTGGATGCGGTGGTCGGCCAGCTCCCACATCCGTCCGGGACCGATCCGGGTCGCGCAGATGTCGCGGTCCCAGGAGCGCAGGAGCTCCGCGTCGCCGAGCAGTCCGGCACGGCGGCGTCCCCGGTCCGCCTCGATCCAGCACCGGGTGCGGGCGAAGGGGTGGGTGGGCAGCGGGATCCGCCGGGCGCCGGCGGGTGCGAGCGCCCGCCAGTGGACATCGGCGCCGCGGACGTAGAGGCCGGCGAGCCGGCGCCGTGCGTCCCGGTCCGTCCCGCCGTCGGCGAGGAGTGCCCGCGCCCCGGCGCTCAGCTCCTCGCGGTCGGCCTCCGTCAGGGCGTGCGGGTCGCTCGTCGCGGTCCGCTCCAGCACCGGACGGAACTCCCCGCGGGCCACGTCCGGTGCGGCGGCGCCCTCGTCCCGCAGGAAGCCGTCGAGCAGCGCCGCCAGCTCTGCGCGGGACCGGAACGTGAACGCGGCACGCACCCGGTGGTGCAGGCGTCCGGTCGATGCGGTGAAGGCGAGGTCGGCGAGGTGCAGGTCCTCGTCCCGGGCGAGGAAGTCGCGGTACCGCTCCACCAGGCGCCGCAGGCCCTCCGCGTCGCGTGCGCTGAGCGGCAGCAGGAAGCACTCCGGGTCCTCCGCTCCCGGGTGCTCCCGCGCCGGGACCGGGTCCGCGCTGCGCAGCACCAGGTGGCAGTTGGTCCCGCTCAGCCCGAAGCTGCTGATCCCCGCGAACAGCGTCTCCTGCGGGTCGTCCGTCCAGGGGACCGTGGTGTCGTTGACGTACAACGGGGTCTGCGCGAAGGCGATGTTCGGGTTCGGCTCCTCGAAGTGCAGGCTGGCGGGGAGCGTCCGGTGCTTCAGGGACAGCACCAGCTTGGCCAGACCGGCCAGGCCGGACGCGTTGTCCATGTGGCCGATGTTGGTCTTCACGGTGCCGATCGCGCAGAACTGCCTGCGCGTCGTCTGCCGGGAGAACGCCCGCTCGATCCCACTGACCTCGACGGGGTCGCCGAGCCGGGTGGCCGTGCCGTGCGCCTCGATGAAGCCGATCCGGTCGGCGCCGATCCCGGCGTCGTTGAGGGCGGCCTCGATCAGGTCGGCCTGCGCGTCCGCGTTGGGCGCGGTGATGCCGTTGGAGGCTCCGTCCTGGTTGACGGCGCCGCCCATGATGACCGCGTGGACGTGGTCGCCGTCCCGCTCGGCGCGCTCCAGGTCCTTCAGGACGAGGACGAAGCATCCCTCGGCCGGGCGGGTGCCGTCGCCCTTGCGGTCGAAGGTGCGGGTCCGGCCGTCGGCGGACGACGTGTCCTGGATGTCCTTGAAGCCGATGCCGGTGGCGTCGGCGGTGATGGGCAGCAGGTCGGTGTTGACGGCGCCGACGACCGCCATGGTGCACTCGCCGCTCTGGATCGCCCGGTACGCCGTGTACGCCGCCACCAGCCCCGAGGAGCAGGCCGTGTCGATGACCATCGACGGGCCCTTGAGGTCGAGGAGGTAGGCGATCCTGCTCCCGGTGATCGACTTGACGTTGCCGGCGACGGAGATCTCCGGCGCGTCGGGGGCGATCGCCTGGATCAGCGCCCGGTAGTCCTCGCCGAAGTCCGCCGACATCCCGGCGTAGACACCGACCCGTTCGCCGCCCAGTTCCCGGTTCAGGTGGCCGGCGTCCTCCAGGGCGGCCCACGCGGTCTCCAGGAAGATCCGCTGGTTGGGGTCGATGGTCTTGGCCTCCTGCGGGGACAGCCCGAAGAAGCGGTGGTCGAACGCGGCGACCGACGGCAGCCGCGTCCCGCCGATGTAGCGTTCCTCGGCCACCGGAGTCGGCACGCCGCGGGCGGTGAGGTAGGCCTCGACGTCGGCGCGGCGTTCGGCGGACAGGTCGGTGGGCTGCTGCTCGCCGCGGCGGATCATCGACCAGAACGCGTCGAGGTCCTCGGCCGTGCCGGCCCGGCCGCTCATGCCGATGATCGCGACGGGGCCGTCGGTGCGGCGCGGTGCCGTGTGGGTGATGGGGGTCTCGGTGTCGTCCGGGAGCCGGGTCAGGTCCAGGTCACCGAGATCGAGCAGGGACTTCATCCCGCCGGCACCTCCGTGCTCGCCCGCAGGTGCACGTCACCGGTGCGCCGGAGGATGGACGTGATCCGCTCCTCCTGCTCCGTTCCGGGGACCCTCTTGGTGGCCATGATCGTCCGGAGCAGGTCCAGGGCCGTCGCCTTCTGGGCGTCGGTGAGCCGGTCCTTGTCCGTCCGGGCCAGCTCCTGGAGCTTGCGGTAGGGGCGCAGCACGCCCTCGTCGTACTGCGCGTCGTCGAAGTTGCGGTTGCGGGTGGCGGCGGCCGCGCCGAGGCACAGGCCGGCCAGCCCGGGCTCGCGCCGCCTGCGTTCGGCGAGCCGGTCGAGCGCGGCCCATGCCTGGTCGTGGTCGGCGTCCAGGCTGTGGACGTCGGCGCCGTCGACGGCGTCCCCGATCAGCTTCTTCAGCACCTTCTTGGGGCCGACCTCCAGCCACAGGGCGACCTCCCGCTCCGCCAGCCGGGACACGACGGTGCTCCAGAGCACCGGGCCGGTCAGCTGCACCGCGAGGGCGTCCTGGATCTCGCGCGCGCTGCCGTACGCCCGTCCGGTGACGGTGCTGTACACCGGTACCGCCGGCTCCCGGAACGCGGTCTCCTCGACGGCCCGCGCGTAGGCGGGCACGGCGTCCGCCATGAAGGTGCTGTGGAACGCCCCGCCGACGTTGAGCCGGGCGACCTTGCAGCCGCGCTCCTCCAGGGGGCCGGTGATGGCCTTCAGGTCGTCGAGCGTGCCCGACAGCACCGTCTGGTGCGCGGAGTTGTAGTTGGCGACCTGCACGGTACGGCCCTCGGCGGCGAACTCCGCGACGTACTTCTCGACCTCGGCGGCCGGCATCCCCAGCGCGGCGATCATGCCGGTGCCGCCCTCGGCCGCGCAGGCCTGCATGGCCTCGCCGCGGACCTTGACCAGGCGTACGGCGTCCTCGAAGTCCAGCGCGCCGGCGGCGAGCAGTGCCGTGATCTCGCCCAGGCTGTGCCCGGCCATGGCGGCCACCGGCGGCACGCGGTCCCGGTCCTGCGTCAGCACCTCGTACATCGCGTGGCTCAGCACCAGCAGCGCGACCTGCGCGTGCGCGGTCCGGGTCAGCTCACCGGGGGACGCGGTGAAGCAGAGGTCCTCCACCGAGTACCCGACGATGTCCGACGCCTGCCGGAAGCGCTCCCGGACGCTTTCGTGGGCGTCGTACCAGTTCTTGCCCATGCCGGGGAACTGGGACCCCTGGCCGGGGAAGACGATGACGAGTTCGTTCACGACGTGCCCTCTTCCTTCGAGGTGGGTGACTGGTCCGTTCCGGACGACTGGCTCAGCGCGCCGAGGAGCCTGACGAAGCCGCTCAGCAGCCGCTCCACCGGGGCGGGGTCGATCTTCCGGCCGCAGGCCAGACCGACGACCGACGGATCGGCCGGGAAGTCGACGCTCAGGACGAGGTCGAAGTGGCGCAGGAGCCGGGAGACGTCCCCCTGCCGTCCGTCGACGCAGGCGACGGTGACCCTGCCCTCGGCGTTCCGGCCGGCGGTGAACCGCCCGAGGCCCACCTGGTGGGCCCCCTCGGGCCGGCCGGTGTCGTCGAGGAGCTCCCGCAGGTCGGACTTGCCCGCGAAGTCGAACCGGACGGGTACGACGCCGTCGCCCCGGACGACGCACAGGGTGAGGTCCTCCCGGTCGAGCACCTTGCCGAGGGTCAGGGCGAAGGCGGCGAGGAGCAGTTCCTCGGTGTCCCGGTCCGTCTCCTTGCGGAGCCGTCCCAGGCCGTCCCTGATCCGCCGGGACAGGACGGTCTCCATCCGGCCTCCGCCCGTGCCCCGCTGCGCGAACCAGGTGTCGGGGAGCGGCAGGCCGGCGGTGTCCGGCCAGTCGTCCGCGCCGCGCTCGGCCAGCTTGGCCTCGAGGTGCGCGCGGAGCTTGCCGATCGTGGGGTTGGCGAACAGGTCGCTGACGTCCAGCAGCCCGGGGAACGCCTCCTCCAGCTCGTTCAGCAGCAGGATCAGGGTGAAGGAGTTGCCGCCGAGGTCGAAGAAGCTGTCGTCCTGGCCGATCGGGACGTCGCCGAGGATCCGCCGCCACGCGGCGACGAGCCGGCGGTCCACGCCCGGACGGGCGGCGGCGGTGGTGTCGGGTTCCTGCTGGGGGACGGCCTGCCGGGCCAGCGCCGGGCGGTCGACCTTGCCGCTGGTGGTCACCGGGATGCCGGGGACCTCCGTCAGGGTGGCGGGGACCATGTAGTCCGGCAGCCGCTCGGCGAGGTGGGCGCGCAGCGCGTCCTGCTCGACGCGCTCACCCGGCTTGGCCTGGTAGAAGCCGCGGATGACCCGGTTGCCCGGCGACAGGTCCTGGACGACCGCCGCGGCCGCGGTCACCCGCTCGTATCCGGTGATCACCCGCTCGATCTCCTCGAGTTCGATGCGGTGGCCGCGCACCTTGACCTGGTTGTCGGTCCGGCCGAGGCAGTGCAGTTCGCCGCCCCGCCAGACCGCGCGGTCGCCGCTGCGGTAGATCCGCCCGTCGCCGAACGGGTTGTCCCGGAACACCTCGCGGTCGAGCTCGGGCCGGCCCAGGTAGCCCGGGGACACCCCGAGCCCGCCGATCCACAGGTCGCCCTCCGTGCCCTCCGGCACCAGCGCCAGGTCGTCGTCCAGGACGTACAGGGTGGTGTTGGCGATCGGCGTGCCGATGCCGACCGTGGTGCCGGGCGGGGTGAGGTCCTTGACGCTGGACCAGATGCAGGTCTCGGTCGGGCCGTAGACGTTGAAGATCTCCAGGCCGGGGTGGGCCCGCAGTCCGTCGAGCAGGTCCTCGGGGAACGCCTCGCCGCCGACGACGAGCTTTTGCACCGCGCCCAGGGCCTCGAACGCGGCGTCCGGGTCGGCGTGCAGCAGGCGCAGCCGGGTCGGGGTGAGCTGGAGGTGGTCGACGCCGCCCCGGACGACGAACTCGGCGATGCTCGCCGGGGTCCGGGCCTCGTCCTCGTCGGCGACGACCACCGTGCCGCCCTTGACCAGCGTCAGCAGCGTCTCCAGGACATGGATGTCGAACGCCGGTGTCGTCAGGCACGCCACCGCCTTGTCCTCGCCCCAGCGCAGGGCGTCCGGCATGCCGCGCAGGAAGTTGGCGAGGGAGCCGTTGGTGACCGTGACGCCCTTGGGGCGGCCGGTGGAGCCGGAGGTGAAGATGACGTACGCGAGGTCCTCCGCCGCGACGGGGACCGCCGGGACGTCCGCGGTGTCGGGCAGGTCCTCCTCCCGCAGGACGACGGCCCGCTCGCCCAGGCCGGAGGCGGCGTGGGTCTCCTCGGAGCCGACGACCAGCACGGGTTCGGCGGTCTCGACGATGGACGCCAGCCGCTTGGGAGGGGTCCGGACGTCCATCGGCAGCCAGGCGCAGCCGATCCGGTGGGCGGCCAGCATCAGCGCGGTCAGGTCGGGCGACGGCGGCAGCAGGAGCCCGATCACGTCGCCCCGCCGGGCGCCGCGCGCCTGGAGGAGGGCGGCGAACCGGTGCACCCGTCCGGCCAGTTGCCGGTAGTCGGTGTCCTCGCCGCGGAACCGGATCGCCGGCTGGTCGGGCCGGGCCGCGCACACCGCGTCGAACAGCTCCGTCAGCGGCGCCGGGTCCGCGACGGCCGGGCCGGTGCCCAGGGCCAGCAGCCGCTGCCTGGTGCGATCGTCGAGCAGCGACAGCTCGCCCACCGTCCGCTCCGGATCCTGCACGACCTGCGCCAGCAGCGTGCGGAAGCGGTCCATCAGCCCGGCGACGCGCTCCTCGCCGTAGACGGCGGAGTGGTTCAGGTCGGCGTGGAGTCCGCCGTCGCGTTCGGTGAGTTCGAAGGTGAACGCGAACATCGAGCCCCGGGCGCCGAGTTCCTCGGTGGTGGCGGTGAGGTCACCGAAGCGGCGCGCGCGGTTGCGGGCGTCGGTGTAGATGAACATCGTGTCGAACAGCGCGTTGTGGCCGTGGTCCCGGGTCAGGTCGAGTTCCTGGACGAGCACGCTGTACGGGTGGAGCGAGTGGCTCATCGCCTCCAGGCTGGTGTCGCGGACCTGCCGGAACAGTTCCGACAGCCGGGTGTCGTCCGTCGGCCGGATCCGCAGCGGCAGCGACTCGGCGAACATGCCGACCGTGTCCTCGAACGACCCGAGCATGCGCTGGTCCATGGGGACGCCGACGCACAGGTCGTCCTCGCCGGTGACCTTGGCGAGCAGCAGCGCCCACAGGGACAGGTAGAAGACGGCGGGCGTCGTCCGCAGCTGCCGGATCACCTCCGTGGCCGCCCGGTGCAGTTCGGGGTCGAGCTGGAAGTAGTGCCGGCGCCCGGCGAAGTCGTTGACGTCCGGTCGCGGTGCGTCGGCCGGGAGGTTCAGCGGCGGGGGCACGGTGGCGAACTGCTCCAGCCACCAGCGCCGGTGTTCGGCGTACTCCGGCCGGTGCGGTGCTTCGGCCAGCAGGCGCACGAACTCCGCGTAGTCGTCCGACCCGGTGTGCTCGTCGAGTCGGCCGTGGGTGAGGTACTCGGCGAGGTCGTTGAAGAGGATCTCCACCGACCGGCCGTCGACGACGATGTGGTGGAAGGAGACGACCAGGTGGTGCGTGCCGTCCTCGTCGACGACGATGCCGTACCGCCACAGCGGCGCCTGCGCCAGGTCGAGCGGCCGGTTCAGCACCGACAGGACGTCCTCGGTGGTCAGCGAGGGGTCGCGGCGCCGGTCGAAGAGGTGCCCCTCGGGGCTGATCTCCGGCGCCACGGCGGCCCGTACCCCGTCGGGGCCGAGCACGTAGTGGCGCCGCAGGTTCGGGTGCCGGCGGCCGACGGCCCGGAAGGCGGCGGCGACCCGGTCCGGGTCGAGGGGGCCGTCGAAGCGGAGGCCGAAGACGACCTGGTACGCCTCGTTCCCGCCGCGCATCCGGGACAGGACGTAGACCCGCTGTTCCAGGGAGGTCAGCTCCGTGGGCTCCGGGGTGCGCGGCAGGGCGGCCGTCGACTCCCGGCGGCGGAAGTCGAACCCGCCGGCGCGCAGCGCCTCCACCGAGGCGCGGATCGCCTCCAGGATCCTGTCCTGGTGCTCCTCGGTGTGCGCGACGGAGAAGGTGGCCGTGCGGCGCTCCCACACGTAGACGCCGTGGTGGTTCAGGAGCTTGAAGAAGAGGTTCTGGGTGAGCGAGGCCTGCGCGACGTCCCGCGGGGTGACCGGCTCCCACTTGTACATCGACCCGAAGTGCGCGACGGCCAGCGGTACGTCCTCGGCCTCGAAGTAGGCGTTGGCGCGGCGGGCGAACTCCGCGGTGTAGGCGTTGAGGCGGGCCAGCGTCTCGGCGCCGGACTCCACCAGCCGGGTGAGCACGGCCTTGGCGGCGGCCATGGCCAGCGGGTGCTTGCAGAACGTCCCGGCGAAGAAGGTGGTCGGTGCCGCGGGCCGGGAGTCGTCGGTGTCGACCCAGGCGCCGCCGTCGACGGCGTCGAGATACGCGCCGCGCCCGGCGACGATGCCGATCGGCAGGCCGCCCGCCACGAGCTTGCCGTACAGGGCCATGTCGGCCCGGACCCCGAAGTGGGCCTGGGCGCCGCCCGGTTCCACCCGGAAGCCGGTGATCATCTCGTCGAAGATCAGCGCGATGCCGTGCTCCGTGCAGATCTCGCGCAGCTCGCGCAGGAACTCCCCCGGCTGGAGTCCGGGGTTGCGCGACTGCACCGGCTCGACCAGCACCGCGGCCAGCTCGGCGCCGTGCTCCCGGACCCAGCGCAGGGTGTCCGGGCTGCCGTAGGCGCGGACCTCGGTCTGGTCGACCATGGCCTGGGGGATGCCGATGGTCAGCGGGACGGTGGCGGTGCCGTCGCTCTCGGCGAGCACCCCGTCGGAGCTGCCGTGGTACGAGTTGGTGAACCTCAGGACCTTGTCCCGGCCGCTGACGGCCCGTGCCAGGCGCAGGGAGACCATCACCGCCTCGGTGCCGGTGTTGCAGAACGCCACCCGCTCGACACCGGTCAGCCGGTGGACGAGCTCGGCGACCTCGCCGGCCACGGCGTTCTGGGGGCCCAGCTCGTACCCGTGCTCGAGCTGCCGCTTGACCGCGTCCCTGATGAAGGGCGCGTTGTGGCCGAAGAGGTGGACGCCGTAGCCGATCGCGGTGTCGATGTACTCGTTGCCGTCGAGGTCCCAGAACAGGGCCCCTTCCGAGCGGGCCGAGACGACCGGGTAGACCGTCTCCTTCACGCTCGGGTTGAAGTTGAGCGACGCGATCCAGTCCGCCAGCCTCGGGCGGTGGCGGTCGGCGTACTCCTTCGAGGAGCGGGTCCGGGCGACGTAGCGTGCCACGAAGTCCTCGACGAACCGGCTCTGTTGGGCGGTGAGCCGGTCGTCGGTCAGCGCGATGTTGTTGTTGTACGAGCCGACCTTGCGCACGTTCTTCGGTTCGACGGCCGACGCGGACGCGGTCGCGGACGCGGTCGCGGTCGGGGCGGACGCGGTCGGGACAGGCGGGGCCGGGGCGGGCGCGGGGGCGCCGCCGAGCAGGCTGAGCTGCTGCCGCATGAGGTCCAGCTGGGCCTGGACGACG
This sequence comes from Streptomyces sp. NPDC053750, assembly GCF_044544295.1. Lineage (NCBI taxonomy): Bacteria > Bacillati > Actinomycetota > Actinomycetes > Kitasatosporales > Streptomycetaceae > Streptomyces > Streptomyces sp. NPDC053750. The sequence goes on along the minus strand of NZ_JBITXB010000003.1, from coordinate 255,850 downwards.
GCCTGCAGCGCATCGGAGCCGGGCCCGGCGGGGACGGCGGGCGCGGCCGGGACGGGTGCCGGTACGGCGGTGGCCGCCGACTGCGGCGCGGGAGCCGTCGTGGCCGTCTGAGGGGCGGGCTCGGCGTCGTCCGCCGGCGTGGCGGCGTCGGCCGGCCGGTTCTCGGACACGAAGTCGGTCAGCTGCCCGAGCGTGTGCAGCGACTCGAAGAACATCCGGATCGGGAAGTCCACCGCGTACTGCCGCTCGATGCGCTTGACGAGCTGCACGAGCATCAGGGAGTCGACGCCGAGCGAGAACAGCTCCAGCGACTCGTCCGCCGGGTCGACCGCGACACCGGTGATCCGGCCCAGGGCCCCGGCCAGGAACGCCCGGACCGTCTCACGTTCCGCGGTCGCCCGGGCGTCGTGCGTCCGGGCGTCGTGCGCCCGGCTGTCGTCGATGCCAGAGGGCATCGGAGCACCGTCCTCTCCGGTGTGGTCGTCGTACCAGATCCGCTGCCGGTCGAAGGGGGTGTGCGGAAGGTCCCGGACGAGGTCGCCGGGCCGGTCCGGCAGCCGGTCTCCGTCCACCGGCCTGCCCAGCTCCCACAGCGTTCCGGCGCTCTCCAGGAGCTGGCGCACGTCGGATCGACCCTTGCGCAGGCTGGGGACGGTGACGACGTCCTCCCGCGCGTCCTGCGCGATCAGGCCGCCGAGCGTCGCCGCGGGAGCGACCTCGACGAACACCCGGTAGCCCGCGTCGAGGGCGGTGCCGACCGCGGAGGTGAACAGGACCGGGTCGACCAGGTGGCGGCTCCAGTACGCCGCGTCGACCGGCGCGTCCGCTGTCACCGCGCGGCCGGTCTGCGCGGAGATCCACGGGACCGTGGGGGCGGCGAACCGCTGGTCGCGGATCTGCTCGTACATCTCCTCGGCGCCCCGGGCCATCCGCGGCGAGTGGAACGGGTGCGAGATCGCCAGGCGTTCCGCGAAGATCCGCTTCTTGCGCGCGGCGCGCAGCAGCGCGTCGAGGGCCGGACCGAGTCCCGAGACGGTGACGTTCTCCCACGCGTTCACGGCGGCCACCCACACGTCGGGGTGGTCGCGCAGCAGTTCCTCGGCCCGCTCCCGGGAGCACAGCAGGGTCGCCATCCCGCCGTCGCGGGGCGTGTCCTCCATGACCCGGCCGCGGCGGGTCACCAGGTCGACGGCCTGCTCGGTGGTCATGACACCGGCGAAGCAGGCCGCCGCGTACTCGCCGATGCTGTGGCCGAGGACCGCGTCGGGGGTGATGCCGAGCGCCTGCCAGTAGCGGGCGAGCGCCAGCTCGACGGTGAAGATCATCGGCTGGGTGTGCAGCGGCGACGCGAAGACGGACTCGTCGCCCTCGAACATGGCCCGGAGCGGCGAGACACCGCCGGCCCGGACGAAGGCGCGGTCCAGCGCGTCCATCTCGCGCCGGAAGACCTCGGCCCGGTCGTAGAGTTCACGGCCCATGCCGGGGTACTGGGTGCCCTGGCCGGAGAAGACGAAGACCTGGCCGCCGCCCCGGCCCTCGGCGGGCGTGGGGCCGTCGTGCTCCAGGGCCGCCTCGATCGCGGCCGGCAGACCGGCCAGGGAGTCGCAGACCAGCGCCCGGCGGTGCCGCAGCGGGCTCCGGCGGCCCAGCGTGTGGGCGACGTCGGCGAGCGGCGCCTGCGCGTCGCGGCTCCAGTCGGCGAGGCCGCGCAGCGCACTGCGCAGCGCCGGCTCCGACTGGGCGGAGACGGTGAGCAGCTGCGGTACACCGGGTGGGTGCGGCCGGGGCGGGAGGGCGGCCGGGTCCGGCCGGTGTTCCTCGACGACGAGGTGGGCGTTGGTGCCGCTGATGCCCAGGGAGGTGATGCCGGCGCGCCGCGGACCGGCGGCCGGCTCCCACGGGATCTCCTCGGCGACCACCTCGACCGGGATCCGCTCCCAGTCGATCAGGCGGTTGCCCTTGCGGTAGTGCAGGGTGCCCGGCAGCCTGCCGTGTTCCAGGGCGAGCACCACCTTGCACAGGGCCGCCATGCCGGCCGCGGCCTCCAGGTGTCCGAGGTGGGACTTGACGCTGCTGATGGGCAGCTTGGTGGCGCGGTCCGCGAAGACCCGGGCGAGGGCGTTCACCTCCTGGGGGTCGCCGATGGGCGTGCCCGAGCCGTGGGTCTCCACGTAGGAGATGTCGTCCGCGCCGATCCCCGCGTCGGCGAGGGCGCCGCGGATCACCTCGGCCTGGGCCGTGCCGCTCGGCACGGTGAAGCCGCCGCTGCGGCCGTTGTGGTTGACCGCCGAGCCGCTCAGGACGGCGAGGACCGGGTCGCCGTCCCGCTCGGCGTCGGAGAGCCGCTTGAGCAGGACGACCGCGCCGCCCTCGCTGCGGATGTAGCCGTCGGCGGCGTCGTCGAAGCTGCGGCACCGGCCGGTCGGCGAGAGGGCGTTCAGCCGTGACCACGACAGGTGGACCTCGGGGCTGAGGATCAGGTTCACGCCGGCCGCCACCACCATGTCGCAGCCGCCCTGGCGCAGTTCCCGCATGCCGAGGTGCACGGCGTACAGGGAGGAGGAGCAGGCGGTGTCGACGGCCATGCTGGGGCCGCGGAAGCCGTAGGCGTAGGAGATCCGGCCGGCCGCCGCGTTGGCCATGTTGCCGGTGTAGGTGTACGCGTCGGGGGCGTGCCCGAGGTCCGCGCCGACCTGCTGGTAGTCGTTGTTGTAGATGCCCACGTAGGTGCCGACCCGCCGGTCGCGGCCCGCGGCGAGCGGGTCGATCCCGGCGTCCTCGAAGGCCTCCCAGGTCAGTTCGAGGAGCAGGCGCTGCTGCGGGTCGAGCAGTTGCGCCTCCTTCGGCGAGATGTTGAAGAAGAGCGGGTCGAACCCGTCGACGTCGGTGAGGTAGCCGCCCTGGGTGGTGGTGACCTCGCCGAGGTCGAGGGGGCTCTGGCTCCAGCGGTCGGCGGGGATCTCGCCCACGACGTCGACGCCCTCGCTCAGGACCTCCCAGAAGCGGTCGCGGGTGGTGATGCCGCCGGGCAGCCGGAAGGCCATCCCGACCAGCGCGACCGGCTCCGACGGGGACGGCGCCGCACCGCGCCGACGGTCGGTGGCCGGCTCGGGGTGTGCGGTGTCCGCGGGCCGCAGGCGCGGCTCCAGTGCGCGCACCAGGGCGTCGACGGAGGGGTGGTCGAGGGTGAAGGTGCTCTCCAGGCGGACGCCCAGCCGGTGTTCCAGCCGCTCCCCCAGCGCGACGAGGGCCAGCGAGTCGAATCCGAGGTCGAGCAGGCCGGTGCCGTGGTCGCCGGGGCCGAGGGTGGCGCCGCCCACGGTCACCTCGGGCACTGTCCCGCCGCGGACCGCGGCGACGATCAGGTCGCACAGGGCCTCGACCGCGTCCCCGGCGGCGGACGTCTCCCGCGCGTCCGCGGCACAGACCTCGGCCAGGGAGGCACGGAACCCGTCCATCCCCTGGTCCGCCCGGTTCAGGGTGCCGACGACCCGTGCGGGGTTGCCGGCCGCCTCCGCCGTGGAGCGCATCGCGGTGATGAGCACCGGGTGGGCGCCGGGCTCGACCAGCGTGGTGTGGCCGTCGGCCAGCAGGGCGCGGGTGACCTGCTCGAAGAGCATGGCCTGGCGCATGTTGCGGTACCAGTACCCGGCGTCCAGGTCACGGGTGGGCATCCGGCCGCCGGTCACGCTGGAGTAGAAGGGCAGGTCCACATCGCGCCGGGCGACCTCGCCCAGGGCGGCCAGCAGCCAGTCGCGCTGCTCCTCCATCAGGGGCGAGTGGCACGCCACACCGAGCGACAGCCGCCGGGCGTACGTCCCCTCGGCGCGGACCCGGTCGGCCAGTTCCACGACGGCGTCGCGGTCGCCCGCGACGACCACCGAGCGCGGGGCGAGGAGACCGGCGACGCTCACGGCCTCGCCGAGCGGCGCCAGCCGGTCCCGTACCTCGTCGGGCGAGAGCGCCAGCAGCGCCATGGCTCCGGGGGCCGTCACCCGTGCCTGTGCCTGGCTCCACAGCGCGATGACCCGGGCTGCCTCGTCCAGGTCGAGCGCGCCGGCGACGCACGCCGCGGCCACCTCGCCGAGGCTGTACCCGGCGACGGCGTGCGGCCGGACGCCGTGGGACCGCCACAGCTCGGCCAGGGCGACCTGGATCGCGAAGAGCGCGGGTTCCGAGACGTTCGCCCGGTCGTATGCGGTCGCCGGGCCCTCGGCGCGCAGGACGTCCATGAGGGACCAGTCCACGTGCGGTGCGAGGGCGTCGGCGCAGTCGCCGATCCGGCGGGCGAAGACCGGGGAGGCGTCGAGCAGTTCCGCCGCCATGCCGGGCCAGACCGCGCCCTGCCCGGGGAACACGAACGCGGGACGCGCGCTCCCGCCGGTGTCACAACGCTGCATCTTCCCCACCCCGCCCTCGGACCGTGAATTTCTTGTAGCCGTAGTCGGCGATCATCAGTTGCTGCAATTGCGAGGTGCCCTCGATGATTTCCAGGATCTTCGCCTCCCGGAACAGCCTTTCCGCCGGGTACTGGTCCCAGCAGCCGTTTCCTCCGAGAACCTGGACGGCGTCGGAAGTGACCTGTTGGGCGATCGTCGAGGAGAAATACTTGGCGATGTTGGTCTCCATCACCGCGTCCGCGCTGCGTTCCCGGCGCAGCCGGCCCGCCCGTCGGCAGAGTTCCCGTGCCGCCCCGACCTGGGTCACGGCGTCCGCGACCATTTTCTGCACCAGTTGATGGCTGCCGATGCGCGTGCCGAACTGCTCGCGTTCGGTGGCGTAGGCGCACATGACCTCCAGTGCCGCCTGGGCGATGGCGACACCGGCCCAGGCGATGCTGTAACGGCCGTGGAAAAGGGCGGTGTTCGCGACGAAACCGAATCCCAGCCCGATGCCCGACACGAGGTTCTCGGCGGGTATCTCGACGTCGGTGAACGAGACCTCGGCGATGTGGGTCGCCCGGTTGCCGAGGAATCCGGACATCGGGTGGATCTCCACGCCCGGCAGGTCCCGCTCGACGAGGAAGGCGCTCGACGTACCGTTTTCTGTCGCAAAGACGAGGAAGAGGTCGGCGATGCCGGCGAACGAGATCCACTTCTTGCGCCCGTTCAGGACGAAGACCTCGCCCTTCGTGACGTAGCTCGTGGTGACCGACGCGGCGTCCGATCCGGCGTCCGCCTCGGAGAGTGCGAAGCAGCCGATCCGCCGACCGGTGGCGAGGTCGGGGAGGTACTTCTCCTTGAGGCGGTCCGACGCCCGCTCGACGAGCGTCTCGCAGACCAGGGAGGTGTGCACGGTGAGCAGGGCCCGCGTCGAGGCACACGCCTTGCCCACCGACTCGGTCAGTTCACCGTAGGCGAGGGGGTCGAGTCCGTGGCCGCCCCAGCGCTCCGGGACCACGGCGCCGAGCAGCCCCTCGTCGGCCATCGTCCGGACGACGTCCCGGGGCAGATGCCCGGTGCGGTCGAATTCCGCGGCGCGGGACGCGAGGTCGTTCTCGGCGAAGCGCCGGGCACGGGCCGGCAGATCACTCGTGAGTTCCTCATTCGGCTGCCGCATGCTTCAGCTCCCCCACCATTCGGGTCATGCTGTCGATGGAGCTGAAGTTCTGCAGGGTGATGCGGTCGTCCGGTACCTCGATGCCGAAGGTGGACTCGATGAAGTCCAGCATCTGCATGGCGAAGACCGAGGTGACGAAGCCCTTCTCGAAGAAGTTGTCGTCGTCCCGCAGTTCCACGTCGCGCAGGGCGCTCATGTTCGCCCGGACGTAGTTCCGGATCGTCGCCGCCGTGTCCGCCGCCGCGCCGTTCTGCATGTCCGTGAGAGCCTCGCTAGGCATTGACTTCCACCTTGATGTAGTCCGGGTATTCCTGGCTGACGGAGAGGTCGTTCTCGTACACGTGGTCGTCGCCGTCCTTCGACACCACGTGGAAATTGGCCAGTTGGTACGTCAGCAGCATCTGGCGATTGCGGCTGGTACGGCGGAAGTCCGCGAAGAGACGTTTTTCCGATGCGGCGGCCTGTTTGACGAGGAAGGCCAGGAGGACGGTGCCCACGCCCTTCGACACCGTTCGGCAGGACATCAGGAGCATTCTGATCGTCCAGCGGTCCTGGTCCTTGGCGACCAGGGCCATGCCGATCTTCCCGTAGGAGCCGTAGCGGTCGGTCAGCTCACAGACCCACAGGTCGTGGCCCGGGTCGTGCATGAGCTTCTCGAGCTGCTCGTGGGAGTAGTGGATGCCGGTGGAGTTGAGCTGGCTGGTGCGCTTCGTCAGCTCCTCCAGGCGCAGCAGGTCGTCACCGCCGGCCCGGGAGATGCGGAACACCATGTCCAGGCTGCGCAGGAAGTCCTCACGGGGGCCCTGGTAGGAGAGCTCGGACTCGTTGCGCCGCTCGTCCTCCAGGTACATGAGCCGGCGCCGTCCGGCGTCCTCGGTCACCACCGGCGGGGAGAGCCGGGGCAGCGTTGCGAGGGTGAGGCAGTCCGCCGCGTCGACGGTCTCGACCTCCGGCAGGGCGAAGGCGACCTCGTCCCGCTCGAACGGCTGGTCGTCGACGAACAAGAACGTGTCGAGGCCGATGTTCAGCCGCTTCTGGATCTCGGAGACCGAGCTGGACTTGCTGTTCCAGTTGATCTGCGGGTACAGGAAGTACTCGGCCACTCCGAGTTCCTCCAGTTTCCGCAGGGCGTCTTCATGGTTGTTCTTGCTGGCGATCGACAGGAGGATTCCGCGGGCGTCCAGTGTTCTGATCAGGTCGAGAACGCCCGGCTTGAGGGTGACGTCGTCCCCGGCCGACAGAGTTCCGTGCCAGAGCGTGTCGTCGAGGTCCCAGACGACGCATTTCGCCATCTTCACGGTTCGGTTCCCTTCGGGAGCAGTCGCGTCGGATGTCACCGCGCGTCCGCGCTGGACGTCGCGTAGTCGTAGAAACCCCGGCCGCTCTTCCGTCCCAGGAAACCGGCGTCGACCATCTTCTTCAGCAGCGGGCAGCACCGGAATTTGGGGTCCTGGAATTCGTCGTACAGGACCGCCAGCGAGTTGACGACCGTGTCGAGGCCGATGAGGTCCGCCGTTTCCAGCGGCCCCATGCGGTGCCCGTAGCCGAGTTTGAAGACGTCGTCCACCTGCTCCGGCGCGGCTACGCCGTCCTGCACCAGGAAGGCAGCCTCGTTCATGAAGAGATGGGACAGGCGGTTGGAGACGAAGCCGGGCATGTCGTTGACGACGATGGGGCGCTTGCCCAGGGAGGCGGCGAACTCCTCGGCCGCTTTCACCGTCTCGTCCGTGGTGTGCTGTCCGCGGATGACCTCGATCCCGTCGATCAGGGGCACCGGGTTCATGAAGTGCATGCCGATCACCCGCTGGGGGTGGGGCAGCAGGGAGGCGATCCGGGTGATCGGCACACAGCTCGTGTTGACCGCGACACGCGCCGTCTCCCCGACGACCTCGCGGAGCCGGAGGTACAGCTCCCGCTTGGCCTCGGGGTCCTCGACGATGTTCTCGACGATCCAGTCCGCGCCGGCCAGGTCCGCCAGGTCGGCGGTGCACGTCACCCGGCCGAGCACCTCGTCGGCCTGCCACTCGGCAACGGCCGGCGACATCATCCGGTACTTCCTGACCAGCCGGCGCATCCGCCCCGGCGCGGAGGCGAGGACGTCGGCGTCGCTGTCGCAAAGTAATACGTCGTATCCGTAGGCCGCGCAGGTAAGGGCGACATCTTTGCCCATAACGCCGGCGCCTATGACTCCAACCGTCGCCATGCTCATAACCTTTTGAGTCGTTGTCCCATGGACGGCAAACGCAACGGCCGCGTCGGCTCGCAGGCAGCCCTCGGCGTACGAAGGCGGTCGCGAGACACGCGTGTGTGTGAATGCCGGAATACATCGACACGGAGCCGTGACACACGGGCACGACGCCCATGGCGCATCACGTCATACACGTGAGGATGACTGAAAAGAGACGACCGCCCAGACCCCCACCCCTTGAGACGACGAACCGTCAAAGGCGGGTCGACGCACCTCGGCACACCGGGGATTCACGTCCCCTCGCCTCTGCCGCGGCGTCCTGAACCGGTGTCCTACTGCCCCCGTTGCTGTGTGAAGCCTCTCCCCCCGAAGCACTGGCCGATCAGGTCATCACGTCCTGACGGCACACCACGTGTTCTTCACGCCAGGGTTACGCGATAACCACTGCCGTGAATCGTATGTAGGGATCTTCCTCAAGTAAAGGGGGATCCAAGGGAAGTTATAGCGATGACAAAGCAATGCCCGGTACGACGTGCGGTTTTGACGCGTCCGCGGCGACCGGGAGGGGCGTGTCGCCCCTCGCCCGGTCGCCGCGGACGCCGCCCGTCGTGGCTGGTTCAGGCCCGTCGGACCAGGGCCCGCACGCTGATCGCGAGACCGAGCACGCACCAGACCGTCAGCACGGCGAGGTCCTGCCAGTCGACTCCCCCGTCGCCCGAGACCAGGCCCGCGCGCAGCAGGTCCGCGGCCGGCCGGAACGGCAGCACGTCGTGGACCGCCCGGAACCAGTCCGGCAGCTGGCTCTCCGGGAACGTGATCGGCGAGAACAGCATCACGAAGAACACCAGGACCTGGCTGGCGAGTTGGGCGAGCAGCGGCGGGAGGAGCACGGCGACCGCGTAGCCGACGGCCGTCGCGACCACCGCGGTGAGCACGGAGGCGGCCACCAGGAGGGGCCAGTCGAAGGAGTAGCTCAGGTCGTAGCGCAGCCAGGCCACGAACACCGCCACCGGGATGCCGGGGAGCGCGACCACCAGCCACACCGTGAGGTCGGCCAGCAGCAGCAGCGGGCGCGGTACCGGCAGCGCGCGCTGGTAGGTGAAGGTGCCGCTGGTGCGGGCCTGCGCCACGCCCTGGGGGACCATGACCAGGCCGATGACCATCAGCAGGACGGTCGGGGTGCCCGTGGACAGGAACTGGGCTGCGGGGCTGTTGACGTCCCCGATGAGGAACCCGAAGCCGACGATGATGCCGGCGGCGAGCAGCGCCTGGATCAGGATGATCAGCGGCAGGATCGCGCCGATCTGGGCCAGGGTCCAGCGCAGCAGGGTCGCGTAGGTCGTCCACAGGCCGGTGCGCGGCGGGACCGCGCGGGCCACACGGGTGGGCGCGGCGACGACGGTTGCCTCAGACACGGGCGGTCCCCTCCGGGAGGTCGGCCGCGTCCGTGGCGGCGTCGGTGGTGGCTCCGGCGGCCCCTGCGGTCACGTCGAGGTAGACGTCCTCGAGGGTGGCGGGGCCCAGCGTGTACTCCTCGATGCGGCGGCTCTCGCGGAGCGTCGTGGCCCAGGCGACGGCGGTCGCGGCGTCGGCCGAACCCAGGGTGAGCAGCACCCGGCGGCCGACGCGGACGCGGCGGGCGACCGGGACCGGCACGGCGCCCGACGGGTCGGACGGGTCGGCCCCGTCGGGGTGCAGCCAGAGTTCGAGCCGCAGGGCGTGGTCGCCGGTCCCGCGCAGCCGGCTCGGCGACCCGGCGGCGACGACCTTGCCGTGGTCGAGCACCACGAGCTCGTCCACCACGCGCTCGGCCTCGACGACGTTGTGGGTCACGAGCAGGACGCCCGCACCCTCGTCGCCCAGGCGGCGCACGGTGTCCCACAGGCGCCGCCGGCGGGCCGCGTCGACGTCGTTGGTGGGCTCGTCGAGGACGACCAGCGGCACCGGCGCGACGGCGGCCATGGCGAACGCGGTCAGCCGGCGCACCCCGCCGGACAGTCCGCGCCCGTCCGGCAGGGCGCGGCGGTCGAGCCATTCGTGGAGGTCCAGCTCCTCGGCGAGTGTGCGGGCCGCCGTCGCGACGGCCGCCTTGGACATGCCGCGCAGGCGGCCCGCGACCTCGATCGCCGTCCTGGGGGTCAGGCCGTCCATCGGCGCCTGCGACTGGGCCTGGAGCGCCACGCAGCGGCGGGCCGTCGCCGGGTCCGCGACGGCGTCCACCCCGGCCACCCGGATCGACCCCGCGTCGGGCTTGAGCAGCCCCACGATCTGCGAGACCAGCGTGGTCTTGCCGGCGCCGTTGTGTCCGAGCAGACCGACCACCTCACCGGCCCTGACCCGCAGACTCACCCCGTCGTTCGCGAGGACCGGACCGAACCTCCTCGTGAGGTTCTCGACCTCCAACACCGCGTCACTCATCGCGCTCCTCCCACCACCCCGGCCCACCACTTCGGTACCCGTGGAATTCAGATACTAACGGTATCTGGATGCCATTGGTATCGCGATGCCGCAAGTACGTCAACTACCATGTGAGTCATGGACCAACGCCTCACGAGCCCCCCGAGCCGGGTACGCCGCAGCCGCGCCGAGCAGAAGCAGGAGACGCGCGAAGCGTTGACCATGGCGGCGCTGATGGCGTTCGCCCGGGACGGCTACCACGGCGCGAGCCTGGACGGGATCGCCGGCGAGGCCGGGTTCTCCAAGGGGGCGGTCTACTCGAACTTCGGCGGCAAGGCCGAGCTGTTCCTGGCCGCGATGGACCACAACCTGCAGGCGCTGCGGGGCGAGGACTGGGACCCGTTCGCCGTGCCGGACGAGGGTGACACCGCCGGTGCGGACTCCGGTGTCGCGGACTCCGGTGTCGCCCCCGCCGAGGAGGCCGCGATGCTGGTGCGCGGCTTCGGCCTGGCGATGCTGGAGTTCATCGCGACGGCCGCCCGCGACGCGGCGCTCGGCGAGCAGCTGCGCGACCGCGTACAGATCATGATCGGCGCCTACGGACGGATCGCGGCCGAGAGCCGGCCGGCCGGTGAGAATCTCCCGGTCGACGACGTCGCGCAGCTCATGGCCGCACTCGACCAGGGCGTGTCGGTGCTCGCCCTCAGCGGCGTGGCCTCGGTCGACGGCGCGCTCCTGCGCACCGGCCTGCGCCGCCTGGTCGACCCGTCGGGCGCCGCCGACGACCCGACACCGTCCCGCACCGGCCGGGGTACGGGCCTCCCGGACGTCGAGCGGGTACAACGCCTCGCCCGGGACACGGACTTCTGACGCGGGCGCACGCCTGGATCGCTGGATTGCTCCCGTTCGCGCCCCATGGGACGAGAGCGGAACAGACTCGGCAGGCGCAGGTCAACTCGTGCCGCGCGCAAATGAGTTGGGGTGTGACCGAGGGCGCTATGCTCACGCAGGTGCGGATCACCAAGTACGCCCATTTCCTGCGTCCGCCTGGAGCACGAAGGCCGCACGCTGGTCGTCGATCCCGGCGTCCGGAGCGAACCGGAGGCGTTCGCCGGCGCGGACGCGGTTCTGGTCACCCATGAACACAACGACCACGTCGACCTGTTGCGACTGAAGGGTCTGGGCGTGCCCGTGTACGCCCCCGAGTCGGCGCGGCTCCTGGGACTGGACTTCAGCGGCGTCGCCGTCGGCGAGGAGTTCACCGCGGCCGGCTTCCGGGTGACCGCGCAGGGCGGGCGGCACGCGCGCATCTACGGCGACCTTCCGGACTGCGCGAACCTGGCCTACCTCGTGGACGACCTCCTCTACCACCCCGGGGACTCGTTCCACCTGCCCGACCGACCGGTGGAAACCCTGCTGGTCCCCCTGCAGGGCTCATGGCTGAAGACGGACGAGGCCATCGACTTCGTCCGCGCTGTCGCCCCGGAACGGGCCTACGGCATCCATGACGGGCAGGTCAACGAGCGTGGCCTGAACAGCCTGAACGGCTGGCTCACCGAAGAGGGCGGCGGTCGCTGTCGCCGGCTCGCGCCGGGAGCGTCCGTCTGATGCCCGGGCCGTCCCACCCCGTCCTCCACACCGTCGACCGCCCTCGCACCCCGGGCCGCCTGAGCACCATGGTCCGGCCTCGCGGCCACGGGCACCTGGCCGACGACATGGCGGCCCTGCGCGACGCCGGCGCCGACATCGTCGTCTGCGCCCTCCCCGACGCCGAGCGCGTCGAGCTGGGGCTCGCCGACGAGCCCCGCCTCGCCGAGGCCGCCGGACTGCGGTTCGTCGCCCTGCCCGTCCCCGACTTCACGGTTCCGTCGATCCCCGTCGTGCTGCCGCTGCTGCGGGAGCTCGCCGGGGAGTTGCGGACGGGCGCCCATGTCGTGGTGCACTGCCGTTGCGCCATCGGCCGGTCCTCGCTGATCGCGGTCAGCCTGATGCTGCTGGAGGGCATGACGTCGGAGGCCGCCTGGGCGGCCATGGCACGCGCTCGACGGGCCAGGGTGCCGGACACCGAGGAACAGCACGCATGGACGCTGGAGTTCTTCCGGGCCGTCGCTCCGGTCGCCCGGAACCGCGGAACGGACCCACCGGACCGTCCGTCCCCGACGGACTCTCCCCCTCCGCCCGCTCAGCCCGCGTAGGCGTCGAGTTCCGCCAGGAAGCGCTCCTTCACGGCGGGCGCCGCCCACGAGATGTCGATGGCGTTGCGCTGCAGGCGGACGAGGTCCTCGTCGGACAGGGCGGCGGGCCCGCGCAGCGCCGCCAGGTTCTCGGCGACGTAGCCGGGGAAGTAGGCCGGGTCGTCGGAGTTGACCGTCACCTTCACGCCCTGGTCCAGGAGCGCCCGGATCTCGGCGGCCTTCAAGCCGTCCGTGACGTGCGCGTTGGAGATGGGGCACACCGTCAGACCCAGGCCGCGTTCCTTGATCCGCGCCACCAGCGCGGGGTCCTCCAGGGCGTTCACCCCGTGGTCGATGCGGTCGACGCCGATCTCGTCGAGGACCTGGCGGATGTGCTCCGTGGAGTTCTTCTGGTCGACGTCGCAGTGCATCGTCAGCCGGAAGCCCTCGGCGCGCGCCCGCGCGAACACGTCACGGAACTTCACCGGCGGGTTGCCCGCCTCGTCCGAGTCCAGACCGACACCGGTGATCCACTCCTTGTACGGGAGTGCCTGCACCAGCGTGGCCATCGCGAACGCGGCCTGGAAGTCCCGCAGGAAGCACATCACCAGGCGTCCCTGGAAGCCGGTGGCCCGCTCGGCGTCGTCCAGCGCCCGCGTGAGGCCCCGGATGACGGTGTCGAAGGCGACGCCCCGCGCGGTGTGCGCCTGCGGGTCGAAGAAGATCTCCGCGTAGCGGACGTTCTGGGAGTGCGCCTTGGCCGCGTACGCCGCGGCGAGGTCGTAGAAGTCCTGCTCGGTGCGGAGCACGGTCATGCCCTCGTAGTACACCGAGAGGAAACCGGGCAGGTCGTTGAAGTCGTACGCGGCGCGCAGCGCGGCCTCGTCGGCGTACGGCAGCTCGATGCCGTTGCGCTGGGCGAGGGCGAACTTCAGACCGGGTTCGAGCGTGCCCTCGATGTGCAGGTGCAGCTCGCACTTGGGCAGGCCCGCGATGAACGCGTCGACGGCGGCGGTCATGGGTGAACTCCTCGTTCGGGCGGCGTCAGTGGGCGGCGGAAGGCTGCAGGATGTCGACGACGTCCTGGGTGTGGTAGTTGACGACGCCGAGGTCGGTCACGGCGTACTCGGGGATGGCGGTGATCTCCAGGAAGATCAAGTAGCCGAAGGCGGAGGGGAGTGTGCAGCCGAGCTCGCGGGCGGCGGCCTCCAGGCGGTCCTCCGCGGCGGCCATCTCCTCGGGGGTGAGGTCGGCGACGATGCCGGCCACCGGCAGCGGGAGGAACTCCTTGATCTCGCCGCCGTCGACGACGACCTGGCCGCCACCGTGCTCGGCGAGGTGGTTGACGGCGAGGGCGATGTCGGCGCGGTCGGCGCCGACACAGACGATGTTGTTGTCGTCGGGGGCGGCGGAGGAGGCGATGGCGCCCGAGCGCAGGCCGAAGCCGTTGACCATGGCGGTGGCGGTGGCGCCGTCGCGCTTGCCGTAGCGCTCGGAGACCGTGACATACAGCGCGTCCTGCGCGAGGTCGGCGCGGACCGTACCGCCCTCGACCGGCAGCGTCATCTCGACACCCTTGCGCACGAACGGCACCGTGCGGTCCATCTCGACGACGAGGACGCGGGCCTCGTCGCCCTCGGCGGCGACACCGACGGCGTCCGGCGTCAGCGGCTTCACCCGGAAGGCGGGAGAGAGGGCCGGGGTGCGCTCGGGGGCCTGCGGGGCACGGAGGGTCCGGCCGCCCTCGGCGACCAGCTCGCCGCGCGCGAACACCCGCTCCACCCGGAACGACTCGGGCGAGTCGACGATCAGCACGTCCGCGTAGCGGCCCGGCGTGATCGAGCCGACGAGGTGGTCGATGCGGTACATCTCGGCGCAGTTGAGCGTCGCCATCTGGATGGCCTCGATCGGCTTGACGCCGGCCTCGATGGCCATGCGGACCAGCTTGTCGAGGTGGCCCTCGCGCAGGATGTCGGCGACGTGCATGTCGTCGGTGCAGAAGCCGACGCGGCGGGACTGGGCGCCGAACTCGGTGACGGTGCGCACGTTCTCGTTCATGAAGTGCGCCACCGACGACTCGCGGATGAGGAGCGACATGCCGGCGCGCAGCTTGGCCAGCGCCTCCTCGGCCGTGTAGCTCTCGTGGTCGAGGCGGACACCCGCCGCCGACAGGGCGTTGATGGTGGTCTGCGCGGCCATCGGGGCGCAGCCGAAGATCGGCAGCCGGTTGCGGTGGGCGAGTTCGAGGGCGCGCAGCACCTTCTCGTCGCGGTTGAGGACGAACTCGGCGACCGTCTCCCACACGCCGAAGCAGTCGGCCCCCTGCTGCGCCTCGGCGTGGTCGTCCGGCCCGAAGGTGAAGCCGACGGTCGTCTCCGGCAGGGTGTACGGCGTCTTGAACGGGGCGCCCCAGAAGATCTTCATGGGGCCGGCGTCGGCCTCGCGGAGCGCCTCGCGCACGCCCTCGGGACCGGCGACGACCAGGAACTGGTCGAGCCCGGAGACGACGGACGTCGTACCGAACCGCACGGCGGCGTCGGCGAACATCGTCACCGACAGCTTGGAGCACTCCAGGTGCAGGTGGCCGTCGATGAGGCCGGGGGTGAGGTACTTGCCGGTGGCGTCGACGATCTCCGTGTCGGGCCCCTCGTAGGTGCCGACGTCACCGGTCGCGGCGATCCGGTCGCCGGTGATGGCGACGTCGGCCGGGTAGATCTCGCCGGTGCAGACGTTGACGAGCTGTCCGCCCTTGATGATCCGGTCGGCCTTGACGACACCCTCGGAGGCGTCGATGAGGTCGCGGAGGGTGGGGTGGTTCATGAAGGTTCGCTCCAGGCGCGTACGAAAGGGAGGCGGAAGGGGAGGTCTCAGGCGGCCGGGGCGAGCTCGGCCTCGGCGCGGACGGTGTGGCGGGCGAGCAGCCAGTAGGCGACGCCCGCGACGAGGGCGCCCGCGAACACCGACAGGTCCAGGCCGCCGGCGGCCTCGGACAGCGGCCCGACGAACACCGTCGAGTCGACCCAGAGGACCGCGGCCACGAAGCCGAGCAGGACGGCGATCAGACCGGCCGGGCGGACGCCGCCCCTGTGCCAGTAGACGCCCTCGCGCCCGGTCTCGCGGGGAAACAGCGACGGGACGTCGTAGCGGCCGCGGCGCAGTGCCCAGTCGGTGAGGTAGACGGCGGCCCACGGGCCGAGCCAGAGGACGATCAGGCTGAGGAAGTTGGACAGCAACGTGTAGAAGTCCGCGGAGAACACGGCCCACAGGGTGATGCCCGTGCACAGGCTCAGGTCGATGAAGACGACCATCCAGCGCTTGACCGGGATGCCGACGGCCAGCAGGTTCAGGCCGGAGGAGTACATGTCGGTGGTGTTGACCGCGAGCAGCGAGACGATCGCGAGCAGCAGGTACGGGGTGATGAACCAGCCGGGCAGCACCTCGGGCAGACCGGAGATCGGGTCGGCCGCGTTCGTGGTGGCGGTGGCGACGGCCGCGCCGAGGATCTGCAGCAGGATGTTGGGCACCATGCCGCCGAGCGCGGCGCAGGCGAACACCTTGCGGGGCGCGGAGCCGGCGGGCAGATAGCGCGAGTAGTCGCTGCCCATGTCCGCCCAGGACAGACCGCCCGACGCGGTGACCATGGCGAGCACCAGCGAGACGGTCACCAGGGAGGGCGCGCTGCCGTGGGCGCCGAAGTCGGCCTTCGGGAAGACCAGGAACGCCATGACGGTGAACATCGCGGCGAAGATCCAGGCGAAGTACTTCTGGACCTTCATGATCAGGTGGTAGCCCGCGAGCGGCAGCAGCATCTGCAGCCCCGCGGCGGCGGCGATCACCAGCAGCTTCACGGGGGTTCCGGTACCGACGCCCGCCTGCTCCAGCAGCGCGAGCCCGGCGAGGACGATCAGCACCATGCCGCCGGCCTCGAAGCCGACCAGCATCACCCAGCTCAGCAGCGCGGGCAGCTTTCCACCGCGCGGCCCGAAGGCGGCGCGGGAGACGGAGTGCGTGGACGTGCCGGTGCGCGGTCCCTGCAGGCTGGTCAGCCCGGTGACGGTGAAGCCGAGGACGTTGCCGACGACGATCAGCGCGACGGCGTACCAGAAGGACAGGCCGAAGGAGACGACCAGGGCGCCGTAGACGACGGTGAAGACGGTGGTGTTGGTCCCGGCCCACAGGCCGAAGAGGCGGCCGGGACCGCCCTGGCGCTCGGCGTCGGGGACGGCGTCGATGCCGCGCTGCTCGACGGTGAAGACGGACGTCGGCGCGCCGGCGTCGGGAGAGGTTCCGGGCGGAGCGGTGGAGGTGGCCTCGGCCATGGGCGGCAGTGTCCTTCGCGGACTGGCGTCCCGGCCTGGGGAGACGGGACACGGGTGTACGGGAACCCGGTACGAGCCGGGTGATGCACGG
Source organism: Streptomyces sp. NPDC053750 (assembly GCF_044544295.1). Classification (NCBI taxonomy): domain Bacteria; kingdom Bacillati; phylum Actinomycetota; class Actinomycetes; order Kitasatosporales; family Streptomycetaceae; genus Streptomyces; species Streptomyces sp. NPDC053750. The sequence continues at coordinate 239,122 of NZ_JBITXB010000003.1, read as the reverse complement.
CGGTGTGCGGGGCGGCGACGGTACGGACGCGAGGGCCCGGTCGGCCGCCCGAACAGGTGCCCAAACGTTTTGGCAATGGTCCGTACCGAACTGCCCAAACGTTTTGGCAACGCTCCGGACCGTACTGCCCAAACGTTTTGGCAGTCAACCGGTAAGCTCGCGGCCATGCCAGACGTCACAGAGCCCCAGCGGGGCGGCGCGTCGTCGTCCCGCCCATCGGGCGCTGTCAAGGGGGGCGGCCTGCGCGAGGTGGCCCGCCGCGCCGGAGTCTCCGTCACCACGGCCTCGCACGCGCTCAACGGGGTGGGCAGGGTCGGCGCCGAGACCCGCGAGCGCGTCCTCGCCGTCGCCGCGGAGATCGGTTACCGCGCCAACCCCAACGCCCGGGGACTACGCGGCGCCCGGACCGGACTGCTGGGCCTGACCCATCGCACCGCCGTCGAGGGCGGCGTCACCGACATCGAGTACTTCGTGAAGATCGTGAACGCCGCGACGTGGACGGCGATGGCCCACGACTACTCCCTGGTGCTCGTCCCGCCGTCACTGGACGGCCGCCCCTTCGACTCGCTGCCGCTGGACGGGACCATCGTCATCGACCCGCTCACCGACGACCCGCTGCTGACCCGGCTGTCCGCCATGGGCGTCCCCGTCGTCACCACCGGCCGCGACCTGTCCCGCAGGGACGCCTTTCCCTGGGTCGACAACGAACTGTCGACCTGCGCCGTCGCCGCCTTCGACCACCTGGCGTCCACGGGCGCCCGCAGGATCGGCCTCCTGACGGGTTCGACGGGCCAGTCCTACGACGAGGACGCGGCCCGCGCCTACCGCGACTGGTGTGCGCGCACCGGGAACCCGGTGCTCGTGGACCGCGCCGAGCCCGGCACCGACTCCACCGACGCCGCGCGCCGTCTGCTCACCCGCCCGGACCGTCCCGACGCCCTGTACGTGGTGATGGAGAAGTTCGGTTTCGCCACCCTCGCCGTCTGCCGCGAACTCGGCCTCTCGGTGCCTGGGGACGTACAGATCGTGGTGGGCGCGGACGGCGAGTTCGCGCGCAGCGCCCGCCCGGCGCTCACGGCACTCGACCTGGCACCCGAAGAGATCGGCAAGCAGGCGGCGGAGCTGCTGATCGGGGTCATCCAGGCGCCGCCCGCCCCGGACGCCGCGCCGGAGCACCGCCTGGTGCCCGCGACGCTGTTGCGGCGGGACTCGACCAGGGGCGGTACGTGACAGGGCGGGCGACCCGGTCACCGGAGCGTGGCTGCTGACCGGGCCGACGGTGACGGAGAAAGTGTCCGGGTGACGGAGAGCCTGTCCGGGTGACACGGAGTTCGTCCCGCACTGCCGCGGTGACCGTGCGGTCAGGCCGACGGCCGGATGATCATTCCGCTGCGCGGCTCATGGCCCTCGGAGTGCCCGCGACGGCGGGCTCGACACCGGCGGGGCTGCGGACCGGGGACGCCGCTGCGGGTGTGAGACTGGGACGATGCTCATACAGTTCGTGACCGCGATCGTGTCCTGCCCGTGCTGACCATGGTGCCCGGGCCCGACATGGCCGTCGTGACGAAGCGGGCCGTCGCCTCCGGCCGGCAGGACGGACTACGGACGGTGGGCGGGATCACCGCGGGACTGCTGGTCTGGGGCGTGCTCGCGGTGGCCGGTCTCGCCGCCGTCCCGGCCGCGCCCGCCACCGCGTACACGGTGGTCAAACTGGCCGGCGCCGTCTACCTGGTCTTCCTCGGGGCCCAGGCGCTGCTCCGGAGTCGTCGCAACCGTTCGCAGTCACCGGCGGCGGCCCCTGCGCCGCCTCGTGGCAACCCCTGGCGGACCGGTCTGGTGAGCAACGTCCTCAATCCCAAGATCGCTGTCTTCTACACGGGACTGCTGCCGACGCTGGCCCCCACCGGGATGCCTCCCCACACCGGCATGGCCTTGCTGGTCCTCGTCCACACCCTGCTCACCGCGGTCTGGCTCGGCGGATACGTCCTGCTGCTGGCCAAGGCCCGAGCCGTCTTCGAGAAGCCGGCCGTACGCCGTGGCATGGACCGTGTCACCGGGACCGTACTGATCGGACTCGGGCTGAAGGTCGCCACGTCCCAGCCCTGAGTCCCCACCATCGCGCCCACCAGGAAGGGAACAGCACGGTGCTCACCGACGACGATCCGGTACTCGACGACCCGGTGGGTCGGTCGCTCGGCAGTCGGCACGCGCATCTCGCCCGCCGCCGCGGCCGGGCCGCCACCTACCTCGCGGACGTGGCGACCTTCTCCGCCGTGCCCGCCGATCCGGACGCAGCGGACTGGGCCGATCTTGCCGCGTTGCTCGGTCCGGGCGCCTTTGCCGACATGTTCAGCTGCCCGGCCGTCCCGCCGCCGAGTTGGGAGCCGGTCTTCGGTCTCGAGGGCCGGCAGCTGATCTGGCCCACCGACGGCCACCCCGGCCCCCTGGGTGCCGAACCCGACACCGGCGTGGTCGCACTGGGCGCGGACAGCGTGCCCGAGATGCTCGACCTCGTCGCGCGGACCGAGCCGGGCCCCTTCTGGCCGCGCACCCACGAACTCGGCACCTACCTGGGTGTCCGGGTCGACGGCACCCTGGTGGCGATGGCAGGAGAGCGGCTGCGACCGCCGGGCTGGACCGAGATCAGCGCCGTCTGCACCGCTCCCGACGCCCGTGGGCAGGGTCACGCCGCCCGCCTGGTCCGGGCGCTCGCCACCCGGATCCTGACGCGCGGCGAACGTCCCTTCCTGCACGTGGCCGAGACGAACGACCGCGCGATCGCGTTGTACGAGCGGCTCGGCTTCGAGTCCCGCAGACAGGTGACCTTCCGAGGCTTCCGCACTCCCTGACGACGTGATCAGGCCGTGGGCGGGTCGGACAGGGGCAGCAGGATGCGGAAGGTGCAGCCCCGGCCGGGGGCGGTGTCGAGGGTGATGCGGCCGGCGTGGGCGGTGACGAGGGCGTGGGCGATGGCGAGGCCGAGGCCGGAGCCGCCGGTGGCGCGGGTGCGGGAGTCGTCGGTGCGGTAGAAGCGGTCGAAGACGCGGGCGCGTTCGGTGGCGGAGAGGCCGGGGCCCTGGTCGGCGACTTCCAGGACGGCGTGGGGGCCGACGGTGCCGACACCGATCCGGAGGGGAGTGCCGGGAGGGGTGTGGGTGACGGCGTTGCCGATGAGGTTGGTGACGACCTGGCGCAGTCTGGCCTCATCGGCATGGGTGGGGGCGGTGGCGGGTTTCCCCCCGCCGGGTCCGGTCAGCGTCACCGGGCGGGTGGCGTCCAGGGCGCGTACGTCGCGGAGGGCGTCGGCTGCCAGGGTGCGCAGGTCCATGGGGGCGAGGTCGAGGTCGAAGGCGGGTTCCCGGGCACTGCGCGTGCCGTGGGTGCCCGCGCCCTGGGTGTCCTCGTCGAGGCGGGCGAGGAGGAACATCTCCTCGACGAGCCGGGTGAGGCGTTCGGATTCCGCCGCGATCCGGGTCATCGTCCGGTCGACGTCCTCGCGGGTGGGCGTGGCGCCCATGCGGTACAGGTCGGTGTAGCCCTTGATGCCGACGAGCGGCGTACGCAGTTCGTGACTGGCGTCGGCGAAGAAGCGACGGGTTCTCGCCTCGGCCTCCGTGCGGGCCCGGAAGGCCGTGTCGATCCGTTCCAGCATCTGGTTGAGGCAGGTGGTCAGGCGTCCCACCTCGGTGTGCGGGTTGGCCGGTTCGGGGACGCGGTGGGAGTAGTCGCCGGACGTGATGGCGGTCGCGGTCTCCTCGATCCTGGTCAGGGGGCGCAGCCCGGAACGTACCGCGAACCAGCCGGCGATCCCCAGGACCGCCAGCAGGGCGACGCCTGCGGACAGGGAGAGGTTCCGGGTCTTCGTGATCGTGCGGTCGACCTCCTCCATCGAGGTGGCGACGACGGCGGCTCCCCCGGTCGCGGTGGGGTCCGGCGGGAGGGTCCGGGCGGGCCGGCTCAGGGCGATGACCCGCCAGTTGTGCTCGCCGTCGTGGGCGGGCACGGTGAAGGGCCGGCCGTCGTGGGCGAGGACGGCCGCGCGGTCGAGGTGGGGAAGGACGGGACCGCCGCCCGGGGGCGCGGTGCTCGCGTCGAACGTCCTGCGGGTGGCGCCGGTGTCGTCGACGTAGGTGACGGTGGTGTCGCCGAGGACGCCGAGGGCTTGCACACTCGGCGGGGTGTCGGTGCCGGCCGGGGGTGTCAGCCGGGCGGCGATCCGCCCGGTCAGGGCGAGCCGGTCGTCGACCCGGTCCTGGAGGTAGCCGTGCAGGGCGGTGGTGACGAGGAGACCGGTGCCGAGGAGGCCGACGGCGACCAGGGCCACGGACAGGCACAGCAGGCGGGTGCGCAGCGACAGCCGGCCCGGCCATGTCATGGGTGAGGTCGGGCGGGGGCGCTTCACGGCCGGGGCTCGCGGATGACGTAGCCGACGCCGCGGACGGTGTGGATGAGTTTGGGCTCTCCTGTGTCGACCTTGCGGCGCAGATAGCTGATGTAGGTGTCGACGATGCTGGGGTCACCGCCGAAGTCGTACTCCCACACGCTGTCCAGGATCTGGTTCTTGGTCATGGTCCGCCCCGCGTTGGCGACCAGGAAGTGCAGCAGCCGGAACTCGGTCGGGGACAGCCGCACGGTCCGGCCCGCCCGGGTGACGTGGTGGCTGTCGGGTTCGAGGTGCAGATCGCCGACGGTGAGGCGGGCCGGCGACTCGCCCCGGGTGCGGCGCAGTACGGCCTGGATGCGGGCGATCAGTTCCTCGAGGTCGAAGGGTTTGGTGACGTAGTCGTCGCCGCCGAGGCGCAGTCCGTGCAGCCGGTCCTGGCGGTCCTCGCGTGCGGTGACGAAGAGCACCGGCACGTCGCCGCCCCGGCCGGGCAGTGGTGAGCGGGGCTGGGCGCGCAGCCGGCGGATCACCTCGAAGCCGTCCATGTCCGGGAGCATGACGTCGAGGAGGACGAGATCCGGAGTGCGCCGTGCGGCCAGGTCGATGGCCTCCCGGCCGGTCGCGGCGGCGTCGACGTCGAAGCCGGCGTAGCGCAGGGCGGTGCGCAGCAGTTCCCGGACGGTGGGCTCGTCGTCGACGACGAGCAGGTGGTCGGCGCGGTCGGCGGGGCGCGGGGGGTGTGTCGGTGCCGCCATGGTCGTGGTTCGCCGCCTTCCGGGATGCCACGGTGCCGCTCTTCTCGCGGGCCTTGCTCAACGTCTTCTCAGGAGATCACATGGCGCTGAGAGGACCGCGCCGGACGTGAGGGCGCGGCGGTGGACCCGCCCGTCTGCTGTTCCCGGCGCCGGGCCCGTCGGCCGTGCAGGCGGCTGCCGCCGTACGAGGCGAGGGCCGCCGCGACGAACGCGGTGAGCGCGGACAGCCGGGGGCCGGCGTCGAGCCCGGCAGCGAGGCCGCCCATCTCGCTGCCCATGAGGCTGACGCCGATCCGCAGTGAGCCGCGCGCGAGGAAGGGGAGCAGGAACGTCGCGACGCCGACCGCGATGCCCGTGCGCAGGGCCGTGTCGGTGTGCCGGTCCAGGAGGGAGTCGGCGGCCTCCCGCGGGGTGCGGGCCGGGGTGCGGGCGGCGGCGACGTATCCGGCGATCAACGCCAGGAGCAGCGTGAGCAGCAGTCCGATCACCCACAGCGGTACGCCGGCTCCCGCCCACTGTCCGAGGTCCACGGACCGGTCCGCGCCCGCCGTGTCGTCCTGCGCCCCCGCGCCGAGCATGCCGAGCATCCCGCCGCCCTCCGGCTGCAGCCGCCGCACCCCCGCCTCCCACGAGGTGCCCGTCCCGCCGGTGAGCAGTACGGCGATCAGGTTGGGACCGGCGAGCAGCAGCGCACCCGCGGCCGTGGCGGCCTGCTCCCGGCCGGTCAGCGCCGCGGCCCCGGCGAGGACGCCGACGGCCAGGGCGGCACAGCACAGCACGGACGCGGTGCCCGTCAGGGTGGACATGACGGCGTTCCACTTCAGCCTGGGCCGGGCCAGGGCGAGGGGGCGCGGCAGTGCCGTCCGGCGGGCGGCGAGGCAGCCGACCGCGAGGACGGCGGCCACGCCCAGGAGGCCGAGGAAGGCGGTGGCGACGACGTCGGTCCGGAAGCTCACCGAGGACAGCCCCGAGGCGAGACCACCGCCGCCCCCGCCCCCGAACCCCCCGGCCCGGCCCGACCCGGCACGTTCGCCGATGCGGTCCTTCACGCCTTCCGGCAGCCGGGCCGTGCCCCGCGCCAGGACGGCGCAGACCGGCAGGGCCACCGTGGTCACCAGCGCGCCCCCGCACCGCGCCCACAGCATCGCCGGGGTGGGCCGCGCCCTGCGGCGCAGGGGCCGGAAGAACGCGGTCGCCAGGACGGCCGCACCCAGGAAGGTCAGCGTCAGGGGCGTCAGCGCCACCTCACCGGCCAGCCCGAGGCTCAGGCCGCCGCCCCCGCCGAGCAGCCCGCCGAGGCCCCCACCGTCGGAGGCGGGGGCGGACTCGGTGGCCGACTCCAGGGTGACGCGGCCGCCGACGGCCAGGCTCACCAGCGTCGGCACCAGGCGGGAGACCGGTGCGACGGCGCCGGCGCCAAGGAGGGTCAGGGCCGCCCAGGCGGTGGCGGCCATGGTGACGAGGGCGGCCACGGCGGCCAGGGCACCTTCGAGGGCGTGGCGCCACGCGGGAGGGGAGGGACGGGACGGCGATGCGGACATGGGCAGGCTCCTCCGAGCGGGGGGACGGGGTTCAGTTGCCGGGGACGTGGCCCGCGGCCGCACCGACGGGCTCGGCACCGCTCGCCTCGGCTGTGACACCGCTCGGGGACCGTTCCAGCCGCTCTCCCTCCACGTCCAGGTCGGGCACCAACCGGTCCAGCCACCCGGGCAGGCTCCAGGCGCTCCGGCCGAGCAGGGCCAGCACCGCCGGGACGAGCGTCATGCGGACGACGAACGCGTCGAAGAGGACGGCGGCGGCGAGCCCGAAGCCGATCGTCTTGAGGATCTGCTCCTCGGAGCCCAGGAACGCGGCGAACACCGAGATCATGATCACCGCGGCGGCGGTCACCACCCGCGCACTGTGCTCGAACCCGCTGACCACGGAGTCCTTCGGCGACCGCCCGTGGACGTACGCCTCGCGCATCCGGGTCACCAGGAACACCTCGTAGTCCATGGCGAGGCCGAAGACGACACCGACCATGAAGATCGGCATGATCGACACGATCGGCCCCGGCTCCGTGACCCCGAGGACGGAGCCCAGCCATCCCCACTGGAAGACCGCGACCACCGCCCCCAGCCCGGCCAGCACCGACAGCAGGAAGCCGAGCGCCGCCTTGAGCGGGACGAGCAGCGAGCGGAAGACGGCGATCAGCAGCACGAACGCCAGACCGACCACGAGGGCCAGGTACGGCACGAGCGCGTCGGACAGCTTCTGCGAGACGTCCGCGTTCATCGCGGTGGTACCGGTGACGAGCACCTGGGCGTCGCTGTCCTCGGCGAGCGCCGGTTCGCGCAGGGCGTGCACCAGGTCGGCGGTCTGCGTGCTGCTCGGGGAGGCGGCCGGTACGACGCTCAGCACGGCGGTGTCGCCGGACGCGCTCAGCCGGGGCTGCCCGACGGCGGCGACGTCCTGGCGTCCGTCGATCTGCCCGGTGACGCGCCGCGCGGCCTGCTCGGCGCTGCCGTCTCCGTCGGCCCGGACGACGACCGTGAGCGGGCCGTTGTAGCCCGGGCCGAAGCCCTCGGCGATCATGTCGTAGGCCCGGCGCTGGGTCGTGGAGACGGGCTTGCTGTCGTCGCCGGGCAGGCCCATCTCCAGGGAGGCGACGGGAACCGCGACCACACCGAGGAACGCGGCGCCGGCGAGGAGGGCCGCGACCGGACGGCGGACGACGAACCGGGCCCAGCGCACGCCCATGGCCTGCCGTCGTGGGCTCTTGCGCCGCGGTCGGGCCGGTCCGATCCGACGGCCGCAGAGACCGAGCAGTGCGGGGATCAGGGTGACGGCGATCAGCACCGCGACGACGACCGTGCCGGCCGCGGCGAGGCCCATCTGCGTCAGCATCGGGATCCCCACCACGGCCAGGCCCGCGAGGGCGATGACCACGGTGAGCCCGGCGAACACGACCGCCGATCCGGCGGTGCCCACCGCGTGCGCGGCGGCGTCCTCGCGGCTGCGGCCGCGCGCGAGTTCGGCGCGGTGGCGGGAGACCACGAACAGGGCGTAGTCGATGCCGACCGCCAGCCCGATCATCACGGCGAGGCTGGTCGTCGTGGAGCCGAGGCCCAGCGGTTCGGCCAGCACCCGGATGGTCAGTGCACCGATGCCGACGCCGAGCACGGCGGTCAGCAGCGGCAGCCCTGCCGCGAGCAGCGAGCCGAAGGTGATGACGAGCACCACGGCGGCCACCGCCAGACCCAGGGCCTCCGAGGAGTGACCGGCGGCCATGGCGTCGACGGCGTTGCCGCCCGTCTCGACGGCCAGCTCCGGTGAGGCGGCCTGCTGGACGGTCTCCCGCAGCGCGGTGCGGGACTCCTCCGCCAGCGCCGAGGCGGAGACGTCGTAGGAGACCTGCGCGTAGGCGGTGGTGCCGTCCTGGCTCACGGACCGGGTGGCGAACGGGTCGGTGACCCGGGCGACCTGCGGATCCTCACCGAGGGCGCGGACCGTCTCCCCGATCGCCCCGCGCGTCTCGGGGTCGGTGACCTTGCCGTCCTCGGCACGGAACACCACTCGGGCACTCGCTCCGTCGGCCTTCAGCTCCGGGAAGTCCTTCTCCAACAGGTCGTAGGCCTGCTGGGCCTCGGTGCCGGGCATGGAGAAGTCGTTGGGAGGCGCGGCGGGGGCCCGGCCGGCCAGCACCCCCGCTCCCAAGAGCAGTACCACCCACAGCAGTGCGACCAGCCGGCGCCTCCGGAAGGAGAACCGGCCCAGCCGGGAGAGGAATGTCGCCACGGAAAGGGCTCCAAGTCGGGTCGGGGCTCACAGAACGTCTGGGCCCCGACGCTGTCAGCCCTCTCTGACCGGGCCCGGAGAGATCCTGGGAGCTTTCTGAGAGTTCCGGCCGCCTCCGGCGGGAGCGGACGGACTTGTCGGGGGCGTGGCGGCCCGATTCACAGAAAGCTCCCGGACTCGCGGTCAGCCCAGGCCCGCCAGGTGCGTCCCGATCCGCAGGAACGCCTGGACGAGCGGGGCGACCGGCACGGCGGGCGAGACGACCTGGGAGCCGAAGTGGACGACGACGAGGTCGAGACCGGGCGAGACGAAGAGCCGCTGGCCGTGGATACCGCTGGCCATGTAGGAGTCGTACGGGTCGTTCAGGATCCACCACAGGTCGTGGTACGACAGTGTGGCGGGCGAGGTCGGGGGTGCGGCGGGGAAGCGGACGCGGCGCGGGTATCCGTCGGGGACGCCGCCGGTGATGGACTTGACCACCTCCTCCGGTACGACCTGCCGGTCGCCGACCGCGCCGCCGCAGCGCAGCATCTCCCCCAGGCGGGCCACGTCGCGGGCCGTCGCGCTGAAGCCGCCGCAGGCCGCCTCGACGCCGTCGCCGTCGAGGATGTAGTACGCGTCCTCCTCGGCGCCGGTCCGGGACCAGACGAGTTCGCTCAGCAGGGCAGAGGTGCTCAGTCCGGTGACGCGGCGCAGGACTTCGGCGAGGGCCTCGACATTGCCGTTCTCGTAGCGGAACCCGGTGCCCGGCTGTCCGGTGGCGCGGGCGGTCAGGAGGTGTTCGCGGATGGTGGTGGGGCCGTTGTAGCCGAAGGGGCGCAACTGGGGTGCGATGACGGCGTGGTAGCGCTGGGCCTCACGAGCCTTGTCGTAGGGGCGGCCGGCGTAACCGACCTGGGTGCCCATGTGCAGCAGGTCCTCGATCCGGGCCTCGCCGAAGGCGGTTCCGGCGAGTTCGGGGACGTGGGCGGACGTACGGGCCGAGCGGTCCAGGAGGCCGTCGTGCGCCAGCATCGCCGCCAGGAGGCCGACGTAGGACTTGGCCGCCGAGGCGTTGAAGTGCGGGGTGTGGGGTTCGGTGCCGTGCAGATACGCCTCGTGGACGACGGTGCCGCGGTGCAGCACGAGGAACGCGTCCGTGTGGGCCGCCGCGAACAGCTCCGGCAGGGTGAGCGTGGTGCCGCCGATGTCGAAGGCGCCCAGGTCGGCGGGCTGGGCGGGCAGGGCTCGGGCGGGGGCGGGGCCGCGCCACACCCGGCGGCTCGGGGCGAGCTCGCGGCCGGCGGAGGTGAAGCGGCGGATCCAGTCGGGGTCGGTGTAGCCGCGGGTCCACTGGAGGTCGCTCAGCCGGGCTTCCGTGTCGGTCATTTCAACTCCGTCGGGCAAGAGACTCGAACAATGGTGCCGTTAACGTACAACCTGTTCGACATCCGGAGACAGAGGGTGTCCTGCCTTGTCACGTCCGCGCCGCGGACGCGCCCGCCGCCGCACCCTCCCCCTCTCCCCTGAGCCGCAGGAGTGCCCATGGCCGAACCGTCCTCGTCCGCGCCGCCCCGGGAGACCGCCGTCGCGTCCTCCCGCCCCAAGGAGTCCGGCGGGCGGCACGCATGGCTGATCGCCGCGATGATCGTGACGTTCATGCTGGTCAACTACGCCGACAAGTCCGTGCTGGGGCTGGCGGCCGTGCCGATCATGGACGAGCTCGGCATCAGCAACAGCACGTACGGGCTGATCTCCAGCTCGTACGCGCTGCTGTTCAGCCTTTCGGGGCTGATCGTCTCCGCACGGATCTCCAGCCGGGTGCTGCTGTTCACCATGGCCGTGCTGTGGGCGGTGGCCCAACTGCCCGTGCTGTTCGTGGCGTCGGTGCCGGCACTGGTCGCGGGACGGGTGCTGCTCGGGGCGGCCGAGGGGCCCGCCGCGTCGATGTCCATGCACGCGCTGTACAAGTGGTTCCCGGCAGACCGGCGGGGGCTTCCCTCGGCGCTGCAGATCGGGGGCGCGGCGCTGGGCACGCTGGTGGCGGCGCCGGTCGTGACAGGGCTGATCACCGCCTTCGGCTGGCGGTCCGCGTTCCTGGTCCTCACCGTGGTCAGCCTGGTGTGGGCGCTGGTGTGGTGGCGGGTGGGACACGACGGCCCGTACGGCGAGACGGGGACGGCGGTCTCAGCGGCGGGCGGCCGGCGGCTGCCGTACCGGAGCCTGCTGCTCAACGGCACGGTGCTGGGCAGCATCGCCGGGGCGTTCGGCGCTTCCTGGGCCCTGTCGCTGAGCCACGCCTGGCTGCCCGCCTACCTGCGGGAGGAGCTCGGCATGACGCCGGGCGAAGGGGCCACGCTGATCAGCGTGATCTCGGCGTTCAGCCTGGCGCTGCTGCTCTCGGTGCCGCCACTGCTGGACGCGCTGCGCCGGCGGGGGGTGTCGGACCGCCGGTCGACCGGCGTCCCGCAGGGGGTGGCGGTGGCGACGGCGGCCCTGGCCATGACCGCGTTGCCGTTCGTCGAGGCACAGGGCGCCCATCTGGTGCTGCTCGCCGTGGCCTTCGGCGGCCACGCCATCGTCTTTCCGCTGCACTACATGACCGCGTCGGCCGTCGTCCCGCCGCTCCAGCGGGGCGCGGTGTTCGGCATCGTCGCGGCGACGGGCACCCTGCCGGGGCTGATCGCGCCGTTCGTGACCGGACACCTGCTGGACTCGGCCGCCTCGGAGAGCGCCGGGTACAGCCAGGCCTTCCTGTTGACCGGTGCCGTGATGCTGGCGTGCGGGCTGATCGCGCTGCTGACGATCCGGCCGGAAAGGGACGCACGGCGGCTGGGGCTGAACACGGGGCGGCCGGGCCAGGGCCCGCGACAGCCGGGCGCGGCCACAGGAAACCCGGACGCAGACCCCCGACAGCCGGGCGCGGCCACAGGACACCCGGACGCAGACCCCCGACAGCCGGGCCCCGGCTCTCAGGCCGACGGTTCGAAGCCGCTCGCCCAGTAACGTCCCCGCATCGCCAGGTCCAGCAGCATGCGCACGACCTCCTCCGCCGGCAGGGACGGGGCGTCCTGTTCCACCCACCAGCGCAGTACGGCGACCTGCTCCCCCACCCACACCCGGGCCAGCAGCTCGGGGTCGATGCGCGCCCTGACGGCGTTGCGCTCCGCGCGGGCCCGGAACTCCTCGGCCGTGGCCCGCGCGCACGCGTCCACGAACATCTGCAGCGGCTTGCCGTCCCCCTCGCCCCGCAGCACGATCCGGTACAGATCGCGCTCCTCGCGCGCGTGCCGCAGCATCTCCAGCACCGGCTTGCCGGTGAAGCCGACCGCGCTGTCGGCGACGGCCGGGGCCAGCCGCTCGCCGAGCTCGGCCAGCAGATCCGCGGTCACCCGGGCGAACAGGTCCTCCTTGTCCCGGAAGTGGGCGTAGAAGGTCGCCCGGGCCACGTCCGCCCGCTCGGTGATGTCCTCCACGGTCAACGCGGTGAAACCGCGCTCCAGGACCAGTTCCACCAGAGCCGCCCCCAGGGCTCGCCGTGACCGTCTCGTCCGCCTGTCCTCGCCCATCGGCCCCTCCTCGCTCGTCCCGCCCGGTGCGTGACCAGTGTAGGAGATACTTGACGCCACCCCCTTTACTGAACACTCTGTATGGAAACGATCGACCCGACTGCCCAGTAGCTGCAGTCGCCGATTACTACATCCCTGTCATCACCCGAGATGAGGTCCCCATGAACCTCGGCACCTACCTGTCCCGCAGCGCCCGCCACTGGCCCGAGGCCCCGGCGCTCGTGTGCGGAAACCGCTCCTGGACCTTCGCCGAACTCGACCGCGCGACCGACCGTCTGGCCGCCGCCCTGGCCGCCCGCGGTCTGCGCCCCGGTGACGCCGTGGCCTCGCTCGCCTGGAACCGCGGCGAGCTGGTCGAGGTGGAGTTCGCCCTGTACAAGGCCGGGTTGACGCGCGCCCCGATCAACGCCCGGCTCGGGCGCGGCGAGATCGCGCACATCCTGCGCTACGCCCCCGTCCGCGCCCTCGTCTTCGACGCGGCGCACCGCGAGGACGCCCTTGCCGCGATCGCCTCGGCCGGCACCGACTGCCTGCCCGTCCCGCTGGACGAGGGAGACGGGGGAGTCGAGGACGGTGTCCCGTACGGCACCCTGCTGGCCGCGGGTGCGGAGACCCCGTTCCGCGTCGAGGTGGACGAATCGCAGCCCTGTGTCCTGAACTTCACCTCCGGCTCCACAGGCGCGCTGAAGGCCGCGGTGCAGACGGTCGGCAACCGCCTCGCCAACATGCGCAAGCTGCTGATGGCCGACGAGTCCCGCCCTCGCCCCGGCACCCGCTACCTCGCCGTCGGCCCCATCACCCACGCCACCGGAATGGGCCTGCTGGCCGGGGTGTTCGGCGGCTCCACGACCTACGTCCTGCCCACCTGGAGCCCCGAGGGCTTCCTGGAGACGGTCGAGAAGGAGCGCATCACGGCCACCTTCCTGGTGCCCGCCATGGTGAACATGCTCCTCGCCCACCCCGCCGCCGGGCGCTACGACCTCTCCTCCCTGACGAGCGTCCGCGTCGGCGGCGCGCCCATCTCGCCCCAGCGCCTGCGGGAAGCCGTGGAGTTCTTCGGCCCGGTCGTCGCCCAGGGGTACGGCCTCGGCGAGACGACCAGTGTGGTCGCGGCCCTGAGCAGCGAGGAGATCGCCCGTGCGGTGAAGGAGGACCCCGAGCTGCTCCAGTCGTGCGGGCGGGCCGCGTACGACACGGAGATACGCGTCGTCGACGAGGCGGGCCGGGAACGGGGACCCCGCGAGGTCGGTGAGGTCATCGTGCGCGGCCCCGACTGCGTGCGCGAGTACTGGAAGGAACCCGGCCTGTCCGCGGAGACGTTCCGCGACGGCTGGGTGCACACCGGGGACCTCGCCTGGATGCGGGAGGACGGTTATCTGTTCCTCGTCGACCGCAAGAAGGACATGATCATCTCGGGTGGCTTCAACATCTACTGCACCGAGGTCGAGGCCGCCCTCTACGAGCACCCCGCCGTCCAGGAGGCGTGTGTCGTCGGTGTCCCCGACGAACAGTGGGGCGAGGCGGTGAAGGCGGTCGTCGTACGACACCCGGACGCGACCGTCACCGCCGACGACCTGATCGCCTTCTGCGTCGACCGGCTCGACCGCTTCAAGAAGCCCCGCTCCGTCGACTTCGTGACCGAGCTGCCCCACAACCGCAACGGCAAGCTCGACCGCAAGGCCGTACGCGAGCCGTTCTGGGCGAACGCCGCCCGCCGCGTCAACTGACACCTCGTACCACGGAGCCACGGTGACCTTCTCCCTTCGCCCCACCTACGCCGACCCGCACACCGCCGAACTGGTGGACCGCCTGCGCGACTACCTCGACGGCGAACTCGCCGACCACGAACGCGAGCACGGCCTCACCCCCACCACCCGCCTCACCCGCGCGGACCTCGAACCGGTCTGGCGCCGCAGCCGCGAACTCGGCTTCTACGGCATCCACCTGCCCGAGGAGTACGGAGGACGGAACCTCACGTACTCCCAACTGGCCGCCCTGAAGGAGGAGATCGGCGCCAGCGGCCGCGTCCTCGCGCACAGCGTGCTCGGCGACATGGGCGGCCCGCTGCGCGCCGGCGACATCCTCAAGCACGCCACCCCGCACCAGTTGGACACCTACCTGCTGCCGCTGATCCGCGGCGAACGTGCCTGCTGCTTCTCCCTCACCGAGACCGACGCGGGCTCCGACGTCCGTTCCATGCGCACGGTCGCCGTGCGTGACGGCGACGGCTACCGGCTGACCGGGCACAAGGTGTTCTCCTCCGCCGGGCCCTTCGCCGACTTCGCGATCGTCGTGGCGCGCATGGCCGGCACCGGCGAACAGGAGGGCGACAAGCCGCAGTTCTCCGCCTTCCTGGTCGACCTGGACAGCCCCGGCTGCCGGGTCGAGGACGGTGCGACGCCGATGTCCGGCGAGCACATCGAGAGCGACATCGTCCTGGACGACTGCCACGTCCCCGCCGCCAACCTCCTCGGCGAGGAGGGCAAGGGCATGCGCATCGCGCTCGGCCGGGTCACCACCAACCGCCTGCTGCACTGCCCGACCGTGCTCGGCGCCACCCGCCGCGCCGTCCAGCTGACCCTGGACCGCACCCGCACCCGCCAGGTCGCCGGCCAACCCCTGCTCATGCTCCAGGCCATCCAGCACAAGGTCGCCGACATGGCCACCGAGCTCTACGCCGCGCGCTCCATGACCTACGCCGCTCTGGCCGCTCTGGACGAGGGGCGCGAGGTGCACGCCGAGGCGTTCATGTGCAAGCTGTTCGTCGCCGAGTCCGCCTTCCGCATCCTCGACGAGGCCGTGCAGATCCACGGCAAGGAAGGGCTCACCCAGGGCAACGAGATCGAGTACCTCTTCCGCAAGATCCGCATGTTCCGCGTCCTCACCGGCACGTCCGAGATCCAGCGCAACGGCATCGCCAAGCTCCTGGCCTTCCACCACTGACGGCGCGGGCCTTCTCATGGCCCCGCGTTCGCAAACGCCGCCTCCTCGTGGCATCGACCGCGCGAGGCCCCGGTGTGGCCCCAGGAGAACCGCTGGGACCTTCCGAAGCGTCTGATCTACGGTGCCACCAGTGACCGAGGACGAGGGAGGGTCCGTGGAGCAGCCCAGGACGGCATTGACCCAGCGCATTGCCGAGCGGAGAGCGGGGGTCGGCGACCCTCGGGCGCTGGTGGGTGAGATGAGGCGCTCGATCCTGCTGGTGCCGACGTCCGACGGGGGCCTGTGGTCGGCCCGTTCGGGTGGGGTCCGGTGGATCTGCGGCTTCACGGACGAGACGGCGCTGGCCCAGTTCTGCCTGCACCATGCGCCCGGCGGGCAGTCGCTGGAGTACGCCGCGCTGCTGGGCGCCCGGATCGTCGACGAGATCGTGCCGTCGTTGGGTGAGCCGGCGGGGCTGGCGGTGGACATCGCGACGGAGGACGGCTCGATGTTCTTTCCTCCGGTGGTCGGCATCGTGCCGGACCGGACTGCCGTCGACGCGGGCCAGGGGGTGCGGGCATGAGCGGGGGCGGGCCGGACCTGCAGTTCGACAAGGCCGCGGTCGCAAAGTTCACCAAGGGGCTCGGCGGCACGATCGACCAGCTCGGGGAGATCGGTGACCCCACGGGCTCGGTGATGGGCAAGGGCTTCTCCGAGCTGGCGATGACCGGTATGGAGGCCGGGCACCACGGCCTGTCGACGGATTTCGAGGACCTCTGCGAGCGCTGGGAGTGGGGCGTGCGGGCCCTGGTCCATGATGCGAGCGAGATCGCCAACCGTCTGGGTCTGGCCGCGGGCACGCAGTGGGAGCACGACCAGTACGTCGAGGGCGCGCTGAAGGTCGGCGTGAACTCGGTGATGGGCGGAAATCCGCACGCGTCCGAGGAGGAGATCACCCAGCAGGACTGGGGTGATGTGTTCACGCCGGACTACCTGAACCCGGACTGGAGCGCGCAGTCGTTCGAGCAGGCGGGGCAGGACATCTCGCAGACGTGGAAGGACACCGGCCGCACCGTTCTGACGGAGGGTGAGGGCGGGCGCCGGGCAGAGATGCTCAACGAGGCGCTCGGTGTCTCCGACGACCAGTGGAACCAGGCGTTGGACGACACGTTCGGTCCGTCGCCGGAGGAACGTGCAGAGCAGCAGGCGCAGCAGCGTGAGCCCGGGGGGAACTGAGCGTGGGTATCGGCGGCTTCATCAGCGACATCACGCCGGACTCGGTGGAGAACGCGGTCGAGGACGGTGTCGAGTGGGTCGGCAACCGGGTCGAGGATGCCGGTAACTGGACGGCGAACCGGCTGGACGACGTGGGCTGGGAGTCCGGTGCGGACTGGGTGCGGGAGCAGTCCCGGTCGGTGGCGAACCGGATGGGTGCCGAGGTCGACGAGATGGATCTCGGGCAGACCGAGGACAAGACGAAGCTGGTCTACGGCAGCGCGTCGAAGATCCGGACGACCGCTGAGCGGCTGCGGGGTTTCCAGTCGTCGTTCGACAGTGTGGGGGAAGGCCTGAAGGGGCTGGACTCCTCGGAGTTGAAGGGCGAGGCCGCCGAGGCGCTGCGCAAGGCGGTGCGGACCCAGCCACCGAAGTGGTTCAAGGGCGCGGACGCCTGCGAGGAGGCGGCGGCGGCCCTGGCGTCGTTCGCCGGGACCGTGGAGTGGGCCCAGGGGCAGGCGCAGACGGCGATCGACAAGTGGAAGGAGGGCGTCAAGGCGTCGGAGGAGGCGGCGGACGCCCACCGCAAGAAGATCGACGACTACAACAAGGCGGTGGAGCGGTACAACGCGCAGGCCCCGGACAAGCGGGACCCGTCCACGCTGCCGCCCTGTCCGGCGCCGACGTTCGACGATCCGGGCAAGAAGCTGATGCAGGAGGCGCAGGAGCTGCTGACGGAGGCGCGCAAGCAGCGCAACACCGCGGCGGAGACGGCCCGCAGCGCGGTCCGCGCGGCGCGTGACAAGGCGCCGGAGAAGCCGTCGTACGCCGAGCAGCTCGGTGACGGTCTGCAGGAGCTGCAGATCATCGGCGACCATGTCGGCGGCGGCATCATCAAGGGCACGGCGGGGCTGCTGAACTTCGTCCGCAGCGTCAACCCCCTGGACCCGTACAACCTGACGCACCCCGCGGAGTACGCGACGTCGCTCAACAGTCTGGCGGCGGGGCTGGTGGTCGCGGCCAACGACCCGGTCGGCACGGGCAAGCAGATGGTCAGCGACTTCATGAAGGACCCGGCCGAGGGGTTCGGCCGGTTGATCCCGGATCTCGCGCTGACGGCCGCGACCGGGGGCGGCGGCGCCGCGGTCAAGGGCGTGCGGATCGCCGCGGACGCCGCCGACGCCGCCCGGGTGCGCAAGCTGGTCGACGACGCTCCGGAGGGCACGCACAACCGTCCCGACGGCGAGCGCACCACGGACGGCACGGACCCGGTGGACCTGGCGTCGGGGCGGATGTTCCTGCCCCAGACCGACGTGCGGATCCCGGGCATCCTGCCGCTGGCGTTCACCCGCCGCACCGAGTCGGGCTGCACAGCGGGCCGGTTCCTCGGCGTGTCCTGGACCTCTACGGTGGACGAGCGGCTGCAGATCGACCCGGTGGGCGTCGTCCACGTCACCGCCGACGGCCTGCTGATCACGTACCCGCATCCGGTGCCCGGCGCCCCGACACGCCCCGAGTCGGGAAGGGCGCGGACGCTGCTCGCGCGTGACGCCGACGGCGACTACACGGTCGACGACCCCGACACCGGCCTGGTCCGGCGTTTCACCGCTCCGCCCGGCAGTGAGCCCGGCTGCGACGGAACCGCCTGGCTGACATCCGTCACCGATCGCAACGGCCACACGATCACCGTCGACCGCGCCGACGACGGTCTCCCACTGGCCCTGGTCCACTCGGCGGGCCGCGAGGTGAAGCTGACCACCGCCGACGGCCGGATCACCGCCTTGTCCCTGACCGGCGCGGGCAAGGACGGCACGGACCTGCTCCTGATGCGCTACGGCTACCAGGACGGCAATCTGACCACCGTCACCAAGCCCTCCGGCGCCACCACCACGTTCGTCTACGACGACCGCCGCCGCGTCACCGCCTGGATCGACTCCAACAACAGCCGCTACGACTACGCCTACGACGACCACGACCGCGTGATCGCCGAAGGCGGCGAAGCAGGCCACGTCCAGATCACCCTGACCTATACCGAACCCGCCCCCGAAACCGGCCACCGCACCACCACCCTCACCACCGCCGAGGGACACTCCACCCGGCACCTCATCGGCGTCGGCGGCCGCGTCCTGGCCACCACCGACCCCCTCGGCCACACCACCCGCTTCACCTACGACACCCACGGCAACCTCCTGACCCGTACGGACCCACTCGGTCGCACCACCGTCTACGCCTACGACGAGGACGGCTGGCTCGTCGCGGTCACTCGGCCCGACGGCACTGAATCGCGCATCGTGCGCGGCCCGCTCGGACTGCCGGTGGAGTTCCACGAGCCGGACGGCACGCGCCGCACCCAGGAATTCGACGAGCGCGGCAACCGCATCAGGGCCACCGACGCGGCCGGCCACGCCACCTGCTACGCCTACGACGACGCCGGCCGACTCGTCTCCGTCACCGACTCCCTCGGCGCGACGACCCAGGTGGTCTGCGACGCCGCGGGCCTGCCGGTGGAGGTCACCGACCCGGCCGGCGGCACCACCCGAGTGGGTCGCGATGCTCTGGACAGACTCGTCAGCACGGTCGATCCTCTGGGAAAGGTCACCCGTCTCACCTGGAACGCCGACGGGCAACTCGCCCGCCGTACCGCCCCGGACGGCGCCAGCGAGTCGTGGACCTACGACGGTGAGGGCAACTGCCTGACCCACACCTCCCCGGCCGGAGGAGTGACCCGGTTCGAGTACACCCACTTCGACCTGCTCGCTGCCCGCACCGAGCCGGACGGCGCCCGATACGCGTTCGAGTACGACACCGCCCTGCGCCTCACCCGTGTCACCAACCCGCAAGGTCTGAGCTGGAGCTACCGGTACGACGCGATCGGCCGCCTGGTCTCGGAAACCGACTTCGACGGACGCACCGTCGGCTATCGCCATGACGCCGCGGGTCAGTTGACCAGGCGGATCGACCCGCGCGGTGACATCGTCTCCTTCACTTACGACGAGCTGGGCCGTGTCACCCGCAAGGACGCCGCCGGACGGGCAACCAGCTACGCCTATGACCCGGCCGGGCGCCTCCTGCAGGCATCCGGCCCGGACGGCGACCTGGTCCGGCAGTACGACCGACGCGGTCTGCTCAAGACGGAGCTCGTCGACGGCCGCGCCACCACCTTTCGTTACGACGCCGTGGGCCGTCGCGTGGGACGTGTCACCCCCACCGGCCATGTCACCACGTACACCCATGACGCGGCCGGTCGCCCGGGCCTCCTCACCACGGGTGGTCATCAGGTCACGTTCACCCATGACGCGGCAGGCCGTGAACTGTCCCGCGTCTTCGGCTCCCTCACCGTCACCTCGGCCTGGGACGAAGCGGGGCGTCTGTCGGCCGAGCACCTGACCGCCGACGGACGCATGCTCAACAGCCGCAGCTACACCTACCGCGCGGACGGCCACCTCTCCGCGGTCTCCGACCGGTTGTCGGGCACCCGCACCTTCGGCCTCGATCCGGTCGGCCGCGTCACCGCGGTGACCGCCGACGACTGGAGCGAGCGGTACGCCTACGACGCGAGCGGCAATCAGGTCTCCGCCTCCTGGCCGGCCTCCCATCCCGGCCAGGAGGCCAAGGGAGCCCGGACGTACGACGGCACTTCCCTCACCCGCGCCGGAGGTGTGCGCTTCGAACACGATGCGCTCGGCCGCGTGACCCTGCGCCAGAAGATCCGCCTCTCCCGCAAACCCGACACCTGGCGCTACGAGTGGGACGCCGAGGACCGCCTCACCTCCGTCCTCACTCCCGACGGCACCCGCTGGCGCTACCGCTACGACCCCTTGGGCCGCCGCACCGCCAAGCAACGCCTGGCCTCCGACGGCGAGACAGTCGTCGAGGACGTCCGCTTCACCTGGGACGGCACCACCCTGTGCGAGCAGGTCACGGCGTCGCAGGACATGCCCCACCCCGTGGCGCTCACCTGGGACCACCGCGGCCTGACCCCTCTGTCCCAAACGGAACGTATCCTCACCGCGGATGCCCGCCAGGAAGAGATCGACCGGCGCTTCTTCGCCATCGTCACCGACCTCGTCGGCGCCCCCACCGAACTGGTCGACGAGTCCGGCGACATCACCTGGCGCACCCGCAGCACGCTCTGGGGCACCACGGCCTGGTCCCGGGACAGCAGCGCCTACACTCCTCTGCGCTTCCCCGGTCAGTACTACGACCCCGAAACCGGCCTCCACTACAACTACTTCCGCCACTACGACCCCGAGACCGGCCGCTACACGGCTCCGGACCCCCTCGGCCTCACACCCGCGCCCAACCCGGTCACCTACGTCGACAACCCCCACACGGGCGCCGACCCACTGGGTCTCTCGCCGAACTACCAAGTGGGCCAGACGCTGGGCGACACGTCAAAGCTGAGCGGGTGGATCCCCACAAAGGTTCCGGCGGAGTCCGAGGCGGTCCTCCGCGACATCCGGGAGTTCGGTGTGGAGGCCCAGGGCGCGGGTCCCCAACGCATGGGCCCATCCGTCCCCCAGCCATTCGAGAACAGCGGGAGGAACGGCGCCTACAAACTTCCCGAATTCGACAGCCAGGGGAATTCGATCCGGTACACGGAATGGGGCACCGTACAGTCGATCGACAACCCCAAATGGGGCGGCGAGAGGATCGTGACCGGGTCCGACGGATCGGCGTACTACACTCCGACCCATTATCAGACGTACATCGTGATGGAGACCGGTCGATGAGCAACGCCACCTGGTGGGAACGGCACGAGGAAGAAGTCCGTGTCATCCCGGACGATTCCACGCTCCCCGTTGCTCGCGCCCTGCCTCCCACCGGACTGATCCACTCGGCCCGGATGCGAGGACAGGAAATGCGCGATTCCGACGGGGTGTTCACTCAGTTCTACGAGGCGCTGCGCCTCCCGGACTACTTCGGCTGGAACTGGAATGCTCTGCGGGACTGCCTGACCGATCTGCACTGGATCAGCGCCAAGCACTTCCTCCTCACCATCGACGACGCCGACGCCGTGCTTTCCGAGAGTACCGAGGAACGCGAAATCCTCTTTCGCGCCCTGAACGACGCCGTGAAGTTCTGGGCGGGAAAGCCCGACCTTCCGGGCGAGGAGAAGATCACCTTCCAGGCCGTACTGCTGTGCCCACCCGACGTTCAGGAGCAGGTCGTCCGCGAAATCAGGACCAACTGAGACCCCACGTACACCGGCGGCTACGCGGGATCGAGCACGGGCCGCTCGGGGAGCCCGCCGTTCTTCTCGCAGCCAAGTTCCTTGGCCATGGCCAGTGAGAAGGAGTGGGCCACGGTCGCGTAGGCGTCCTTCAACGCCTCGACGTCGCCCTCGGGCTCTGTCGGCATGCCCCAGCGCTCGACGCGGATGGCGACGAGAGCCTCATTCATCCTGTTGGGGAATGCGTCGCTCCGGCACGCGAACAGGACCGACGCCCTGTTCGCCGCCGCCAGAGTCTCCTCCCCCATCTTCAGCACGGTGAAATCCGGGGCCGGGGTTCCCGTCGAGTTGCCGTCATCCAGCCCCCAGGTGACTCGGATCGCGAAATCCTGCGTACCGTCGGCCGTGTAGATGCGGCAGATGTCGTCGCGCCCGTCGGTGGGAGGCGGAAACGCCGCGACGAGATCCGTCGCTGCCTGCGCGACGGTGGACTTCTCCCCCGTCGTCCCGAACCGCGACGACCCCGTGATCACCTTCAGCGCCTTGGACGCCTGGGCGGACACGGCGTCGCCACCGCACAGTTGCGTCCCCGCGATGTCCTTGTCGGCCGCCTGCTCGTCTCCGTCCCCACTGCAACCGGTGGCCCCGAGACACAACGAGCCGGCCACGGCGGTGGCAAGGAGTCCCCCGCGCACCGGCCCACGACTGGTCACTATCCGCATCCTCACGTGTCCTCGCCCGCCGACCTCAGCCGGTCTCCGGGCGGTTGCCCTGCTGGTTCTCCCGGTCGTTGCCGACCCCGTAACCGACTATCATCACGCGCCCACACGACGGCCGGTAGTTGCCTCCCGAATACCGGACGACAACGATCGGTCAGGGCCTTCGGTGCAACACCCCGCGCGAGAGCGGCGAGGACAGCGAGGGGCCGGGCTCAGTGCCGGACGTGTACGGGCGGTCGTGAGGTCAGTCAGCCGCACTCGCGATGGTCACGGCGCCGCGGAAGTCGTCCGGTGGGTGGGTGGACATCGTGTCGAGCGCGGTGTCCGGGACGGGCAGCAGGTGGGCGTCGAGCCAGGTGTCCCCCGTCGCCGTGTTGGCCCATGGATCGTCGATCACGAGGGCGCCCGGCACGGCGCCGTGGCAGAGCACCCAGTGCGGTACGTCGAACCCCAGCATCGCGTCGAGCGAGATGAGGAGCAGTACGTGTTCCCGGCGTTCGACCGCGGCGCGGATCGCGGTCATGGGGAGGTGGTCCGGGTCGACCGGGACGCCGGTCCGCTCCGCCTCCGTGCGCGAGGTCCGCTGGAGGATCGCGCGCCATTCCTGTTCGTGTTCCGGCAGGTGGCCGAGGAGGACGGGCTTGTCGGTGTCGAGGTGGACCGTGACGGGGGACGACGGCCAGGCCCGGCGTACGGCGACGCCCAGTCCGACGGGTTCGCAGGCCGGGAAGTTGGTCGCGTCGCGCCACAGCGACAGCTCCGCGCGGCGGTCGAGTGCCTCCCGGGACACCTTGCCGGCATGTGCCCGGGCGACGAGGGCGGTGACGGCACCGCAGGTGAAGTGGGTGGTCTGGCCGTAGTACGGGGGCGGGGTCGGTGTCCCGTCGTCCAACCAGAGCACGTATCCCGTGATGGGTCCCGCCGTCTCCTCCCCCTGCGCGAGCCCCTGACCGAGCGGCGGGCGCAGTGCGGTGAAGCCCGCTGCGGCGGCGTCCTCGGGACTCGCCGTCCAGCCTTCCCACTTGACCTGCGCCAGGCCCTGGCGGCGGGCATGGTCGACGACCGCGGCGACGACCGCCCGTACGTCACCGACGGCATCGACGATCTTCAGGTAGGCCGTCCGCGGACGCGCCGTCACGAGCGCGGCGGCGGTCCACTCCCTGCCGTCGTCCCCCACGACGGCCACGATGTGCGGGTGGTGCGCCGAGCGGTCGACCGTGTGCCAGCGCTCCGGCACCTCGTGCCGGCCGACCGTCGTACCGGCCTCGAACGGTACGACGACGCTCGTGACCGGCGTCTCCTGCTGGGTCGGCATCCGGGGCTCCTGGGAAGGGTGAGGGAAGGGTGAGTGGGTGTCAGGCGCGGGACTGCCGGAGCACCCGGACGAAGTACGGTGCGCCGACCAGCGCGATCATCAGTCCCGCCGGTACCTGGGAGGGTGCGACGACCGTACGGCCGAGGGCGTCGGCCACACAGACCAGTACGCCGCCGAGCAGCATCGCGACCGGGATCGAGCGGCCGTGCCGGGCGCCCACGAGCGACCGGGCGAGGTGCGGGGCGACGAGGCCCACGAAACCGACGACGCCGACGGCGACCACGCTGAGCGCCGCGAGTACGGCCGCGATCGCCAGCGCGAGGAAGCGCGTGCGCTCCACCTTGACGCCGACGATGCGCGGGGTGTCCTCGTCGACCGCGAGCAGGTCGAGGCGGCTGCGCATGGCGAGCAGTACGGGCAGCGCGAGCGCCAGGGCGACCGCGACCGGTAGGACGTCGGGGAACGTACGGCCGTACGTGGTGCCCGAGAGCCAGGTGAAGATGCGGGGCGTGTTGTAAGGGTCGGCGCGCAGGAGGAGGAAGGTGGTGACGGAGCTGAGTCCGTAGCCGCAGCCGATGCCGATCAGGACGAACCGGTCGGGCAGGAAGCCTCCGCGCCAGGACAGCAGGGCGATCACCCCGAACGTGGCGAGCCCCGCCGCGACCGCCACCACGACGAGCACCGTCCGTCCGCCGGACAGGCCCGACGTGACGACGCTCGCCGCTCCCAGTCCGGCGCCTGAGGTGATGCCGAGGATGCCGGGTTCGGCGAGGGGGTTGCGTACCGCGCCCTGCACCACACAGCCGGCCAGTCCGAGTGCCGCGCCGGCGAGGACGGCGGCGGTCACGCGCGGCACCCGGTCGTCGAGCGCCATGCCGATGAGGTCCGGGGCGGACCCCTGGAGCCACAGCACGACGTCCCCCGTACGCAGCCAGAGGCTCCCCGCCAGCACCCCTACGACGGCCGCGGCCGCGAGGAGGACCACCGCGCCGAGCACGACGAGGAGGTACGCGCGGTGCGACCGTGCGAAGACCCGCGTGTGCGCCGCGCGTGCGACCTGGCCGGTGTCCCGCAACCGCAGCGCCAGGACGACGATGACGACCGCGCCGAGCAGCGCGGTCGGCACTCCGGTCGGGATGGAGGCGGCGCCGTCCGCGCCCTGCACGGCGCGCAGGACGGCGTCGGCGAGGAGGATGAGCAGCGCGCCGACCAGTCCGGCCGCCGGGACCGCGTACAGGTGCCGGCGCAGTGCCCGGACCCGGTTCGCGATCAGGCGGACCAGGACGGGGGCGCCGAGGCCGACGAAGGAGATGGGGCCCGCGAGCGTCACCGCCGTACTGGTGAGCAGGACCGCGCAGAGGACGGCGGTGACGCGCGTGGTGCGGATCGGCACGCCGAGGGTGGACGCGGTGTCGTCACCGAGGTTCATCACGTCCAGCCGCCGGGACAGGGCCAGGGCGAGACACAGCACTACGGCCACCAGCGGCCACGCGCGTACCGACGCGTCGATGTTCAGCTGTGCGAGCGAACCACTGCCCCAGGCGAAGAGGCCGGTCGTGTTCTGGTCGAACAGGATGAGGAGCGTGCCCGTCGCCGCGTCCAGCGCCAACGCCATCGCCGATCCGGCGAGGATCAGCCGGGTGCCGGCGGTGCCCGCGGCGCGGCCCGCGAGGAGCAGGACCAGCGCCGCCGCGAGCAGACCGCCGGCGAAGGCGACGGCGCCCGACGCCCACAGCGGGACGGTCAGGCCGAACACCGCGACGAGGGTGAGGGTGAAGTGGGCGCCGGCCGTGACCGCGAGGGTGTCGGGTGAGGCGAGGACGTTGTGCGTGACGGACTGGAGCAGTGTTCCGGCGGTGCCGAGGGCGAAGCCGACCGCCACGCCCGCGAGGAGCCGCGGCAGGCGCGAGCCGGTGATGATCTCACCGACCGGCGCGCCGCCGGTGCCGTCCCGGTCCCCGAGGAGGTACCGCACCAGGTCGCCGACGCCGACACCCGACGTCCCCTGCGTGACGTGCCACATGCCGACCAGGACGGTCACGGCGGCGAGCGCCCCGAGGACCACGACCCCGGTGGGGCCGCCGCCGCGCTCGGTGCGCGGCAGCGGTTCCCCGCCGGGTGCCGGAATCCCGGACACGTTCACTTCTCGCGATGCGCCGGCTTCTCGCGGTGCGCTCACTTCTTGCGGTGTCACTTACTTCTTGTCGAGGACGTCGACGTAGGCGTCGATGGCCTGCTCGCAGGAGCGCGGGCCGCCGGCGCCCCACACCCGCGCCGGGAAGGAGTGCGCGCGGCCTTCCTTGACGGCCGGCAGGGTCTTCCAGATCGGGTTCTTCTTCAGCGCCTCGACGTAACCGCCGGCGCCCTCGTCGTTGGCGTAGAAGAGGTTGGCGTCGCCGACCGCGGTGAGACCCTCGACGTCGGTCTGGGCGAGACCGTAGGACGGGTCGACACCGCCGTCACCGTGGTCCTTGTTGATCGCGTCGGTCCACGCGGGTGTCATGCCCAGTTCCTTGCCGATCTCCGTGAACAGGGCGCCGTCGCTGTAGGGACGGACGGTGAGGTTGCCGCCCTGGAGCCAGCCGTCGAAGAACAGGAAGTCCTTCGTCGGCAGGTCGGCGTCGGTGACCTGCTGCTTCGCCTTCGCGAGGTGATCGTCGAACTCCTTGAGCACCTTGTCCGCCCGCTCGGTGCGGCCCGTCGCCTCGCCGATCATGCTGAACACGTTCCGCATGTTGCCGATCGGGTCCTTCGGGTCTGCGCCCTTGGTGACCATGACCGGGACGTTCCGCTCCTCCAGCTTCTTGACCGTCTCGTCGTCGGCGGCGAACGCCTCCACAACGATCAGGTCGGGCTTGGCCGCGTAGAGGGTGTCGAGGTCGGGCTCCTCACGGGTGCCGATGTCCTTCACCCCGCTGGGCAGCTTCTCCGCGCTGACCCAGGTGCTGTACCCCTTCGCGTCGGAGACGGCGACGGGGGTGACGCACAGGGTCAGCGCGTCCTCCACCTGCTGCCACTCCAGGACCGCGATGCGCTCGGCGGGCTTGTCGAGCTTCACGGTCCGGCCCACGCCGTCCTTGAAGGAGACCGGGCCCGTCGAGGTGGTCGTCGTGTCGTCGGCGCAGTCCTTCGACGCGGGCGAGGCGCCGGCACTGCCGGCGGCCTCGGCCTTGTCGTCGACGTCGGTCGTGCCGCAGGCCGTCGCGGCGAGGAGCACGAGCCCCGCGGAGGCTGCCGCCGCCAGGTGACGGGCACGGTTCATGGAGGGTTCCTCTTTTTCTTGTGATGCGTGATGAGTGAGGGGACGTTCCGCGTCAGGCGGGCTTTGCGGTCAGGCCGGCTTTCCGGTCAGGCGGGGTGCCGTCCGACGGGGTCGATGCGGAGGCGGCCCGTGCGGGGGTCGACGGCGACCTCGACCCGGATGTCGTAGACCTCGCCGATGTTCTCGGCGGTGAGGACGTCGACGGGGGCGCCCGCCGCGTGCACGCGGCCCGAGCGCATGAGGACCAGCGTGTCCGCGACGCGGGACGCCTGGTCGAGGTCGTGGAGCACGACGCCGACCGCGATGTTGTGGTCCTGGACGAGGTCGCGCACCAGGTCGAGCGTCTCGATCTGGTAGCGCAGGTCCAGGTGGTTGGTGGGTTCGTCGAGCAGGACGACCCCGGTGTCCTGGGCCAGGCAGGCGGCGAGCCAGACACGCTGCATCTCACCGCCGGAAAGTTCGCCGACCGGCCGTCCGGACATGTCCCGTACGCCCGTGACGCCCATGGCACGGTCGACGGCGGCCCGGTCCTCGGCGGTCGGTCCCGCGAAGCCGCGCCGGTAGGGGTGGCGTCCGAACGCCACGACCTCCGCGACCGTCAGCCCCTGCGGCGCCGGCCTCGACTGAGAGAAGAGCGTGACCTCGCGGGCGAACTGGCGGGCGCTGAGCAGCGCCGCGTCCCGCTCGGGCTCACCCTCGGCCGCGCCGAGCGTCACCCGGCCGGCGTCCACCCGGTGCAGTCGGGAGAGCGCCCGCAGCAGCGTGGACTTCCCGCTGCCGTTCGGCCCCACCAGGGCGGTTGCCCGGCCGGGCTCCAGGCCGATGGAGACGCCGTGGACGACGGCCCGGCCACCGTGGCTCAGCTCCAGTCCGTGCCCGCCCAGGGCGGCCACCGGCGCGGCGGGGTCGGCAGCCGGGCGGCCGGTGTGCCGGGAGGGGCGTGTGAACATCGATGAGTCCGGGTGGTCGCAGGGGCGAGGTGTGCGGCACCCTCCGTCCGGCCGTCACCGGCCGGGCCGCGCACTCTCCCGCGAACTCTTCTGCGTACGGGCAGCACGGTCCACGTCGAGCAACAACTAAGGGTTACCTAACTGCGAGAAGGCTATATTCCGCTCGCCAGGTCGACAATCAGGAGTTATGGACAGGCGATACGGGATTCCGGACATTCCCGGGGGTGGTGCCCATGACCCGCCGGAACGCGGCGATGAAGGAGCTGGGCTGCGCGTAGCCGAGCGTCTCGGAGACCGTCATCACGTCGAAGCCCTCGGAGAGGAGCGCCAGCGCGCGGTGGACCCGCAGCAGTTGCCGCCACTGCGCGAAGGAGAGGCCGGTCGTCTGCCGGAACGCGCGGGTGATGGTGCGGTCGCTGATGCCCAGCGCCCGTGCCCACTCCTCCAGTGACCGGTGGTCGCCGGGGTCGGCCAGCAGAGCCTCGGCAATGGCGTCGATCCGGCCGTCGCCGGGCGGCAGCGGCAGGGCGAACTGCTGCTCCGACGGCTGGAGCACGTCGAACACGACCGACTCCGCCCGCGCCCTGGCCGCGTCGTCGAGATCCGTACGGGCGAGATGGGTCAGCAGTGACTCCAGGAGCGGCGTCATCGTGATCGTCCTCGGCTCCCCGAACGCGAACGGCGTACGGTCGGGGGCGAAGAAGGCGTCGTGGAACTTCGCGCCCGCCGTGGCCCGCCCTCCGTGCACCACTCCGGCGGGCATCCACAGCCCGTATCCCTCGGACACGGTGAAGACGCGGTCCTGTACGCGGGAGGTGACCGTGCCCCCGCGGACCCAGACGAGTTCGTGGGAGGGGTGGGAGTGCGGCGCCCACTCGGTGGGCACGCGCGGTATGTGGGAGCCGGCCGTTATGGCGCCGCGCGCCGCCGCCTGCTCCGGAAGAGCGAGGGCCCGCCGTACGACGGTACCGGCCTCGCGCCGCCACATCCCGGGGTTCCCCTCGGCGGCAGCGTGGGACGTTCGGGCCATACGGGCGAGTCTATCCGGGGCGGCGCGGGCCACTCCGGGACCCTCGTGCCCCGGAGTCGGCGTCGTCGACGTCAGGAAACGGGAAAGGCGAGGGAGACGGTCGGCGGGACGGCACTGGCACTGGCGCCGTTGAACAAGCGTCTCGCTCACGAACCCGCAGGTCAGTCACCTTTGTGCGCAGGCTCCAGAATCGCCACGCACTCCACGTGGTGCGTCATCGAAAAGGTGTCAGCCTGGGTGTGTCACGGGAAACGCCAGGTCAGAGCCGGTTTGTCGGCTCATCACTCTGAATGCGGGCGCCCACAGCGTCAAACGAGCGTCAAGGTCGATAGCCCGGCCCTCCCGATCAGGGCGGATCAGCCTGCGCCAACGAGCTCACCCGAGGCAACCCCCCTCTCATTCCCGACACCGACTCCCACATCATGACCCGCACCGCTTCGCCGACCGGGCCATAATGGAGTCATGCCCTCCAGCCCACAGCACCCCGCATCCGCGCCGAGGAACCTCTCGGGCCCGGACGCTGAGGACCTCGCGCTGTACAGGGAGAAGTTTCGGCGGCGTCTGCCGGAGTCGCTGGACGAGTTGCACGGCCCCATCCAGGGCGTCGTGGAGCTACCGCTGCACATGGCGTGGTCCGGGATGACCTCGTACGACCTGGGCAAGCCTCGCCAGCGCATGGGCTTGTACCGCACTGTGCTGCACGAAGGTCTGCACGACGACCTGCCCCTCTACCTCAACCAGGACCTGCTTCTCCAGCTGTGGCCGGTGCTGCGCACTCTGGTCGGTCGCACCGTGCGCACGGTGTGGGAGGGCGCCTTCCCCCAGCTCGCCTCCCGCACCCAGGCAGCCGCGTGACGGACATGCCGGAGCTGCACGCGCGGCTTCTGGCAGACGTGATCGCGCTTGGCTCTCCGTATCCGCTTGTCCTCACCGGCGGATACGCCGTCCGGGCACACCATCTGGTGAACCGCCCGAGCCAGGACCTCGATGTCGCCACCGAGAACCCGGCGCCCATGGCCGACATCGCGGCCACACTCCGCAACGGCCTGGAAGCCCGGGGCTGGCAGGTAAAGGCGCTGGAGACCGCCCCACTGTCTGCCCGCTTCACCGTGTCCGACCCGGCCACCGGGCAGGAGTGCGAGGTCGACATCCTCAAGGAGATCTTCTGGCGACCGGTCGCCCAGAGTCCGTACGGGCCAGTCCTCGCAGAGGAGGACGTGATCGGGACCAAGGTCCGTGCGCTCGCCGACCGTGGAGCGCCACGCGACCTCATCGACGTGTTCGCAGCTTCCCGCCGCTGGAGCACGGCCGACCTCGAAGAATTCGGCCGCAGGCACGCACGCGGCCGATTCGAGCGCGAAGACCTACAGGCGAACCTCGCAGGAGCCGAGTGGACTGACGACGAAGCCTTCGCCGCCTATGGGATCGATGACGCCACCATCACCGCTCTCCGCGCTTGGGCCGTGGAATGGGCCGACGAGCTCGCGGCCCGTCTCCTCGAAGAGGCCGATGATCTGGACAACCACTGATTACATCCAGATGAGATCACACCTGCAAGCGATCAGGACAAGAGCCAACAGATGAGCAGACGCCTAGCACTCCAGGCAGACCCCGGAAATATCAGTCGGCGGGCAGCTGCGTCCGACGAATGATCAATTGGAGTCGGCCCCTGCATCCCCACGCGCTTGGCCTCTAGAGATCTTCACGACTGGGATTACGGGCCCGGTCTTGGCAACGAGGCCGCCAAGGAGGTCGGGCAGATACTGCATCCGTTCAACGCGGGTCTTGATCAGCGCAGTGAGCTGAGCGAGGGCGTGCTTGGTGAGGTTGGCCAGGCGCGACCGCGGCGCGCAATGCCCGAATCCTCCCTTCACACTGCTGTCCCCGGCAGCCGAACCGGACGTCAGCGACCGATGTAGAGAAACCGCAAGTAGCACGCGAACGACAGTCCGCGCTGCCGGAGCCTGGCAGCCTCGACGGAGGCGCTCAGTGCTCCGTGGAGCGCGCTGTTCTGCTGGAGTGCGACCGTACGCCGGCTGAACTCCTGCCGCTGATGTCGGGCCTGATCGCCCGCAAGCGTGTTCTCTCGGGTGAGCCGCTTCTGATCGTCCTCCATCTGCTTCCGTGCTTTCACACGCAGCGCATCGGTCTCGGACTCCACAGCCTTGCGCTGGGCGGTGAGCTGGGCCCGACGGCTGGCGACGCCCTGTTCGATCGACTGCCGCTCTGACGCACCGAGGGCGGTCGGTTGCCGGGCTTTGGCGGAGGCAACCAGGTCTTTGCGCCAGACATCGAGGGCGATGGCCTTGGCCTCGCCGATGCCGTGGACGTCGATGACACGGCCGCTGCGGAGGAGTTCAGGAAGGACGCGGTCGCGCTCTACCGTGCCGCGGCCGGGAAGCGGACGTACGCGGCGGTGGCCGCGGATCTCGGCATCACCGCGGAGTCGCTGCGGACGTGGGTGCGAACCTCACTACCCGGCATACCTGCAGGCAGGCGGCACCGAGGAGAAGTGCGAGGCCCTCAAGGAGCCGACCGCGGCCGACAACGCCCTCTTCAACAAGGAGGAGCGCGCCCTCCTCACACTCACCGACCAGTCGACCAAACAGGTCGAGGTGGACGCCGAGCTCATCGAGGAGCTGAAGCGCCTGTTCGGTGAACGGCAAACCGTGGAAGCGGTCGCCACGGTCGCGGCCTACAACATGGTCTCCCGTTTCCTCGTGGCACTGGCAGTCTGAAGCACCACTTGGGTCGACTACCCCAGCGGCCGACGACAGGAGCGGACGCCGTCCGGGCGGCTCCTAGCCGAGCCCGGCGGCTTCGTCACCGTGGGGCGGCGAGAGCTGCCTCCTCACGGTGACGAACCATCAGAGGCAGCGTCGAACGAGCGTCAAGACGGTCGGCTTTCCTCTGCTCCAAGACCACGCCGCAGCCCCCGACATCCCGGAACGGCCCACAGAAGCCCTGGTCAGGCGGCCTGCACAAGCGCTCCGTGCGCTTCACGGCGTGCACTGAGGGAAACAGGTCGGGCACACCTCGACGCACCTGAGCAGTCCAAGAAAACCGCAGGTCAGAGCGCCTTTGAAGCCGGTTCGAGAATCGCCACACACTCCACATGCGCGGTCATCGGGAAGAAGTCGGCCTGGCCGCAGGCAGGAAAGCAGCAGGTCAGAGATGCTTTCGAGTCCCGAATGAGAGCCGCCGGGCGCCCGGAGCGTCAAATGAGCGTCACGGCCCTACGTCGGTTCGGCACCGAAACTCTGGTGCGTCACGGCTCCCCGTAGTACGCAACGCCTCCACCGGTACGGAGTCTCACGCCGGTGGAGTCGCGTCTGTGCGCCCAGTGCGTACGAGGGGACCGTCGTCAGAGGTGAAGTGTGATCGAAGATTGCTGGCTGACGAGGCTTGCCGCGCCCCGCCGTCGGAGATGGAAACGGGAAACAGCTTCGATCGCCTTGTCCGTCCGGGAGTTGGTGTCGCACTCTTCCGTGCAGTACCGCCTCAGCCCGGACGACCGGGCTTGGGAGGTTCCCGTGCCCCAACCGTCCACACCGTTCGGCGAGGAACTGAGGAAGCGGCGTCTGGAGGCCGGACTGAGCCTCACAGACCTGTCCGGTCTCGTGCACTACAGCAAGGCGCAACTCAGCAAGGTCGAGCGGGGCATCAAGGCACCCAGCCGTGATCTCGTGCGGCTGTGCGATGCCGCACTCGGTACCGACGGGACGCTGATCGCCCTGAGCACGCCTGCCGCTGTCGATTCACCTGCCGTGTCGGCGCCGGGCCGCGTCGAGGAGGAGAACTGGATGATGCAGTTATCACCGGACGGCCCGAGTTCGGTGCTCGAACGGCCACCCGGTATCGGCGTTCTCCGGCGGCATCTGCGCCTGCACGGTGTGCCGCCTGAGGAATATCTCCGGTCGGACGGCACCGTCACCGGGTTCCTGACCGCGAACAGGCCGATGCGGGAGATCGCGGAATTCGCCGACCTGGTGCGCCGGGCACGCGAGGCCGGTCGGCCCGGGGACGGATTCGGTCAGTGGTGCGAGGCAGCCGGGCGGGCGCGGAACGACGGACGACGGGAAGCCGCCGCGCTCGTCACCAAGCTGGGAAAAGCGCCGCAACGGGCCCTGCTGATCGCCGTGTCCATGCTGCACGGGGCGCATGCCGATGTCGTTCACCGCGCGGCCGAGCAACTGCTGAGCACCCTCGGGCCTCCGTCGGAGGACGACTCGCCGCTGCAGCACCGAGACCTCGCCGAGCGACTCCTCGAGATCTCGGCCACCGCCGCCCCCAACGGACAGGTCCGGTTCGAGAAGCTGGACTTCGACTCCGCCGTTCGTGCTCATTTTTGGGACCACATGCCCGATCTCCGCCCCCACCTCGGCACCTGGGCCGTCAGTGTGGTGGAGCTGAACGACCCGCACGTCGTCCCCGTCGTACGCGACGGCCTGGTGGAACGAGTGGCCGGTGAATACCTGCGGACCGGGCGAACGGACGGACTGGGAGCCCTCGTCGAACCCTGGAGCACCGGTGCATCGAGCCGGCCTCGCCTGGAAGCGGCCGTTCATGCGCTCACCCACGGGCTGGCGGACCCGGTGCACGCCAGGCACTTCCGCGAGCAGATCTATCAGTGGTGCGCCAAACGGCACCTCAAAGGGGAGCTCGCGCAGGTGCTGGTCCGCGTCTGTGCCGACGTCCTCGCGACCAGCCATCCCGATCAAGCCCTGGTCAGGCTCTACCACCTGGCCCGGCGTGAGCGCGGCACGACTCGTGCCCGGCAGGCGCTGTGCGATCTGACGGCGCGCAGCCGCAGGCTGCACCGCGTGCTGCTCGACCGTCTCGCCCGTTCCGACTTCTCACCCGCCCATCTCGGGATCTTCCTCCAGGCCAGCGACCCCGAACCGTTGACGCTCC
Source organism: Streptomyces sp. NPDC053750 (assembly GCF_044544295.1). Taxonomy (NCBI): domain Bacteria; kingdom Bacillati; phylum Actinomycetota; class Actinomycetes; order Kitasatosporales; family Streptomycetaceae; genus Streptomyces; species Streptomyces sp. NPDC053750. Next base: position 205,158 of record NZ_JBITXB010000003.1, on the reverse strand, counting down.
GACCCGGCACCTCGCACGCGCTGATCGACGAGCAGAACGCGCAGCGCTCCCTGACAACCTGTTGGCACGCGGTACTGACCGAGCTGCCGCCTCCGCAGTGGCAGGCCGAAGCACGACGTTGGCTCCACTGGGCGGCCGCCGGTACCGGACCACACGGCGGGCTCCTGCTCGACCTCCTCGTCAGCGCGGCACAGCGGTGCACGGAGAAGCGGGGCAAGGTCTTCGCTCTGCTGTACGCGTGCGCCCGCGACGCCGAGCGCACCGGCCCGGGGGATGCGGCGCGGGCCGCGGAGACCACCGGTCTGCTGCTCCACAAGATCAACGCGGCGCAGGGCATCGCTCCGGCCACACCGCCGACGACCTTACCCAGGGGAACTCGACCATGACCACCGCACGGAAAACCACAACCGTCTTCCTCACCGTTCTGAGCGGTCTCCTGCTGAGCATCGTCGGACTGACGCAGCGGTGGCCCGCATGGGCTTGGCTACTGCTGGCAGTGCTGCTGCTCGTCTCCCCCGCAGCCGTCTTCCGGATCGCCGCGATGCGCCGCGGCACGGTACCGGTGGCTTTCGAGGAGCAGCTCACGGCCGCCCCCGTGGAACGCACGGAACACCGCGTCAGCCAGGTAGTGCTGCCCAGCAAGTGGGTCGACTACGACTTCGTCTTCTCCGCGACGGTGCGCTGGTACCTTGTCGACGCTCCCGCGAGTGCCCTCGTTCTCAATCCGGCGGGCCTCGCCGTCGACGCGGTCCTGAAGCGGGCCAGCGCCATCACCGAGCAACGAGAGCCAGTCCGAGCCTCACTCGTCCAGCAGGAACTGTCCGGCGCCCTCAGCCGGATGGTGCCTGAGTCCACCGGGCACCTCCAGGCGATGGCGGAGAACGTCCAGCTCGTCCTGGTGCAGCAGGACCAGGAGCGCCTTGACAAGCTCGCCGACGTACGCAAGGACGAGGCCGTCTGGGTGCACCAGCGCAAGTACGAGCAAAGCAGACGCCGGTACTTGGGCGAGGACGTCCTCAAGGACACCGGCAGCGCCGTGGTCTGGTGGCTCGCCAGGAACGACGAGCACGTGGAACGTACGGTGAACGATCTGGCCCTGCTCGCTCAGCTGACCTCAGCGGCCAATGACACCGACATTCCCGAACGGCTTCAGCATCTGATCTCTCAGCAGGCCGGCGAGCCGACGACGGCGGACTTCCCCGAGGCGGAGCCTCCCTCAGCGCAGCAGGGACGGGAGACGGCCACGATACATCTGTCCGACTTCCTCGACAGCATCGGTTTCACCGACGGAGATGTACGCCGCCCGATGCTCGCGGCACAGATTGCCGGTCTCATCAAGGAGCAGAACCGCTACGAGACCGCCGAGGAGATCCAGCACCACTTCGATCCGCCGGCGTCCCTCGCTGCGGACGACGACGAGGCGCCCGCCTCCGGCGCCCCCCTCGCCTAGGAGAAGACACGTGGACAGTGAACTGGCCGTACTCGCGGCGTCGGGGGCCACCACACTGGTCTCCCTCATGGTCACCGACTCCTGGATACACGCCCGGGAACTCGTCGGGCGGTACCTGACCCGCACAGGCGCGGACCCCGACACGTTCGACGACCTGCAGGACGCAAGGACCCGGCTCCTCGCCGCCGACGCCACGGAACGTGAAGGGACCACCCGCGAGATCAGCCGCCGATACGGTGACCGTCTGCGCCGACTGGCGGAAGCCGACGACGGCAGCGACGAAGCCCTGCGCGCTCTGCTGACCTCGTTACTGCAGCTCTCGGCATCCGCGGCAGGCACCTGGCGCACGGTGGACAATCGCATCAGCGGAGGAGTCCAGCACGGTCCCGTCGTCCAGTCGGGCACCGTCGCCGGGCTGACCTTCCACGTGGATCGCGTCGATCGCCAGTAGCGCCAGTAGCGTCGGCACAGGGAGGGCACCGCGCTCCTGTACTCGGTCCATCCCGTGAGCGTGCCACCCCGTCCCGCACGGCACACGACGGCCTTCGAGAGGCGCGCGAAGTACTGTCTTGCCCTCACCCGACGACCCGGGTCAAGAGCTGAAGCGGGAAACCTGCAACTGCTATCCGGTATCCCACGCCGAAAGGAAGCCACGTCTTTCACAGCACCCCATTCCGGCCTGACCCGAGCAGGGCCGGACAGCGCCTGAGGGCAGGGTACGCGCATGCCCTGCCCTGCCCTCACATCGTCGGACGTCAGGAAACGGGGAACCAAGTCGCCAGGCGCTTGGCGATGACCGGTACATCGACGTTGTCCTGCGCGACGTCCTCGACGAACGGGCCGGCGACGGAGACGGGCGGCGGGACAGTACTGGCGCTGACGCCGTTGAACCGCAGGAAGACGCGCATGGCGAGCCAGGCGGTGCGCTTGTTGCCGTCGATCAGCGCGTGATTGCGAGCGACGGAGTGCAGGAGTGCTGCCGCCTTGTCATGCAGCGTGGGATACAGCTCGGCCCCGAACACGTTGGTCCGGGGCCGCTCGATCGCCGACACCAGAAGGCCCATGTCGCGCACACTGTGCTCGGTACCGTTGACGGCGCGGGCGATCGCCAAGATTTCGTCGATCTGGATGTAGCGCACTTCGGTCACTTCAAGTAGTCCAGGATCTCCGCGTCACTGTCCATCAGCTCGGCCAAGACGTCGTCGATCTTCAGCTCGGCCCGGTCCTGAGCGTCACGAATGGCCTCGATGGCGAGTTCCTGCTTGCTCCGGCCCTCTCGGCGAGCACGCTCGGTGAGCTTCGCGTCAAGGTCGTCGGGGAGCCGGAGTGTCATCGCCATACAGGGATGATACCAGACCGGTATCAGACGGCGCGGTCAGGCCGCGCTTCCGGCTCCGCGCAGTGCGGGCCCGGACGGCCGCTCGCACCGCTACCGCGGAGGTGCAGCAGAGACATCCGTTCCGAGCGTCGTCCGAGCGTCAAGGATTCCCGAGAGAGCCGCTGAAGGCGTCGCCACTGTAAGCGCGTCACTCACATCTTCGCAGGTCAGAGAGCTTCTGAAGAGCGACCGTCCACTCGAACCGCTATACGGAGGGAAACAGGTCGAGCAACCCACCCGGACAACAAAAGCGCAGGTCAGGAACCCTTGCCAGCAGGTTCGAGGATCGCCACGCACTCCACATGCGACGTCATCGAAAACATGCCCGGATTCCCCATCTGGAGAAAACCGCAGGTGAGAGGGCCTTCCCTCCGCGCGGGAACGGCCTTTCCGTCCTAGAGCGTCAAATGAGCGTCGCGGCCGTGACCTTCTGACGCCGTCATCGGCGAATGGTCGGCTCACAGAACGCAACGCCGGTCCCGCTTGATCACTTACGTCATGCCGGTGGCGGACGAGAGGCCCGGCCGCACTGTCGGGGAGAGCGCACCCATGCTGTGTGCTCTCGACGAGCGCTCCTTCCCTCTCTCACAGGTCGGTGAAGTGCCGTAGGCCGGTCGCCGCGAAGTCCTGCAACCTCGCGACAAGTTCGCGCAGGGCGGTACCCGCGTAGTGGTCGCGGTCCCAGCCCGCGTACAGCGGGACGGTCAAAGGCCCTTCGGGCCCGCGGACGACCAGTTCCTTCAGGCCGAACCGCGCACCGTCGGTGACCAGGCAGACGCCGCTGCCACGGGCGGCCAGGGACTGGGCCAGGGCGGCGGAGCTCGTCTCGGTCACGATGTCGGGGGCCAGCCCGGCACGGCTGACCGCCTCGTCCAGGACCAGCCGGGCGACGTTGGAACGGCTCATGAGGATCAGCGGTTCGGCGACCAGGTCGGCGAGGTCGAGGACGTCCCGGTCGGCGTACCGGTGGCCCGCGGGCAGCTGCGCCATGACCGGAGTACGGCCCAGAACGGCGGACTCGAGTGTGGCCGGTGCGGGGTAGGTCGAGATGCCGATGTCGGCGTCGCTGTTCGCCAAGACGTCGAAGACGTCGTTCGGGTCGGTCTGGAGCGCATCGCGGAAGACGGGACCGGCGGTGCTCCGCGCCATGTAGGGCGCCAGGAAACTGACGACGGTCGACGGCGAGGCCACCACGGTGAACTCCGGGCCCTGTTCGCCGTCCCCGAGCGCGGCCATGACCTCGGTCGCCTGCTCGGCGCGGCGCACCAGGTCCCTGGCGACGGGCCGAAAGCGCCGTCCGGCGGCGTTCAGCGTCAGAGAGCCGGGCCGCCGGGTGAACAGCCGCACGCCCAGTTCCTGTTCCAGGCCCGCGAGCTGCCTGGACAGAGAGGGCTGGGCGACGTGCACGCGCCGCGCCGCGGCCGTGACCGACTCGGCTTCCGCGATCGCGAGGAAGTAGCGCAACACCCGAATTTCCATGAACGGCTCCTGACTTCCTTTTGCCGAATTCCGCTTCCCCTGACCGGTCATGCCTCAAAGGCATGGGATCGCTGTCAACCAAGTATTAGACGGTATCGGAAGTCGAAACCAGACTGGCCCCGTACATGCAGCGCGCCGTCCGCCGTTGCCGCCGTCCCGAGGTTCGAGTCGACCGGCCCTGGGTGAAGCACGCATCCCTGTCCCCGGAGGACCCATGCACGCCACTGAACAGCCGCACGCGCCGACCGGTGCCACACCGCAGGCCAAGCGGGCCGGCCTCGCGTCGTTCGTCGGCACCACCATCGAGTGGTACGACTTCTTCATCTACGGCACCGCGTCGGCGCTCGTGTTCGGGAAGCTGTTCTTCCCCGACGTCTCCCCTGCCGCGGGTGTGCTCGCCTCGTTCGCGACCTTCTGGGTCGGCTTCCTCGCCCGGCCGCTCGGCGGCATCGTCTTCGGTCACTTCGGTGACCGGCTGGGCCGCAAGGGCACCCTGGTCACCACGCTGCTGCTGATGGGGGGCGCCACCTTCCTCGTCGGCGTCCTGCCCACTCACGCGCAGATCGGCGTCGCCGCGCCGATCCTGCTGGCCCTCCTGCGCGCCGTGCAGGGCATCGCCGTCGGCGGCGAGTGGGGCGGCGCCGTCCTGATGGCCTCGGAGAACGCGCCCAAGGGCCGGGGATCGCTGTTCGCGATGCTGGTCCAGCAGGGGTCTCCGGCCGGCTCCATCCTCGCCACCCTGGTCTTCCTCGCCGTGGGCGGCCTCGACGACCAGGCGTTCCTGTCGTGGGGCTGGCGGCTGCCGTTCCTGTTCTCCGGGCTGCTCGTCGTCGTCGCGCTCGTCATCCGCCTCAAGGTCGAGGAGTCCGACGAGTTCGAACGGATCAAGGAGGAGGGCGCGGTGGCGAAACTGCCCGTGGTGGAGGTCGTACGCACCGCCTGGCGGATCGTGCTCCTCGGCATTGGCGCCTCGATCATGGGCATCTCCGCCGCCTACTTCACCAACACGTTCGTCCTGTCGTGGACCACCAACGAACTGCACATCGACCGGCAGACGATGCTCTACGTGCTGCTCGGCGTGTCCGTCGTGCAGTTCCTGTGGCAGCCCGCGGCCGCGCTGCTCTCCGAGCGGGTCGGTGAGACGCGTTTCATGGTGTGCTCGCTGCTCGCCAACGTGCTCCTCGCCGTGCCGATGTTCTTGCTGATCGGCACCGAGCGGCCGGTCCTCGCCTTCCTCGGCATCGCCCTCGCCACCATCGCCGGCTCCGGCTACTACGCCGTCCTCGCCGGGTTCCTGGCCGCCGCGTTCCCCTCCCGGGTCCGCTACACGGGGATCTCACTCGCCTACCAGCTCTGCTCCACCCTGATCGGCGGCACCACCCCCATGGCGGCACAGGCGCTGCTCACCTGGGGCTCCGGCTCCATCTGGCCGGTGGTCGCGTTCTACGTCTTCCTGCTCCTGGTGACCGCCGGGTGCGTGGCCGCGCTCGCCCGCTTCACCGCACGACGCGTCGCCGGGGTGTCGCAGGGGGAACCGCTCCCCGTCTGATCCGCCGGGCAGGGTCGCCGACCGCTCAGGGAGGGGCCCTCCGGCCACCAGCCCGCACTTCGCTCACCCCCACGTCTCGACACACGCCGCACAACAGGAGTGGTACCCCGTGCACCTCGACGCCCTCTTCCGCAACGGCCGCTTCACCACCCTCGTCCCCGGCCGGCCCACCGCACACACGCTCGGTGTCTTCGGCGGCCGGATCGTGGGGCTGGACGAGGATGTCGCCGGGTGCACGGCGGACACAGTCGTCGACCTGGCCGGAGCCCCCGCCGTACCCGGTTTCAACGACGCGCACCATCACTTGAGCATGGTCGGCAAGGGCCTGCGCGAACTCGACGTCTCCCATGAAGCGGCACCCGATCTCGACGCCCTCTACCGGGCCGTGGCCGAGCGGTGCTCCACGCTCCCCGCGGACGCGTGGGTGCTCGGCGCCGGCTACGACCAGAACAAGATCGGTGCCCATCCGACCGCCGAGGGTCTCGACCGGGCCGCCGCCGGACGCCCGGTCTGGCTGGTGCACAACTCCCACCACATGGCTGTGGCGAGCACCGAGGCGTTCCGCCGGGCGGGTTTCCCCGACCTCGGCGCGGTGCCCGACGTGGCGGGCGGCCACGTCGAACGGGACGCGGACGGGCGGGCGACCGGCCTGCTCCAGGAGACCACGGCGATGCACCTGGTCGAGCGGCTGCTGAGGCCGGAGCCGGCCGCCGCATGGACGGCCAACATCGCGCGCGGCGCACGGGCGGCGGTGGAAGTGGGCCTCACCAGCGTGACCGAGCCCGGAATCGGCGTCGTGCACGGGATCGGCAACGGCCCCGCCGACCTGGACGCCTACCTCCGCACCCGCGAGCGGGGCGAACTCGCGGTGCGCATGACGGTCATGCCCTACATCACCGCACTGCACGACTGCGGCGCGTTCGAACCCGGCAACGACTGGTACGGACTCGACCTCGGCCTGCGCAGCGGGCTCGGGGACGAGTGGCTGCGTGTGGGACCGACGAAGATCATGGCGGACGGCTCGCTCATCGGACGCTCCGCCGCCATGTGCTGCGACTACCACGACACCCCCGGGAACAAGGGACTCCTGCAGTTCGAGCACGAGCAGTTGAGGCGGTACATCCTCGACGCACACCGTTGCAACTGGCAGATAGCCACGCATGCGATCGGCGACGCCGCCCTGGACGCGGTCCTCGACGCCTACGACGAGGCACAGCTCAGGTACCCGCGCCCCGATGCGCGGCACCGCGTCGAACACGCCGCGGTCACCAGCGAGCGGCAGGTCGCGCGCATCGCCGCGATGGGTCTGGTGCCGGTGCCGCAAGGCCGCTTCCTCTCGGAGATCGGCGACGGCCTCCTCACCGCCCTTGGCCCCGAACGCTCCCTCCTCGCCTACCGCATGCGGTCCTTCCTCGATGCCGGCGTGGAGCTGCCCGGCTCCACCGACGCCCCGGTCGTCGCCCCCGATCCGCTGCTGAGCATCCACGACATGGTCAACCGGCGTACGGCCTCGGGCGCATCGATCGCCCCCGCTGAGGCCGTCACGGCGGACGAGGCGCTGCGCGCCTACACCGTCGGCTCCGCCTACGCCGTCCACGAGGAACACGTCAAGGGCACCCTGGCACGCGGCATGCTGGCGGACTTCACCGTGCTCAGCGACGACCTGCTGGCTGTGGCACCCGAGCGGATCCGCGAGCTGACCGTGGGAGCCACCGTGATCGGCGGCCGGGTCGCCCACGACGCGGGGGCTCTGACACGGGTGTGCTGAGCTCCCGGGGCTCAGGCCGGCCCGGCCGCTCGTCGGAATCGGACGCACCGCCTCCGACGAGCGGCAGACCACCGGCGCGACCGGGACGGACAACCGCGCACGCACAACTCCGTTGAAGCGCCCGTCGTGAAACCCACGTACGACGTCACTGGCCAGGCCGCTTTCGTCGCCGGTACCTCATGCGGCACGGACCGGTCACCGCCCGCGCCTTCGCCGCGTCAGGGGGCCGCCGTCGGAGCACCCGCCGACGCCGTCCCGCCGAGGGCGCCGACCACCTCCACCGCGTCCAGGCCATCGACCTGCGCGGCATCCGGGCCGGCTCGAAGCACGGACTGCGCCACATGCCTGCCCACGGCAGCGGCGCCGCCGGCACCCCGATGGTCGAAGTCGGGTAACCCGGCCGCGGTCAGGCCGAGTCGGGCCGGGCCGTCGACCGACTCGGCACCGCCGACGGGATCGCCCAGGCCGTCCTGTGGCTGTACAGCTCCGGCGCGAGCCATGGGTCACCGGCACCGCCCTGCCCGTCGACGACGGCGCTCCACCCCAGTGGCCTCGCCCGCTCCGCTCCCGGCTCCGGCCCACTGACCCCTCGCGTTCCGGTGTTCCGACCTCGTGGTGCACGTGAGGCAGTCCCGTCGTGCCCCACGCCGGCACGGCACCACCGCTGTGCCGGCGCCGCCGGCGGAAAAGCCGCCACGGCGTCGGTCGGTGCACAGGTGACGCCACCCCGCATCGGCGTGCCGCACACCGTGCCGGGAGGGGTGTCGCCCGGGACCGCGCCGCCGGATCCTCTGCCCGGCGGGCGGCGCCGACTTCGGGACGTGGCGGCCTGCGCCGGCGTCAGGCGCCCGTACCGGTGAGTTCGCCGTCCTGCGCGACCCAGCAGGCGACGCGCGCCGGAGGGACGTCACCGGCAGTGTCTCCCGGTGTCTCCAGGAGAGCCGGCTCAGCCGTGCGGCAACGGTCGACAGCGAGGGGACAGCGCGGGTGGAAACGGCATCCGGGAGGCGGGCTGCCGGGGTCGGGGATCTCTCCGGTGAGGGCTTGCGGCCGGGAGCCGGTGCCGTCGGGCACGGGGACGGCGGCCAGCAGCGCACGCGTGTAGGGGTGCCGCGGGGCGTTGAAGATCTGTTCCACCGTGCCGGTCTCGACGATCCGGCCCAGGTACATGACCACGACCCGGTCGGCGAGCGCCCCGACGACGGCGAGGTCGTGCGAGATGAAGACGAGCGCGATGCCGTCCTGCCGGGACAGGTCGCGCAGCAGGTTCGCCACGGCGGCCTGGGCGGAGGCGTCGAGTGCCGACACCGGCTCGTCCGCGATGATCATTTCCGGTCGGGAGACGAGGGCGCGGGCGATTGCCGCGCGCTGGCGCTGGCCGCCGGAGAACTCGTGCGGGTACTTCTTCGCCGCCCCCTGCGGAAGACCGACCCGCAGCAGCGCCTCGTCGGCCTCGCGCGCCGGCTCGGGATCGCGTCGACCGCGCCGCACGCCCTGGGCGCGGTCCCGGGCGACCACCACCTCCTCGATCTGCGCGCCGACGGTGCGCCGGGGGTTGAGCGAGGCGTTGGGGTCCTGGAAGACCATCTGCAGGGGCAGCAGTTCCGCGGCACGGCGACGCCGGCGGACGGCGCCGACCTCCGCGCCGCCGAAGGTGACCGAGCCCGAGTGCGCGGGTGCCAGGCCGGTGACGGCACGGGCCAGGGTGGACTTGCCGCAGCCGGACTCGCCGACGACGCCGACGATCTCGCCGGGAGCGACCTGGAGGCTCACCCCGGCCAGTGCGCGCAGGGGGGCAAGGCCCTTGCGCGGGTACTCGACGACGACGCCGTCGACGCGGAGCAGTGGTGCGGCCGGCCGGTCCGGGGTCGTGGTCATGCGTCACTCCTTACGTGGTCGTCGGTTGCGTGGTCGTCCGTTGCGCGGTCGTCCGCCGGCTCGGTGACGACGGAGCGGTCCCGGACGGGTTCCGGCCCCGCGTCGGCTGCCCCGGAGACTCCGGGTTCCGCCAGTGCGCAGGCCACCGTCCGGGCCGGCCCGATGACCACCGGCACCGGGCGGACACGGTCGCAGCCGTCGATCGCGACGGCACAGCGCGGATGGAAGGGGCAGCCCGGCGGCAACGCGTCGGCGGCCGGCGCCGAGCCGGGGATGGGCCGCAGCGGCACCGCGTGCCCCACCGCGGAGCGCTCCCCGAGCGAGGCGTGCGGCAGGGCCTGGAGCAGCCCCTGGGTGTAGGGGTGCCGCGGCGAGCCGATGACCTCGGCGACGGTACCGGTCTCGACGACCCGGCCGGAATAGAACACGGCGATCCGGTCGGCCACGGAGGACAGCACACCGAGGTCGTGGGTGACCATGGCGATGGCCATGCCGGCCTCTCGCCGCAGCTCGTCGAGGAGTTCGACGATCCCGGCCTGGACCGTGACGTCGAGCGCGGTGGTCGGCTCGTCGGCGATGAGCAGCCGCGGGCCGCAGGCCAGCGCGGAGGCGATGGCGATGCGCTGGCGCATGCCGCCGGAGAACTGGTGCGGATAGCGGTCGGCGGCCGAGGTGCCGCCGGGGATGCGCACCAGATCGAGGAGTTCCAGCGCGCGGGCCGCGGCCTGCTTGCGGGGCAGGCCCTGGTGGCGGCGGACGTGGTCGGTGATCTGTCGGCCCACGGTGAGCATCGGGTGGAGCGCGGCGGACGGATCCTGGAAGACGACGGCGATCTCCCGGCCCCGTATCGCCTCCCACTTCCGCTCGGGCAGTCCGACGAGTTCGCGGCCGTCGAAGCGGACCGAGCCGGTGACCTCGGCCCGGTCGGGTCCCAGGCCGACCAGGGTCATTCCGGTCACCGTCTTGCCGCTGCCGGACTCCCCCGCGATGCCGAGGATTTCGCCGGGGCGGACGTCCAGGTCGATGCCGTCGACCAGCCGGATCTCCCGTCCGGCGCGGCGCAGGGTGACGGTGAGGCCGCGTACCGTCAACAGGGACTCCGCCGCGTCGCCGTCCGGGGGTTCCGGTCGGCTGTCCGTGGACTGCGCACCGCTGGGCGTGGCCCCCCGTCCGGTGCCGAGGGCGCCGGTCCCCGTCATGGCTGTTCCGGTGCCCGCCCGCGACTCCAGGGGCACGTCGGGCTCGCCGGTGCTCCGGGCGGACTCTCCGGACGGTGGGGTGTCCGCGGTGCGCTCGCCGTGGCCGGGCCGGGTGCCGTGACCGCGCCGGCCGAGGGGGGTGTCGCCGGTCATGACCGTTCTCCAGCCGTCGAGATCTTGGGGTCGAGCCGGTCGCGCAGGGCGTCGCCGAGGACGTTGAAGGCGACCACGACCGTGACGATGGCGAGGCCCGGGACGACCGCGAGCCACCACTGGTTGAAGTACTGCGAAGCCTCGGAGATCATGGTCCCCCACTCGGCGGCCGGTGGCCGGGCGCCGAGCCCGAGGAAGGACAGACCGGCGAGCAGCAGGATCGCCGCGCCCACGTCGAGCATGGCGAGGACGAGCAGCGAGCCGGCCACCGCGGGCAGCAGGTCCACCAGGATCGACCTCAGCGAACCCACCCCGGCGAGCCGGTTGGCGTGGACGAAGTCCGACTCGCGCAGCGAGAGCACCGTGGCGCGCACGGTACGGGCGTACGCGGGCCACCAGACGAGCGCTCCGGCGAGGACCGCGTTGGGCAGGGAGGGGCCGAGCGAGGCGGCCACCGCCATCGCCAGGATGATCACGGGGAAGGCGAAGACGACGTCGGTGAAGCGCATCAGGACCTCGTCCACCCAGCCGCCGAAGAAGCCTGCCACGAGGCCGACGACGGTGCCGATCAGCGCCGCGGCGGTGATCAGCACCAGCCCGACGGGGATCGACAGGCGGGCCCCGTACAGGACGCGCGAAAGGACGTCGCGTCCGGCCGGATCGGTGCCCAGCCAGTGCGCGGACGAGACGCCTTCGAGGGGCACGGCGCTCTGGTCGAGCGGGTCGTACGGTGCGAGCAGCGGCGCGAAGACGATGACGATCAGCCAGAGCAGAAGCACGGCTGCGGCAGCGCCCTGGGCAGGGTGGCTGCGGGCCCAGCGCAGGGCACGGACGGCCGTGGTCCTGCCGCGGCCCCGGGTGCCGGCCAGGGGGAGGGTGGCGGTCATGACAGGCGGATCCTCGGGTCGAAGGCGGCGTACAGCAGGTCGGCCAGCAGGTTGACCACGACGAAGCACAGGGCGATGAGGATGGACACGCCCATGACGGCCGGGAGGTCGAGGTTGGTCGAACTGCGGAAGGCGTACTGGCCGATGCCGTTCCAGGAGAACTGCTGCTCGATGTAGACGGTCGAGGCGAGCAGCAGACCGAAGGAGACGGTGGTGGCGGTGATCAGCTGGCCGGACGAGGAGCGGACGGCGTACCCCCACAGGACCGTGCGGCCTCGCAGTCCCTTGGCGCGCCCGGCCTTCACGAAGTCGGAGGAGAGCGCGTCGAGGACGGCGCTGCGGGTGAAGCGCAGGACCATGCCGACGACCGACAGGGCGAGAACCGCCGCGGGCAGCACCAGGTGGGCGGCGGCCGAGGAGACCGCGCCGACGTCGCCGTCCAGCAGGGCGTCGAGGGTGTAGAAGCCGGTGACCTGGTCCGGTGGGTCGAGGGCGGGGGCGAGCCGGCCGGAGCCGGGCAGGACGCCGAGGTTCTTGACGAACACGACGGCCGCGACCATGCCGATCCAGAAGATCGGGAGTGACACCCCGGTGAGGGAGAGCATGCGGGCGGTCCGGTCCAGCCGGCCGCCTCGCCGGCGGGCCGCGAGCACGCCGAACAGGACCCCGGCGGAAAGCGCCAGCAGGGTGGCGGTGACGACCAGTTCGAGGGTGGCCGGCAGCTTGTCCACGAGGTCGTCCAGGACCGGGCGCTGGGTCTGTTGGGAGGTGCCCAGGTCTCCGGTGAGCAGGTTGCCGAGATAGGTGACGTACTGCATCGGCAGTGACTGGTCGAGGCCCTGCTCGGCGCGGTAGCGGGCGACGATCTCGGGGTCGTCCAGGGCTCGTTGGCCGAGGTTGGCGGTGGCCGGGTCGGCCGGGACGACGGAGCTGAGCAGGAACGTCACCAGGGTGACGCCGAAGATGATCAGCACGGAGGAGGCGATGCGGCGCAGCGCGTAGCCGAGCAGGGGCGGCACTCCGCGACGGGGGCGCACGGCAGGCGCGGCGGAGCGGTCGTGGGGGCCCTGCTCCCCGGGAGGGCCGGCGGGGCCCGCGAGGGTGGTGCCGGAGGCGGTGTCGGTCATGTGGGTCACCCGTCCGAACGGCCGAGGGCGGCCAGGTCGAGGTAGTAGAGCGGGTTGCGGACCAGCCCGGTGACCTCGGAGGAGGCCACGGTGACGAAGTTGGGCTCCAGCAGCGGGACGAAGGGGCCGTCCTCGTTCATGGCCCGGTTCCACGCCCGGTAGGCGGTGAGCCGGTCCTTCTCGGCGATCGAGGCGTACGCGGTCTTCGTGAGGGCGGCGACCTCCGGCGCGGCCGAGGCGGGCCAGTGGACGCGCTTGGAGAGGTAGTCGCCGGGGGCGAAGCCGAGCACGTTCTGCGGGTCGAGGTAGTCCGGCGGGTAGGACCACAGGGCGAGTTGCGTCTTGCCGTCGACGTAGCGCTGGAGCGAGGTGGCGGTCGGCGAGGGGCGCAGGGTGACGTCGATGCCGATCTTGGCCAGGTCGCTCTGGATGCGCTGGGCGATGACGCCGTAGTCCAGACCGGCCAGCCGGTGGTAGTCGCTGGCGTAGTCGAGGGTGAGTTCGACGCTGTCGAGGCCCTGTTCCTTCTTGGCCTTCTCGACGAGCGCCCGGGCGGCCTCCGGGTCGTGGTCCGCCGCGGCGTCCTTGCCGAGTCCGCCGGTGAAGACGGTCGGCAGGATGCCGGTGGCCTGGGCGGATCCGGGCCCGGCGAGTTCGACGAGGCCCTCGTAGTCGATGCCGGTGCGGATGGCTTCGCGTATCTCGTCCGAGGCGGTCGGCAGCTCCTTCCGCTGCCCGACCGCGAGGTACAGGACCTCCGCGGCACGGCTGTCGTCGACGGTGATGCCGTCGCCGTGCAGGCCCTTGCTCTGCAGGGCGGAGATGTCGAGCGCGATCTGCGAGTCCCCGGACTGCACGCCGAGCAGTTGCTGCTGCGCCGAGGGCACGTTCCGGATGATCACGCGCCGGTAGGCGGGGGCGTCGCCGTGGTACTCCGGATTGGCCTCCAGCACGATCTGCGAGGAGTTGCTGTAGCTCCCCAGCCGGTAGGGGCCGGAGCCGGCGGAGACCGAGTTCAGCCAGGGTTCCGCCGTGTCCTTGTCCGCGGCGTCCTTGGCGTCGGTGCCGCCGTTCTCACGTACCGCGTCGGCGTTGAGGACACCGAACTGCGGGGTGACGAGCAGCGCGGGCACGTCGGCGCGGGCGGTCTCCGTGGTGAGGACGACGGTCCGGCGGTCCTTCGCCCGGACGGTGATGCCCGCCATCAGATAGGCGGGGCTGGCGTCGACGTTGCGGAGCCGGTCGAAGGAGAAGACGACGTCACTGGCCTCGACGGGCGTGCCGTCGGAGAACCGGGCGTCCGTACGGAGGTGGAAGGTCCAGGTCCGGCCGTCGGAGGAGTTGGTCCACGACCGGGCGAGGCCGGGCACGGGGGTCTGCAGGTCGTCGCCCCGGTACGTGGTCAGGGTCTCGTACAGGGCGTGGTCGACCATGTAGTCGGTGGGCTGGTACACCCGGGCCGGGTCGATGGACTTGGCGTTGAACGCGGTGTCGACGACCAGGGTCTCCCGGGCTGCTTCGGCGGAGACCCCGGCCGTGGCGCAGGAGGTCAGCGAGGCCGTCAGCGCCCCCGCCAGGAGCAGCGCGGCGAGCGTGCGGCGCCGGGTGGGGTGCGGTGGACGGCCGGTGGGCGGTGTGTCGGGGTGGTGGGTCACGTGGCTCTCCGCGAGGAGGTGGACGAGAAGGGGGCGGGGTGGATCACTCCCGGTGACGCGAGGGGGGTGGTGCGACGGGTGGGAAGGGGGATCGCGACGGTGGGCACGGCCTCCGGGGTGGGGTGTACGGAGTCCGTGGTCCGGGGCGGGGGCGTCGCGCGGCGACCGGGAAGATATGTCGGCGGCGCCCCCGCATCCCTGCGACCGGCCGGTGCGGCCGGTGGTACGCGGTGGGTGTGTCCGGTGCGGTGGGGGCCGTACGCCGCGAGGGCCGACACGGCCGATGTGGTGGGTACGGCCCACGCGGCCGGGCCGCCGGGACGGCCCCGGGACAGCCCGGCGGGAGGCCGGCCACCGACACCGTACCCAACGACGGGTCGGCCGTCGGCCGGCCCGGCGCCCGGGCCGGTATCTGCTGTGGCACGGCCCGCCGCCGAGCCGGGCGCACGGCGCCGTACGGCCGCCACGAGCGACCGCTGGGTGTCACCCGACCGCCACCGGACACCGGACACGGTTCAGGACCCGGCGGACACCGGGACGCGGGGTCGGGCGGCCTGGAGGTCGACGTCGATGGTCTGCCGGTAGAGCCGCAGCCAGTTGCCGCCGCAGAGCTTGGCGATCTCCTCGGGCGAGAAGCCGGCCTTGGCCAGTCCGTCGGGGATGTTGCCGAACTGGGCGGCCGTCTCGAACCACTCGGGGTCGGGCACCACCGGCGACTGGCCGGGCTTGCCCGCGCCGTACTCGGGGCCGCGGGTCCAGTGCCCCTTGCGCATCTCGACCATGTGCTCCTCGGTGAGGAAGCGGCCGAGGTCGGAGCCGACGCCGACGTGGTCGACGCCGATCCGCTCCACGGTGCGGGCCACCAGCTCGCACCAGCTCTCCACCGACTCGCACCATTCACCGGCGATGTTCGGGTACATGGTCAGGCCGAGCACGCCGTCCCGCTCGGCGAGCGCGTCGAGGACCTCGGGGCGCTTGTTGCGGGCGTGGTCGAAGAACTCTCGCGGGTTGGCGTGGTTGATCGCCACCGGGACGGCCGATGCGTGGATGGCGTCGTACGAGGTCCTGTCCCCCACGTGCGAGCAGTCGACGACTATTCCGCAGCGGTTCATCTCCTCGACGGCGTTGCGGCCGAAGCGGGTCAGACCGGCGTCGGTGGTCTCGTAGCAGCTCGCGCCCAGGGTGTTCTGGATGTTGTAGGTGAGCTGCATGACCCGCAGGCCCATGCGGGCGAACAGCTCGATGTAGTCGAGCCGGTCCTCGATCGGGGAGGCGTTCTGCGTGCCCATGAGGACGGCCGTGCGGTCTTCGGCTGCCGCCGCCTCGATGTCCGCGGTGGAGTACGCGATGCGCACCAGGTCGGAGTTGTCGCGCTCCAGCTCGTACCAGTCGGCGAGGGCCTGCATGGTCTCCGCCGCGTTCTCCCAGAACGCGATGGTGTTGGTCACGCAGTCCACGCGGCCGGCCCGCAGTTCCTCGAAGACCGTGCGGTTGAAGATGCCGCACTCGAGTCCGTCGATGTTCATCGCTGCTCCTCGCTGTACGTGGTCGTGGCGCCGGCGTCGCCGGGTGCGTGGTCGGCGGGGACGCCGAGGAAGTCGACGTCGTCGGTCAGGTCGGGCTCGATCACGCCGTTGTCGTCCACGGCGGTCGCGCCCGCGTGCTTGAGCGAGGTCACGGACTCCGCCGACAGGGCGGACGCGGACTCCTCGAAGAGGGACCACCACAGGTCGGCCGGGGTCTCGATGCCCTGGTGGACCGCGCGGGCCGCGGGCAGCGAGCCGACGAGCGGCAGGAGCCTAAGCAGTTCGGGGTCGTCGGGCAGCTCGGGCGCGCGGCGCTCCATGACGACGAGTACGCCCCGGTCCGCCAGTTCCGCCGGGACGGCGGGCAGGCCCGGCTCCGTGGCCGCGGTCCCGCCGACGGTGACGACCACGCCCCGGTCGGTCCCCTGGTGTTCCAGTACGGCGGTCAGTGCGGCCCGCTCGATGCGTCCCGCCCAGAGCGCGACGCGCTCACCGGGTTCGGCCTGGAGCAGGTCGAGCAGCGCGGGGGCGACGACCAGGGCGCTCTGGCCGAGGCAGTCCACGACGAGGGCGCCGGTGGCTTCGGCGACGATCTCGACCCGGCCGGAATGGGTCCGGTCGGCGTCGGTGAGCCGGTCGGCGAGCAGGCGCAGCGCGGGCAGTCCGGCCGCCTGGGCGTGCAGCACGAGGTCGCGGACGGCGGGCACCGCGCCGAGGGCGAGCCCCTGGGCCTGGAGGAGCCGCTCGGCGACCAGGCGCAGTTCGCGCGGCGACAGACGCAGGGTCTCGCCGCCGGACGCGTTGTGCCAGGTACGGCCGAGCCGGTCGGCGGCGTCCTCGGGTCCGGACGCGGCGGTGAGGGTGGCGGAGGTCATCGGGCGTCTCCGTTCGGGGCGGTACGGGGCGCGGTCGCGCCGAGGGTCACGGTGTCGGCCGGGCGGGGGACGGCGGGCCAGAACCAGGGGCCGGAGGCGTCGGCGCTCAGGTCCGCCGCGGTGGGGGCGCCCTGGAAGATGACCCCGCGCAGATCCCGGCCCAGGTAGTCCTTGGTGCGGTCCAGGCCGTAGAGGGCGGCGTTGGCCAGGCGGATGAGCCGGGCCGGTACGAAGGCGGCGTCCCTGATGTTGGCGTGCGGCAGCGCGTACTCGTACGGGGCCAGGCTCTGCAGCCGTTCCACTGCGCCGCGCAGGTCCGGGCGGCGGGCGAGCAGCCGTCCGACGGGAAGGGCGGGGTCCTCGTCGGCGAGGACGCCGTCAAGTTCCTGGACCATGCCCGGGATGTCCACGGTCAGGTCGACGGTCCCCTCGGGCAGTTCCTCGGTGGCACCGCAGCGCGGCTCCTCGGCGGAACGGGACTTGTACCAGGTGTTGGCGACCGCACCGGGGGCAGTGCGGTCGACCGCCAGCGCCCAGGCGTACCGGTCCGCGAGCAGCCCTCGCAGCGCCCCGACGGTCATGGCCGCGTCCCGGCGAAACGTTTCGCTTACGGTGAGTTCCGCCGCGAGCCGGTCCGATTCCCCCGGGTCGAGTTCCGTGACGACCGCGTTGACGACCTCCACCGCTTCGGCGCAGACACCGTCGACCCCGTCGACGAGTTCGGCCACCGTGGGCACCCGTCCCTCGGCGTCGGCGGCATCGGTCCGCTCGGCCACCGCGGCCAGGACGAGCCGCAGGTCGGCGACGATGCGGTCGGACGGTGTGAAGTAGGTGTACTCGTTGACGTCCTCGTCGTGGTAGGTCACCGCCCGCTCCAGTAGCGCGAGCAGGGTGTCGGCGACGGCCGAGCCGGGAGCGGCGGCCAGCGAACGGCCGTGCGCGAGGGCCTGCTCGCGCACCGTGATCCAGCGGTCCACGAGCACGGGGTGGTTGCCGACCCAGAGGACGAGGCCGAGCGCCGAGCTGTTGCCCACTCCGAGGAAGCGGCGTACCTCGGGGTCGAGGGCTGCCGCCCGGTCCGAGCGTCGGGCGGCGAGCGCCTCGACCAGGTCCGCGCTGAGCTCGCGCATCATGTACGCGGACAGCAGTTGGGCGTGGTAGGGCACCGCCAGCGGGTGGTCCTCCCCGTAGGCGAGGAAGGTGCGGGTGCCGAAGGTGCCGTTGCCGTCCAGGCCGATGTTGCGCATCAGGTATCCGACGCGGGCGAGGGCGACGGTGTCGGGCTGCCGACCCTCGGCCAGCGCCTCCACGACGTGCTCGAAGACCCGCAGCGAACGGTTGGAGCGGCACCAGGTCAGGGTGTGGGCGGTGGCCCGGCCGTGGTACAGCCGCGGCATCTCGTTGCGGGTGTGCTCGACGTCGTCGGCCGTGGCGGGGCCGTCGAGCAGCGCGCCCATCATGTCCCAGCCCAGGTCGAAGATGCGCAGGGTGCGCTCCTGCGAGGAGGGCGGGAAGGCGAAGGCGACGAAGTCCATGACCCGGTCCGCCGTGTGGATGCGGTAGACGGCCTCACCGCTGCCGTCGGCCTCGACGGAGAGGGAGCGGCGCTCGACGCGCCAGCCTTCCCGGAGCATCCGGTTGACCAGCGACCGGGCCG
The DNA here is from genome assembly GCF_044544295.1 of Streptomyces sp. NPDC053750. Taxonomy (NCBI): domain Bacteria; kingdom Bacillati; phylum Actinomycetota; class Actinomycetes; order Kitasatosporales; family Streptomycetaceae; genus Streptomyces; species Streptomyces sp. NPDC053750. The sequence goes on along the minus strand of NZ_JBITXB010000003.1, from coordinate 186,577 downwards.
ACGACAGACGCCCGGCCTGCAGGGAGGACAGGGCCTCGGCGGTCATGATCTCGGCGGCCGGCCGGCCGCCGGTGCGGTCGCGGCTGGGCTGTGGGACCACGGGAGGTTCCTTTCGTGCGTGTTCGTGCTCGGGCACCGCGGCAGGGGTGCGGGCGCCGACGGGGGGGGCGTCCGGGTGCGGTCGACCGGGACGTCCTCGGCCGGCCCTCCGTAGCCGGGACGCGGCGCCCGGCCGGGGCGGGCGGGGACCAGCATCGCCGGTGGGCATCGCAGGCGGGGTGCGCCGGCGGTGATGCGCGGGTGTCGTACCGGGGATCGGGGGCGCGCCGGCGTCCGCCCGGTCGGGGCGGCCTGCGCGGGCGCTGCCGCGGTGTGCGACCTTGGTGGAAGGGGCTTGCGAGCAGGCCCGGTGAGGGGGTGTGGTGGGCGTCTGCTCGCAGGACGAGCGGGGCGGACCCGGCCTTCGGCGGCGCGGTACCGCTCAGGACGTCAGTCGCGCTGCGGCATGCGGGAGTTCGGGCAGGGGAAGATCGCGCGGGGGTGTGATTCCGGGGCCGTCACCCCCGTCCGGAGACGAGGGCGGTGACACGGGCCGCGCCGGCGACGACTGCGGACGCGGCGGCCTCGGCGTCGAAGCGGACGGTGGGGCCGACGACCGAGAGCGCTGCGAGAACCCGGCGTCTGGTGTCGAAGACCGGTGCGGCGACGGCGACCGTCGGTTCAAGCGGATTGGGCAGGGAGACGGCGAAGCCGTCGCGGCGAATACGTTCCAGCTCCTCGTCCTCGGCGGTGCCCACCCCAGCCTCGCGCAGGGCGTCCAGGTCGTGCGGCAGGGCCCACGCGGTGAGCACCCGCCCGGAAGCGGTGTCGGAGATCGGCATCCGCGCCTCTATCCGGGCGTCCACCCGCAGCAGCCGGTCCACCTCGACCCTCTGCACGATCCGTGCCGAGTCGCCGTCGAGCACGGCCAGCGAGGCCGTCTCGTCCAGCTTCGCGGCCAGTTCCTCCAGCACCGCGGTGGCCCGGTGACCGAGGCCGGCCTGGGTGAACGCGGCGTCGGAGAGCCGGGAGACACGAAGACTGAGCCGGTAGGTTCCGTCCTCGGCCTGCTCGATCCAGCCCCCGGCACACAGCGTCACCAACTGCCGGTGCACGTAGCCCCGGCTACCGCCGATGCGACGGGCCAGTTCCGAGGCACCCACGCCCCGTGGCTCGTCGGCGAGTGCGGCGAGAACCTCGAGCGTCTTGAGTGAGGAGGTGAGAATCTGCGTGCCCAATGCTGTCTCCTATAGAGGGACACCGTCTCTTATGAGACACCGCACTCTGGCAGCCAGTTCACCGTAACGTCAATACCTCGCAGGCACACGTCACCGAGACCGTTACTAGCCAGGCGTTCACCTCACTCAACCTTCAATTCACTGGCTCAATAGCACCGGTGGCGCGTTTTCGCAGGCACTAAAGAGTGAGGCAGAAGCAAGCCCTCAGAAGCGGTCCGCTTCACCCCGTCCCCTATGAGGAGACACCGACTCTTGCGGGGGTCGCAAGCCCGCTTCGCCGACACCACCCTGCCCGGCCGTCCGGGCGTAAGCACCAGCCCCTGCCGCTCTCCGCCGCCGACGACCCGACCCACCCGAGCGACTCGTCGGCCGCATCGACGTGTGGGATGACCGCCACAACGAGCACCACACGCCCCCTGTGGCGAGCGAGAGAAACGTAGGCCACGCCGACGGGCAACACGGAGCTCGGTGGCGCCCGACCCGCACCATTCACCACGTCTCGGGCAGCCCGTCCCGGAAACAGGTAACTTCACCCTGCGGACATTTCCGTATGTCAGGCCCTCATCAAGACCTGACACGCCATCAGTACGAGCGTCACATGAGCGTCAGAACTGCCCAGCGCGGCACCGACGACGTGCGGAGGCACCACACGCCCGCCGTTCGACAACAGCTGGAACTGCAGGTCAGGAGCGTCGACCGGCATGCGGCGGCGCTCGACCCGTTGCGCGCCGAAAAATAGGTCGAGGACACCTGCCCACCCCTGAGCGGCCTAAGAAAATCGCAGGTCAGAGCTACTTTTCAGCAGGCTCAAGAATCGCCACGCACTCCACGTGCGACGTCATCGGAAAGATGTCGGCCTGGGCGAGTCACGGAAAAGGCCAGGTCAGAGCCGGTTTATCGGCTGGATGTCCCGTGGGCGGGCACCACCAGCGTCAAACGAGCGTCATGACCAACGGTCCATCCCGCTTCTCTTCCGGCGGGACAGGCTGCCACGATCAGCTCACCTGCACCGGCCCGCTCCCGCTCGCTCCGGACGCAGGCTCGCACATCATGACCCGCACCGCTTCTCAGGCCGCCATAGTGGAGTCATGCCCTCAAGCCCACAGCACGCCGCACCCCCTCCGAGCGGCCTCTCGGGCCCGGTCGCCGAGGACCTCGCGCTGTACCAGGAGAAGTTCCGGCGGCGTCTGCCGGAGTCGCTGGACGAGTTGCACGGCCCGACCCAGGGGGTCGTGGAGCTGCCACTGCACATGGCCTGGTCGGGGATGACCTCGTACGACCTGGGCAAGCCGCGCCAGTGCATGGGCCTGTACCGCACCGTCCTGCACGAGGGACTGCGCGACGACCTGCCCCGCTACCTCAATCAGGATCTGCTCCTCCAGCTGTGGCCGGTGCTGCGCACCCTCGTCGGCCGCACCGTGCGCGCCGTATGGGAAGACGCCTTCACTCAGCTCGCCTCCCGCACCCAGGCCGCCGCGTGACGGACATGCCGGAGCTGCACACGCGGCTCCTGGCGGATGTGATCGCCCTCGGCTCCCCATATCCCCTGGTCCTCACCGGCGGATATGCCGTGCGGGCGCACCACCTCGTCAACCGCCCCAGCCAGGACCTCGACGTCGCCACCGAGAACCCGGCGCCCATCGCCGACATCGCCGCCACGCTCCGCGCCGGCCTGGAAGACCGCGGCTGGAAAGTGCACGCGCTGGAGACCGCGCCACTGTCCGCGCGCTTCACCGTGACCGACCCAGCCACCGAGCAGGAATGCGAAGTCGACATCCTCAAGGAGATCTTCTGGCGGCCTGTCGCACAGAGCCCCTACGGACCCGTCCTCGCGGAGGAGGACGTGATCGGGACCAAGGTCCGCGCCCTCGCCGACCGTGGAGCGCCCCGCGGCCTGATCGACGTGTTCGCCGCCTCCCGCCGCTGGACCAACGCCGAGCTCGAGGAGTTCGGCCGCCGCCACGCCCGCGGCCGCTTCGAGCGCGAGGATCTGCAGTCGAACCTCACGGGCGCCGAGTGGACCGACGACGAAGCCTTCGCCGCATACGGCCTGGACGAGACCACGATCACTGCTCTTCGTATCTGGGCCGTGGAGTGGGCCGACGACCTCGCGACCCGCCTCCTCGAAGGGTCCGATGATCCGGACATCGACTGATCACGCCCGAACCTTCACACGGCTCCAGCCACCCGGGCGGTCACGAAACCCGGCGGCACCCTGCCTCTGCCGCCTATCGTGACAAGTTCTGCACGAAGCCGAGCGGAGTCCTGGGCCGCCAACGGCCATCCACACGGCTGCGGCGCTTGAAAGCGCGGATTCAATCGCGCTGAAGGGGCGGGCACCTTCAAGGACTCGCTGAGGCCAGGGACGTTCCCCTGCACACTGGCCCGTCGGCCACGGACCGGTCAGCGACCATCACCAGAGCTTGTCGATCTCCCCTGGGTACAACTCGATGCGGGAGTGATGGAACGACGCTTGCGCCTGACGGCCCGCAGCCGAGAAGAAGCCCGACATCATGACCTTGTCGAAGCCGGGCTGATCGCTGGGGAAGGGGTCCTGCGGTGTTCCTCCGATGAGCACGGCTCCCGGAAGCACACGCCAACCGGCGCTCCCATAGAACGGCTGCAAGGGGCGATCACACGTGAACAGGCCCAAGTCCAGGCCCTGGGCGGCCATCCTCTCCCGCGCCGCTGCCACCAACTGCCGACCGTACCCACGGCCACGTGCCTGCTCGCTCGTCACCACCCTGCTCAGCCCACCAGCAGAAAGGCACCGGCCGACATGGACGATCTCTTTGAACAGGATGTCCAGCGCGGCCAGCACGGTTCCCTCGCCCACGAGCAACATCGAAATCGGCCGCAGTGCGGGATCGTGGGTGGGGGTGGCAACAGGAGCGTCCGGCCCTGACTCGGACGGCCACACCTGCTCCTGGATCTCTCCCACCTGAACACGCAAGTCGGTGGGGGTGGCTGCTTCCGGGAACGACAAGATCTGCATGCGCCGATTGTGCTCACGCCCCGAGCAAGCGCAAATGATGTAACCGACGACGATCACGCTCTGCCACAAGGTCAACACAGGAAGCGCCGAGGCCGAACCTCACAGGGGCTCAGCCTCGACCACGTCGGGCCCTGTAGTTCTCCGGCGACCGAGCCGAGTCTCGAAGCCCAGCCGGTGGCCGTACTCATGTCCGGACCGCCCTTCGGCATCGGACCCAGCACCTGAATCAGGTGGGGCCCGTACATCACGTCCCAAGACGCAACCGCGTGCCAGTGGCGCATTGGTCGAAGACCCCGCGATGGTCAGCGTGATCAGTGACGGTGCCCCTGCTGGACGGCCTGTAGCTTCTTCCAGGACTTTGGCTGCTTGGTCGCAGCCGCCTTGAGAGACGGCTGGTCACTCTTCCCGTTCGGCCCGACAGCGGGCTTCGAGGTCTCGCACAACCAAGTGTCGAACAGCCGGTCCAGCTGCTTGCCCGTCGCCTTCTCGGCGTACGCGACGAAGTCCGCGACGGCCGCGTCCGTGCCGGCGTACTTACGCTGCCAGCCCCTGAGGACCGCGAAGAAGTCCTCGTCGCCGATCTCCTTGCGCAGCGCGTGCAGAGGAATGGGACTCGACTCCAGCCGCATGCCGGTCAGCGTTGCGGCGGAGGACAGGGTCGAAGACGTTCTGGTCCACGCGGTTGGATGACGTGCGGCTAGACCACAGGAGACGGGGCAGGGCCGCCGCACATGGTCAGCGGCGGATGAGGCCGAGGTCGGTGGCAGTGGCGACCGCTGCGGTGCGCGAGTCGACGCCGAGCTTGGCGTAGACGCGGGCCAGGTGGGACTTGACGGTGCCCTCGGTCAGGTGGAGGCGGTCGCCGATGGCCTGGTTGGACAGGCCGTCGGCGACCAGGACGAGGACTTCGGTCTCGCGCCGTGTCAGGGCGGTGCCCGGTGTGCGCAGCCGGTTCATCAGGCGGTCCGCGACGGTCGGCGCCAGTGTCGTGCGTCCGGCGGCGGCCGTGCGCACGGCGGCGGCCAGGTCCTCGGGCGGGGCGTCCTTGAGGATGTAGCCGGTGGCGCCGGCCTCGATCGCGGGCAGGGTGTCGGAGTCGGAATCGTAGGTGGTGACGATCAGCACGCGAGGGGCACTCGGGCGGGCGGTGATCCGGGCGGTGGCCTCGGCGCCGCCCATGCCCTTACCGAACTGCAGGTCCATCAGCACGACGTCGATGTCGCCTTCGGCGGCGCGGGTCACGGCGTCCTCGGCGGTGGCTGCTTCGGCCACGACGAGGAGACCGGGCTCGGTCTCCAGCACGGCGCGCAGTCCGGCTCGTACGACGGGGTGGTCGTCGGCCAGAAGCAGGCGGATGGAGGTGTCGTAGGTCACGGGCGGGCCTCGGGCTCGGTCTCGGTCGGCTTGAGGGGCAGATGGGCGGCCAGGGCGGTGCCGTGGCCAGGGGCGGATTCGATCGTCAGGGTGCCGCCGAGGGCGTGGGCGCGGGCGCGCATGGCGACCAGCCCGAAGCCGCCGGCCTCGGGGTCGGGGACGGGCAGGAGGGCGGGGTCGAAACCGCGTCCGTCGTCGACGACGTCGAGGGCGACGTGGTCGCCGAGGTAGCTGAGGGTGACTTCGGCGGTGGTGGCCTCGGCGTGGCGAACGGTGTTGGCAAGGGCGGACTGGGCGATGCGCAGCAGGGCGACCTCGTGCGCGGTGGCGAGCGGGGCGGGGTCGCCGGTGAGGTGGAAGCGTGCGGTGAGGCGGTGGCGGGCGGACGTGGTGGCGCACAGTCGTTCCAGGGCGCCGGCCAGGGTGCTGCCTTCCAACGTGGGCGGGGTGAGCGCGGCGACGAAGCGGCGGGCCTCGGCGAGGTTATCAACGGCAGCCTGCCGTGCTTGGTCGACGTAGCGGGCGGCGTTCTGCGGTGACTGGGGCAGTGCTCGCTCGGCGGCGCGCAGCAGCAGTTGGATGCTGGAGAGGCCCTGGGCGAGGGTGTCGTGGATCTCGCGGGCCAGGCGGTCGCGTTCGGCCAGCACACCGGCGGTGTGCTGGGCAGCGGCCAGGTCGGCGCGGGTGGCGGTGAGTTCCTCGATCAGACGTCGGCGGTGTTCGCTCTCCCGGTACAGGGCCTGGTACCCCACACCACGGCGACCACCACGGCGGCGCCGAGGGCGGGGCCGATGGCTATGGCCAGGCTGAACGAGTGCTGGTGGGCGGCGAAGCCCGCGATGGCCGCGCCAGCGGTGGCGGCCACGGCCACCAGTCCGGCTCGGCGGGACAGCAGATGCAGCTGGAGGAAGTACAGCGGGAAGGCCACCCACACCGCATCGGGGGACAGCGCGAGCAATACCAGCCAGCAGGCCCCCACGGCGGCCAGCCACAGCGCGGCGACCTGCCGCGAACGGCGTACGCACGGCAGCGTGGGCCCGACCGCGTACACCAGGCCACACACCACCGAGGCAGCAACGATCCACCCGGCGTGGGGCCGCTCGTCGGCCACGGCCCGGCCGACGGCCAGGGCGAGCAGTCCAATGACCAGCAGGTGCAGGCACCAGGCCAGGGCCCGGGTGGTCGGGGTCAGGGCAGGGGCGGCGGAGTTCACAGTGCGTCCCAGGTTACGAAAGCCGACTGCGGAGTGGCCTCCATCGAAAGTTAGAACCCGTGTGCCGTCATTCGGCCCGCGAAGTGCCGTCCTGCGCCAGACGCGCGCACAGGGGGCTGGCAGCGAGGGTGGAGTCATACCGCTTCCACCGCCGGAAAGGACAGGCCAAGGCCGTGTTTGTCGCCTGGAGAGACCTGAGATTCGCCAAGGGGCGCTTCGCCCTGATGGGGACCGTCATCGTGCTGATCACCTTGCTGGTCGGGCTGCTGTCCGGGCTGACGGCCGGGCTGGGGCAGCAGAACATCTCCGCGATCACGTCCCTGCCCGCAGACGAGATCGCCTTCCAGGCGCCCAGCGGCGGGCAGGACCTGTCGTACTCCAACTCCACCATCACCGAACAGCAGTGGAAGAAGTGGTCCGAGGCGCCCGGCGTCGAAAGCGCCGAGCCGCTGGGGATCACCACGACCAAGGCCACCGCGGGAGACAAGAGCACCGGGGTCTCGGCCTTCGGCGTCGAGCCCGGCTCCCGCCTCTCCCCCGACAGCGACAAGATCACCGGCAACGCGGTGGTGCTCTCCACCACGGCCGCCGACGACCTCGGCGTCAAGGCCGGCGACGCCCTGACCCTGGCAGGCCGGCAGCTGAAGGTGGCCGCCGTCGCAGGCGATGCCCACTACAGCCACACCCCGGTGATCTGGACCAGCCTGGACACCTGGCAGAAGACCGCACCGCCCACCGGCACCGACGACGGCCCGACCGCAACCGTCATCGCCTTGAGCACCACCCCCAAGGCCGATACGACCGCCACCGACCACCAAGCCGGCACCAAGACGGTCTCCACCGACGACTCACTGTCCGCGATCGGCTCCTACACCTCCGAGAACGGCTCCCTGCAGCTGATGCGCGGCTTCCTGTTCGCCATCTCCGCCCTCGTCATCGGCGCCTTCTTCACCGTCTGGACCATCCAGCGCAGCGGCGACGTCGCCGTCCTCAAGGCCCTGGGCGCTTCCACTGCCAATCTGCTCAAGGACGCCCTCGGCCAGGCGGTCGTCCTGCTGGCCGGCGGCGCCTTGATCGGCACCGGCATCGCCGCCGCCCTCGGCGCGCTCGTCGCCGGCAGGGCGGTGCCGTTCCTCCTCACCCCCGCCACCGTCCTGATCCCGGCCGTCGTGATGATCCTCCTCGGCGCGCTCGGCGCCGCCCTGTCCATCCGCCGCATCACCTCCGTCGACCCGCTGACCGCCCTGGGGAGCGCCCGATGAGCCTGAACCTGTCCGACATCACCCTCACCTACCCCGACGGCGACACCCGCCTCACCGCTCTCGACCAGGTCAGCCTGCAGGTTCCCCGGGGCAGCCTGACCGCCGTGGTGGGCCCCTCCGGATCCGGCAAGTCCAGCCTCCTCGCGGTCGCCGCCACCCTGATCACCCCCGACACCGGCACCGTCACCATCGATGGCCGGAGCACCACCGGCCTCACCCGCGGCGACCTCACCGAACTGCGGCGCCACAAGATCGGCATAGTCTTCCAGCAGCCCAACCTGCTGCCCTCCCTCACCGCCGCCGAACAACTCCAGGTCATGGCCCAGATCGACGGCCGCAAACCCCGCACCGCCCACACCCGCGCGATGGAACTCCTCGACGCCGTCGGCCTCGCCGACCAGGCCGGCCGCCGCCCCCAGCAGCTCTCCGGAGGCCAGCGCCAGCGCGTCAACATCGCCCGCGCCCTGATGAACGACCCCACCGTCCTCCTCGTCGACGAACCCACCAGCGCCCTCGACCACGAACGCGGCGCCGCCGTCCTCGACCTCATCACCCTCCTCACCCACCAGCAGGCCACCGCCACCGTCCTGGTCACCCACGACCGCACCCACCTCACCGCCGTCGACCAGACCGCCGAAGTCCACGACGGACGGCTCACCCTCCCGACTCCGACCCGCTGATCGCCTGGAGCGGTACGCGCCGAAGCGACTGCGGCCATCCGTCCTTCAGGAGCCACACCCGATGGACGGGCCGCCGCTTACCTGACTGCGGCGCCGACGAATTCACGCCGTCAGGGCACCGGCACCGCACTCGAATGACGAGCCATCAGGACGAGCGTCAACCGAGCGTCGAGGCGGTCGGCATTCCCTCGTACCGAGGAACGCAAAGACCGCACCGCCATCCCCGCACGCCTGCTGGAACCTGGTCAGACGACGTTCGCGAGCAGGCGACGCGCTTCACGCCTTGCACTTCGGGAAACAGGTCGAGCACCGCCGAGCACATCCGAAGAATCCGATAAAACCGCAGTTCAGAGCCCCTTCTGGGCAGGCTCAAGAATCGCCACGCACTCCACGTGCGAAGTCATCGGAAGGATGTCAGGTCAAGCGAGTCAAGGAAAGCCCCAGGTAGGAGCCGGTATCTCGGCTCAACGCCCGGCGGTGCGGGCGCCCGGAGCGTCAAACGAGCGTCACGGCCGAGAGTCCGTCGTGCTCAGGGCGAAACAGACTGCAGCAACCAGATCACCCCGGCGGCCATCGCCTTGACGTGATCTCCTCGTGCATGGCGGACAGGTAGACACGAAGCACTGTCCGGCGTGGTGTACGTCAAAGCAATGACCGCAGTCGCAAACGGTGACCGGTCACATAGCGCGGGAAGGCGAAGCACAAGGCGGTGACGACATCGCCCTCGTCCTAGGACGGGCCCGTACGCCGTACAGCGACTACCGCGCTAAGATCACCGGCCAGCGGTAGCTCCACAGTCCGCAGGGCAGGATGACCCAGCCAGTGCAGCCGGGCAGTGTCGGGACGACCAGCGTAAGAGGGCGGCCAGGTCTGGGAAGGCGTGAAGTCGTCGACGACGAGCACTCCACCCGGAACGAGTAGGCGCTCGGGATCCGCAGCACTGCCCCCCTTGGCCTGGCCACCGCCGTCAAGCACAAGCAAGTCGTACGGCCCATGTGCGTATATATGAGTCCAGTCGGCGCACAACACACTTACCTGCGGCACATGGGAGAAGGCGTCGGCAGCAACCTTTGCCCGCGCCGGATCTCGCTCCACACTGAGCAGTTCCACGTTCGGGGCCGCTCCACTGGCCAACCAGGCGAGACCCACCCCACACCCGGTGCCCGTCTCGGCGATGCGCTGCCGAGCGCCGCCGGCCAGCACTTGCAGCAGTCGGCCTTGCTCGGGGCGGCAGGAGTAGCCGAAGCCATAGCGTTGGGCAGCGTCGAGGGCGCGCTCGACAAGCGGGGGCAGCGGCCCGCTGTGCATGCGGTAGGCAGCAGTGCCGTTCATCGACATGACGGCAAGTATGGCTTCTACGGTAGGCCCGGTCACATCAAGCATCCGCCGATGAACGCGAGTTGGCGCCCGGCTATGCTGGGGCGGCACCACCTGGTCCGGCATCGTCTGTAGTCCGACGGGAGTGAATCGGCTTGCATGTCGACGCAATCGGATGCCCCTACCGCACAACAACCACGGCTGTTCGCCCTGATCCGTGCGCCGACTACCTCTCCCTCAAAGGCGGCGATCCGGTTGAGTGGGACGAGTTCCTCGGTGTGTGGGTGGTGACCGGATACACCGCGGTGGCGCAATTGCTACGGAACCCGGCTCTGTCTTCCGCCTGGCCGACGCAGGGTGGCACAGCGCTGCACGAGGACGCCCCCGACCGTGGCAACAGCTCGCGGACCAACTCCGTTGTACGTCGCTGGTTCATGTTCAATGACGATCCGCGCCATGCCACGTTACGGAAAATCGTGGCGCCACTCTTCACGGCGGAGCGCGTCGACGGCACTCGTTCTTTTGTCGAATCGACGGTGACAGATCTTCTCGCCGAGGTCGGAAACAGCCTCGAAGTGATGTCCGATGTGGCGATTCCGCTCTCCAGCCGCGTGATCTGTCACGTACTCGGCCTGCCCCCTGACGTCGCGCCACGACTGCGGTCATGGACCCAGGACATCGACGCCCTGTTGAGAGCCGACTATCTCCCTCAGGCCCGGGAACAAGGGGACCGTGCCGTGCGCGAGGTATCCGACGCGGTCGAATCCGTCCTGCGCGCCGGTAGTGCCGACGACGGCACCGGGATCAGTCTGCTGCACCGAGCCTTCCGCGCGGGAGAGATCGAGCGGGAAGACGTACTGGCCACTGCGAGCCTCCTCGTCCATGCTGGATTTGAGACCACCTCCACCTTCATCGGCAAGGCGGTCCGAGCCGCGATCCATACCGGCACCTGGCAGCAACTGACCGTTCCCGAGGCCGAAATGGCGTTGGAGGAACTACTCAGATTCGACACCTCGGTACAGCAGGTCGCCCGGGTGGCACGAGAGCCGGTGAGCATAGCCGGCCGACGTATCGAGGCGGGTGATCTGGTCCTGCTCATGCTGGGGGTCGCCAACCGAGACCCGGCGGTGTTCTCCGCGCCCGACCGCCTGGAACCCGGGCGGGAAATCAAACGGCTCCTGACCTTCGGTCTCGGCGCCCACTACTGCCTCGGGGCCCGACTGGCCAAGCTCGAAGCCGAGGTGGCACTTCAAGCTCTGGCCTCGAGATCGAGCACTCTGTCTTTCGTCGCGCCTCCCGTCAGTCGATCACACAACGGGGTGACGGTGCTCGAGCGGCTCGACATAGCATTCGCGTAGGTATTGAGGAGGGGGTTGCCGAAATGCGGACCATATGGGATGTCGTCACGGAACAGTGCGAACGCACGCCAACGGCGGTCGCGGCTGTCGGCACACGCCGGTACACGTACGAGGACTTCACCGAACGAGCACTGACGCTTTCCAAGACCGCCTTGGACGGGGTGCCGCGCGGTTCCCTGATCGCTCTCGACACCAGCAATCCGGTGAGCGCCTCGATCGCGATGCTGGGCGCGGCCCGATGTGGCTGTGCCGTGCTTCCGCTGAACAGTGAGAGCCCGTCGGCCCACCAAGAAAAGGTGTTCTCCGACGCCCGCCCCGCGCTGGTTCTGAAGTCCGTCGAAGAAGGGCTCTTTACTGCCGACGCCACCGCTCACGGGCAGGATGGGCAAGCGGCCCCTGGACCCTTCTCGGAAATCGCCTATGTGATGTACACATCCGGTTCCACCGGGCAGCCCAAGGGCGTCATGGTGCCGCACAGGGCCCTCCTCGCCCGACTGTCGGGGCTGGCCGAGGTGCCCGGATTCGCCCCCGGCGAATCCATCGTCGCCATGACCGCTCTGTCGTTCGACATTTCCATGGCAGAGCTGCTGCTGCCGCTTTCGGTCGGGGGCACATTCATCGCCGCTCCCACGGATGCCCGGACGGATCCCGACACCTTCGCTGAATTCGTCGGCCTGCATACCCCCGACATCATCCAGGCGACTCCGAGTTTCTGGCGCCTTGCTTCGGCGGGCGGCTGGGATGGTGCGGCCGACAGCCGAATCTGGTGTGGAGGCGAACCGCTGACTCAGAGCCTGGCGGCGCAACTACTCGGCTGTGCGCGGGAACTGTGGAATCTGTACGGCCCCACCGAGGCGACCATCTTCGCGACAGCAGCACTGGTCGAATCGGCCGACTCGATCCCCTTAGGATCCCCGCTGCCCGGCTCGGGGGTCGCGCTTGACGGGCCGACGACGGACGGAGGCGAACCAGAGGAGGGAGAGATCCTGCTCTTCGGTGAGGGTCTGGCTGCGGGGTATCTCGGCCAAGACGAGCTGACCCGCCGACTATTTCACCTCCATGACACCCCGCAGGGGCGACAGATGGTCTACCGGACAGGGGACCGCGGGCGTCGGCTGCCTGACGGCCGCCTGTTCTTCCTCGGACGCGACGACGATCAGATCAAGCTGCGCGGTCACCGTATCGAGCTCGGCGAGGTCGAGGCGACGCTGGAGGAACACCCGGCGGTCACGGAGACCGTAGTGGTACTGCGGGACCGCGACCGGCCGGAGCGCGCCTACCTGGAGGCGCTGGTCGTGGCCGGCGTGGAGGTTACGCCGGCCGACCTCAGGCAGTGGATCCGTGACCGTCTGCCAGCGAGTCACTGCCCGGCGAAGTTCACCGTCTTGGACTCCCTGCCCCGTACGACTGCCGGCAAAGTGGACCGCGCCCGGCTGGCCTCGTGACCCACTGACCAGTGGATCAGGCCAGGGCGGCCATGTCGGTGAATGCCGTGCGAAGCCCCTCCAACAGCGTCATCCCGGTCACCTCATCGATACAGTCCGCGCGCCAGGCGAGGTGCACTCGCCAGCCCCCGTCCGGCCGCGGGATGGCTTCGACGAGGAGGTCTAGGCTGCTGCGGGGCTGCGGAACACGGACAGCCTCGAGCACGACCGTGTCGTCGAGCACGGCTCGAGGTGGGTCGTTCTGCAGCACGACCCATGCCTGGAACCACGGGTGGCGGCTGCGGTCCGGGCCCAGCAGCCGGACGACTTCGTTGAACGGCGTGCGCCCGTGCTCCATGGCCGAGGTGAGCACCTCGGCCGAGCTGCTCAGCAGTTCTCCTGCAGTCTGCTCGGACGCTCCCTGGAGCACCAGCGCCAGGGGGTTGATGAAGCACCCGATGACCGGTTCGAGCGCGGTCGCCACCCGGCCGGCCGTCACGGTGCCGAGGCACAGGTCCGGCACGCCGAAGACTCCCGACATCGCTCGGCCCGCGGCGGCCAGCAGGGCGGCGCCGGGGGGACCGCTGTGCCGGGCGGCGGCCCCGATCAGCCGACCCACGCTCTCCCGGTCGAGGTCGAACGACTCTTCCCTCCGCGCTGCTTGTGTGCTGTCGGGCGGGGCGGGCAGGAACGGCGGGGGCGCTTGACTCAAGTGCTCCCGCCAGAACGGGATGTCGTTCTCCCGCCAACGTTCGGTCTCCGCCCGCTCCCACCGGCTGTACGACTCATAACTGACAGGCGGTGCCTGCAAGTCTCCGCCTGAATAGGCGGTGGCGAGGTCCTCTATCAGCAGCTTCTCCGACCAGCCGTCGAACGCCAGATGGTGCATCTGAAGGCAGAGCATGTGGCGGCCTTCGCCCAGCGTGCAGAGCCGTGCGCGTACAGGAGGATCTGCCTCGAGGTCGAACGGCGTCTCCCACCAGTCCGAAATGAGCCTGGCGGCCAGTGTCTCCAGGTCTTCAGCGCCGGAGACGTCCGCTGCCGGCCGTTGTTCGAGGGTGAGTGCCGCGGTCGACCGAGTCACCTGGGTGGGCTCGAGACTGGCCTCGTCGATCGGGTAGACCGTGCGCAGCACCGCATGGTGCTCGATCACTCGAAGAAGCGCCGACTCCAGCCGCGTCGGATCGAGGTCACCGGAGAGAAGATAGGCGTGCTCGATCGTGCCGTCGGCATGCCCGGGGTTGAACTGCTCGGCCAGCCACAGTCTCTCCTGGGAATGGGCTAGCGGGGCGGGCTTGTCCTGGGGGGGCGGAAACGGCGTGGCCGTCTCACTGTTCCCGCCCGTGGCGCCCTTCAGCCCCATAAGACCGGACACGGTCGGGGCTCCACTGATCATGCGCAGGGGAACCCTGAACCCGAGCCGCTTGGACAACTCGCGCTGAAGTACGACGAGCAGGATGGAGTTGCCGCCCGCATCGAAGAAATTCTCGTCATCGGAGGCGGGATCGGATTCCAGTACGGTCCGCCACGCCTGCACGATCGCGTCCCGTCGTGCACTGACATTACTCACCCAGATCGCCTCTCTGCCGGGCGCGCCGGCGCACCCTGAATCCATACCGGTCGTTCATCCTGCCGCCGTCCCGGTCAGCAGACCACGTGCCAGACCGCCTGCCGCGACCCCCTGCTGTCCTGAGATCGCCGCAAGCGCCGCTTCCGCTGCGGCAGTCACTCCGGGCCGTGATTCGAGCAACTGGGCAAGCCCCCGCGCACTGGGGGCGGCGACGAAGTCCGACATCTCCAAGGGGGCGTTGAGAGCCCTGCGCAGGACCGCGAGCACCCGGGCAGCACCGAGGGAGTCACCACCCTGGTCGAAGAACGACGTCTGCCGGGCCACCGATTTTCGCAGTACGGCCTGCATGGCCAGCACGACGACCTCGGCGACCGGGGAGGCATCCTGCTGCCCGGCCACCGGCTCATCCGGATCCGGCAGGCCGTCCAGATACTCCTCGACCATGGCCGACAGCGCCCGGGTATCCGCCTTGCCGCTGGAAAGCAGGGGGAGTCCGGGCACGCAAAGGACGACGGTCGGCACCATGTACCCCGGCAACACGGCCGACAGGTACCTGCGCACCGCCTGCGGATCAGGCCCGGCGTCCGCTTGCCCGACCAGGATGGCTGCCAGGCCGCTCTGTCTGTGGTGGTCGAACGGCACCACCGCGCACTGCGCGACTCCCGTGCACTCCCGGGCCCGGGTCTCGATCTCCTCGGGTTCGATGCGGTGACCGCGAAGCTTGAACTGGGAGTCGCGGCGTCCGTGGATGCGCAGGAGGCCGTCATGGCCCCAGGAGGCGATGTCGCCCGTGCGGTAGAGCCTCCTGCTGCCTTGACCGAGGTCGTGGTCGATGAATTGACGGGCGGTGAGGGATTCCGCACCGAGATAGCCGCGGGCTAGCCCCGCCCCGCCGATGAACAACTCGCCACGGCAGCCCGGCGGCATGCGGCGCAAGTGCCTGTTAAGCACGTGGAGTTCGGTGTGCGCGATCGGTGTGCCGACGGTGACCGGGCCCGGCGTACAGCGCCAGATCGCCGACCAGACGGCTGTCTCGGTCGGTCCGTAGAGGTTGTACACCTCGTCGGCCTCGGTCAGTAGTCGATCCTTCAACTCCCGTGGCAGCGCCTCTCCCGTGCAGAGCGCGACCCTGGGCCGAACGGTGAGGTGGTCCAGCAACAGCCTCCACACACTCGGAGTCGCCTGGAGGACGGTCACCTGTGCGACGGCGGCCAGTTCGGCGAGCAGCGTCGGGTCGGCGGCGGTGCGGTCGTCGGCTACCTCGACCGTGCCGCCGGCCACCAGTGGGGCGAGGAGTTCCGGCAGGGAGATGTCGAAGGTGGTGGCCGTTGAAGCGGCCACCACATCGCCGGGGCCCAGACCGGTCAGCCGGACAGCCTCGCGTACGACGTTGGTGAGTGCCTTGCGCCCGACCAGAACACCCTTGGGCACACCGCTGGATCCGGAGGTGAAGAACACATAGGCGTCGGCGTCGCCCTGCACCGTGACGGACTGCGGCGGTGTCTGGTCGGCGCCGGTCGCTATGGGCTCCACTCCTGCGGCGGTCAGGACAACGCTCAACTGCGCCAACTGTCCGATCAGCCGCAACCTCTCGGCGGGCAGCCGCTGGTCAAGCGGCACATAGACGGCATCCAGCTCAAGCACGGCCAGCAGCGCGGCCACTGTGTCCGTTCCACGCGGAAGCCGCACTCCGACCCGCCGGCCGGGTCGCACGCCGGCGACGGTGAGCGCCGTCTTGAACTCGGTGATCCGTTCCCGCAGCCGCCGCCCGGTCAGCGCACGGCCCCCGGACCGGACCACAACCCTATCCGGGTCGGTATGAAGGCGCGCCGTGATGTCATCGACGATGTCGCCCTGAATCTCCTCCCCGCCCAGAGCCGACCGGCTTTGGAGCTGGTCCTCCCCGGTTAGCAGCAGCGGAACTTCACCCAGTCGGAGCCTGGGATCCGCCGCCCACGCGGTGACGAAGGCGGACAACCGCTCGGCGATACGGCGTCCGTGATCCGGGGTGAAGAGCTCGGTGCTGAACTCGACCATTGCGGCGAGCCGGCCGTCGGCCTCCTGCCAAAACTCGACGGTGAGATCGAACGCGGCCGTGGCCGGGTCCACCCTGTGCTCCTCGGCCGTCACCCCGGTAAGGTCCAGTTCGGCTCCCAGAGTGTTCTGCAGCACGCACATGACCTGGAAGAGCGGCGTACGGCCCGGCACCCGCGCTGGTGCGACCGCGCGCACGATGCGGTCGAACGGCAGCCGACGGTGTACACACCCTTCGAAGAAGGAGTCCGCTGCCCGAGCGACGAGGTCGCGGAGCGTCAGGTCCGTCGTCAACACGACGCGGACGGGCAGGGTGTTGACGAAGAAACCCACCAACGGCCCGAACCTCTGCCCGGGCCGGTCGGCCACCGGTACACCGATCACCACGTCGTCCTGGTCAGCGATGCGGGCCAGATATCCGGCCAGTACGGAGTACAGAGCCACGAAGAACGTCGTGCCCTCCGCCGCTGAGACCTCTTTGAGGCTCTCGGCCGTGCCCTCAGGCAGCAGCAACCGGGCCCGGTCGCCCGACCGGAGGAGTTTCGCAGGGCGCGGGTGGTCGTACGGCAGGTCCAGTGCCTCCGGCGCGCCACGGAGGGCCTCGCGCCAGTAGGCGGAAGCCTCTTCCTCGCTCCCGCCGTACGCCTCGACCTCGCTCTCCAATGCCGAGGCCACCTCTGCGGCGGACAGCGGCAACGGATCGAGCACGGTGAGATCGGCGGCAGCGCCCGGAGTGTAGAGCGCGCTGAGCTCCTGAGTCAGCACGTCCAGCGACCAGCCGTCGGCGACGAGATGGTGCAGGCGCATCAGCAGCAGCGAGCGGTCGGAACTCTCACGCAGCAGGTGGACGGTGAACAGCGGGCCATGAGCCAGGGACATCGGCCGATCGACCAGTTCCGCGCAGCGTGCCGCGACCTCATCTGCGGAACCCGGTTCCTCGGCGGTGAGCACGCTGTGCGGGGCGGGAAGGATCAGCAGCCGCGCGCCCGCCTCCGACTGATCGCACACCGACCGCAGCAGCTCGTGCCGCTCCACGAGCACCTGGAGGGCGCTGTCGAGAGCCGTCTCGTCCACCGGGCCGGTCAGCCACCAAGCTTGGCAGATCACATGGGTGGCGCCCATCTCCTCGTACTGGTCGAGGTACCACAGCCGCCGCTGCTCCGGCGTCATCTCCACGGCTGCCGTGTCCCGCCGGTCAGCCATCCGTGGCTCCCGGCTGCCTGATTTCGTCGATCGCAGCCGCGATCGACTTCAGGACCGGCTTGCGAAGAATCACCATGGGCGGGAGAGCCACCTGGAGGTCGCGCTTGATCCGGCTCTGCATCTGGAACGCCAGCAGTGAGTGGCCTCCGATTTCGAAGAAGTGATCCTGGACAGTCACTCCTTCGATGCCGAGCAGTTGCTGCCACAGGCCGATCAGATAGGTCTCGGTTGGACTCGGCCCACGGGACCGGGGCTGTTGGCGGTTCTGTTCTCCGTCCAGGATCCGGCGCAGTGCGTCGAGATCGCGTTTGCCGTGCTCGTTCGCAGGCATGTCCTGAAGGAGCACGAAGCGGCTCGGCACCATGAACTCGGGCAGGTTCCGGACGCAGTGGTCGCGAAGCCGGTCCGCCGAAGCATCGTCGTCGAGCACGACGAGCGCCGCGAGGCTGCGGTTCTCACCCTCGCCTTGGGGCAGGACGACGGCATGGTGGACGCTGGGGTGCCTGAGCAGCATCCGTTCCACCTCTCCGCACTCCACGCGATAGCCGCGGATCTTCACCTGGTCGTCCGTTCTGCCCAGGAACTCCAGGACCCCGTCGGCGGAGTACCGGGCTAGGTCACCGGTGCGGTACCGACGGCCGGATCCCGTTCCGGCCGGGTCGGTGAGGAACCTTTCGGCGCTCAGCTCCGGCCGGCCAAGATAGCCCCGGGCCACGCCCGGGCCCATCACATGGATCTCGCCCGTCTCTCCCGGGCCCACCTCACGCCCTTCGGCGTCCAGCAGCAGGACACTGGCGTCGTCCAGCGGTCGGCCGATCGGGATGCTGCTGCGTTCGGTGTCAGCGAGGGTGACCTCGTGTGCCGTGCAGGCGGTGGTGATCTCCGCGGGACCGTAGAGGTTGAACAGTCGTCCTTCGAAGCGGCCCGAGAGTATCGCCCGGCAGGTGGCCGGCAGGACGACGTCGCCGCCCACGTACAGCAGGCGAAGCGCGGAAAAGGCATCGGGGTCGTCACGCACCACATGGTTCGCGACCATGGTGGGGACCAGCATGGCGGTGATCCGCAGCCGCCGCAGCTCCTGCTGGAAACCAGCGGCCAGCAGTACCGGCACGTCCGGCAGGACGACGACCTCCGCTCCGTGGCGCAGGGACTGCCACATCTCGAAGTGGAAAGCATCGAAGGACAGACTGGATATCTGGCCCACCTTGTCGTCCGGCGTCAGATCCGGCAGGAAGGAATTGCATGCGAACGACAGGATGTTGCGGTGCTCCAGCACGATCCCCTTCGGGGTACCGAGCGAACCGGAGGTGAAGAGCACGCTCGCCGCACCGTCCGACCGGGCTCGTCCTTCGAAAGCCGCCGAGGCCGGCAGCGCGCCGCTGTCGTATGCGATGACATCCGCGCCGTGGGCGTCGAATCTGCCCTCCCAGCCGGGTTCGGTCAGCACCGTCTTCGCGCCGGTCTCGGTAAGCATCAGATCGCGCCGCGCGTCCGGGTAGCGACTGTCGACAGCCACATATGCGGCACCCGTCTTGAGGATGCCGAGGATCGCCGCGAGAACGTGCGCCGATCGACGCATGTACATGCCGACCCGGTCCTCCTGGCCGACGCCACGCTCGACAAGAAGGGCCGCCACGGCGTCCGCCCGAGCACCGAGCTCGGCATAGGTCAGGGATTGCTCGGCGTCGGTGACGGCGGGGCGGTCAGCATAGCGCTGCACCGAGTCCTCGAAGAGCTCGATGAGCGTAGCTGCGGGGTGTTCGGACGGTGTAGTCATCAAGCAGCCTCTCCCGCGGGCGTGTCGGTCCACTCGTCGTACGGTTGCCGAAAGAGAGCGGCCCAGTGGTCCAGGAGCACCTCGATCGTGTCGCGGTGCAGCCGGGAGGCGTCGAACCGGGCCTCGACGGAGTAGATTCCGGGGTCTGTCTCCACCAGACTCAGCAACAGATCCCAGTAGAAGTCGGAGTCCGAGGGCAGGGTCACGGGCCGGACGGTCATCCCCTTCCCCAGGTCGATCGCCTGAGGCGGTTTGACCGCATCGAAGAAGACCCGTACTCCGGACTGCGGGCCGGTCGGCTCAGGGTCCTCGTCCATCGCTCGTACGGCCATCGGCAGGGCGCCATGGCGTAGTCCCGCGATCAACGATTGCCGAGTGCGCCGGACGACGTCGTCGATCGTGTCCCCGGCCTGCACCTCAGCCGGCACCGGCAGGCAGTGGCTGATCCGGCCGACGAGCCGCATGGTGTCGGCCGTCCGGTTGATGACGGGGAGCAGCGGTGCGAGCAGCGGATTGCCCGTGGCGCGGTACTGCGCCGTGGCTGCGGTGGCCAGAGCGACGGTGAGCGGGAAGGTGCCGTAGGCGCTCGCCGCCCCGAGGACGTTCGCGTCCGCTTCGGGACCCAGACGGCGCGTGAGAATCACCGAGGCGGGTTCAGTACCCGGGGCGGGTGGGGCGAGGATGCGGGACAGACGTGGTCGGCCCTCGCCGAGTTGGCGCCAGTACGAGTCGATGCGTTCGGCGGCCGCGGAGTCGGCCCACGAACGCTTCCACGCCTCGTGATCGAGCGCCTGGATGACGGGGGCGGATGCGGGGGCCACTCCTTCGCCGGTCAGGGCGCGGTAGTGAGCGGCGAGTTCGTCCAGCACGGTGGTGAATGCCGTGCCCTCCAGTACGAAGTGGTCCGACACCACGACGAGTCGGCGACGACTTGGTCCACGGAGGAGCACCAAGCGCAGGAAGTCGTCGCCGGACCAGTCGAAGCGTTCGGCCAGCGCCTCCTGGGTGGCGGCGACGAGTGCCTCCTCCTCGTCCGTAGCGATGTCCCGGACGACGGTGTGTCCCGCAGCGGGGGCCGGGCGCGGGGTCTGCCACAGCGTGCCGTCATCGCCCGGCGCGAACCCGGTGCGCAGGACCTCGTGGTGGGACACGAGCGTCTGGGCGGCCCGCTCCAGGAGACCGGGGTCCAGCTCACCTGTCACATCGAAGCATTCCCAGATGAGGAAGGGCGCCGGGTCCGGGTCCTGCGACTCGAGGCGGTACTGGCGCTGCTGGGCCTCCGTCGCGGGTGCCGTGCGTACCGGAAGCCGGGTCATGGGGGGCAGCTGCAGACTCATGTCGGAGGCCCGGATGCAGGCGTCCGTGAAGACGTCGAGCCGACGGGCGGCCAGCAGTTCGGTTGCCGGTACCTCGTAGCCGAGCGCCTTCGACACGCGCGCGGACAGCCGAACGGCGTCGAGCGACTTGGCGCCGAGGTCGAAGATGTCGTCGTGCAGGTCGACCTGTCGACCGAGCAACCGTGCCGCCTCCCTGCGCACCAGCGCCGCGACGGTCCCCCGGGCGGAGCGGTCGGCGAAGGACGCGGACTCCGCCTCCGACGTATCGTGCGCTTCCCACGTGTCCATAGTGTTTACCGTGTCCATGGTTCGTTTCTGTGTCGTACGGCGAGGGTCAGTGGTAGTCGGGTAGCACGTCGACGAGTTGGTCGGCGTCCGCGTCCGCCCAGCGGCTCGGCTCGAACTCCAGGACGTCCACCTCGGCGACGCCCTCCCGGACGAGCGGGTCCTGGCGCGCCAGCTCCTCGACGGAGCCGCTGTCGCATCGGGCACCGATGATCAGGCCGCCCCGGTAGGAGGTACCGCGCCCGGAGACCAGGAACTCGCCCGAGGCGTAGTGCTCGTCCAAGAAGGCTTGATGGCGGTCGATGAGCCCGGGAACTGACGAGGGCGGGACGGCGTAGCGCAGTTTGATGACGTACATCGGGCGGCACCTTTCGGCCAGGACGGTGGTGGAACGTCGCCATCTCCGGTCGGCTGGGTACCGACCCCTGATGGCTTCTGATCAGAATTGCCGAAAACGCGATAGGGAGGGATGAGTTGACGAACCTGGACAATCAGCCAGGAACAGCTCCGAAGCCAGATGTGCTCCAGGTGAGCGCTCGGTTGGCCCGCTCCTGGGACGTGCCGACGCCCGCGGCCGAGCTCGCGGAGTTCCGGCATGTCCGGACCGGCAGCGACGCGGAGGCGGCGCCTCGTCGTTCTCGTCCACTGCCGCCGTCCCCCGGCCTGGGCAACCTGCTGCCTGGTGCACTGCGGTGCGCCCAGGCACTCGGCTATACAGTGACGCAACGCGCCCTGCCCGGCCCCTGGGCCGCCGTGGCCGGGTTCACCTGCCGTGAACACGCCGCGATCATCGTCAACCCCGACCGACCCGGCTCCGCGTCCTATGGGGACGGCCGGCTGCTCGTGCGGGCCGAACTCGCGCTGAACCTGCTGCATGAACTGGCTCATGCGGTGGACCCGGTCGACCATGTCTTCGCTCACCCCGGGCCCCTGCGTCCCGGTGAACGACGGGCGGCACTGCTGGCCGAGGCGGTGGCCTGCCTGGCCGCGGAGACACTGGCCGCCCGGCTGGGGGCAGGACCGGCCGGCGGTGGACAGGCGCGGTATCTCGCCTCCCAGCTGCACCCTACGGAACCCCTGACGATCGACGAGGAGGCGGGCGTGCGCACGCGGGCCGATGAGGCGGTGCGGCTGGTGGTCCTGGCCCATGAGGCAGAGCCGTGGTGCCCGTCGGACGGTGCGCACCAGGCGGATCACGTCCTGTGTATCGGTGGGCACACCGTGGAGTTGAACTGCGGTGCGGCGGCCCACGGCGGCGAGCCGCCCCATGCGGCGGCCGCCGCGGCCGCGCGCTGGAGTCGCCTTCGCGCTGCCGAACTGGCCCACGGGAACACGCCGGTGACCGGCTGACCGGACGAGGGCGTGCGGGCCGACGCACGGCCGGCCCGCACGTGGATCACTCCTCCTCGGCGGGAATGACGATGACGTCCATGGAGGCACCTCCCTTCGCGAGTGCTCCGGCATGCCGGAGTTGACGGGCGAGTCCTGGCCGCCGACCGACTGATCGGGGTCAGCCGCCAGGCGTTCAAGGGTGCCGTCAGACCTCGGCGGGTAGTGCATCTTGCACCGGCGACGGGTACAGCGGCGCCCGGCACGGCTTGGTGATGCGCACATCGGCATAGGTGTGCTTGCCCTGCCCGGCGTCAGGGAGCTTGGTCAGCCTGAACTTCTCGAACTCGATGGTGGAGTCCGTACCGACCACGAGTTCCGGCAGCCGGGTGGGATGGACGCCGATGCGAACCTGCATCTTCTTCAGGTATTCGATCTGCTTGATGATGCAGTAATTGCAATCGAGACAGGTGGGAATGTTCTCCGACCAGGCGAACCAAGAAGAGGTCGCCTCCAGCTTGCGGCTACCCGATGGCAGAGTGAGCAGGTTGTAGTTACTGACGAGTTCGTGAAGGTAGACATTCCCTCGAGTCAGCATACGAATGAAATTGATGTCACCGGTCGTACCTCGCTCCAGTACGACGCTGCCGTTGGCGACGCCGAATTGGTATCCGAGCGCCACGAGGACATCCAGATTGCGCGGGGCGCCGAGGTCGTGCACCCAGCAGTCGAGTCCGTGCAGCCACGCCCCAGCACAACTCGTCTTATGGAAGGTCTTTACGCCGAGTTCGTCACAGAATTCGATGAGCTGGTTTTCTATGGGCAGCTCGATCTTCTTCCGCTTCTTCGCGTCGTGAAGCCCGCCGAGGACAAGCAGGCCCGTGTGCTCCGCTGCAACTTCGCTCAGCCGACGCAGAGTGGCCGGGTCGTCGTTCCGGTTGCGGATGATCGGACGAGTGAACACAAGGGTGTTCGGGAAGATCTGCTTGATAGCGGCGATGAACCGGACCCGGTTGTCGAAGGAGATCCCGCCCTCGTCCAGCCCGGTTAAGGAGTAGAAGACCACGACCTTGTCCACATGTGCGACGCCGCGCAACTTCTCGAGGACCACGTCGTCAAAGCCGGCCTTGGTGAAGATGGCGATCGGAGCCCGGTGTGCGGCGAGGGACTCCAGCTTTGCGACCGTGTTGTCTATCTGCTCCGGAATGAAAGGGTCCCCGTAGGTGTCATTGACTGAGACGGGAACTTCCCGGGTCCAGTTCTGCGCAGCGTCCCCGGCATCGCTCTGCATGGGATCGAACTGAAAGGCGTCCGCAGAACCGAAGGGAACATCTTCGCCTGAAAGGACCGCGGACCCAACAATCTCAACATCGACCGGACTGCTCGGCTTCATTCGCCGACTCCCCCTTATGAGCCCACTGAAACCCGGGTTGAAAGAGCTCTGCAGCATGACGTGAGTGCACGTTTTGTTGATTCAACGTACGTGTTGATGGGGGGGAGCATGTAAGCCATCGAGGCGGGGGTGGCTATATCTGTTCGAAACGTGGCCTAAATTGATCGATCCCTGGCTTGCTGTGTCGAGTCACCGGTAGCGTTCCCTCGGCCTGAGCGATTCGGTGATCAAGCGGGGGTGATCTTCGGTGGCAACGTGCGACGGGGTGCTGTCTGACGGGGAGGCCACAGTTCTGTGAGCTCCCGGACTGAAGCTGTCAGCGCCTTCACCAGTGAGGACGTCTACCGCGCCCAGCAGGCGGTGTACCGCACCGGATCCGGACAGGACGCCCGCGAGGTGCTGCGTGCTGCCGTCACCCGGCTCAATCCCGGTGATCTGCTGGAAGTCGGCTGCGGCGAGGGGGAACTCGCTCAGGCTGCCATGGCTCACGGTCACCGTGTGGTAGCGGTGGACGGCTCAGAGCGGATGGTGGAGCTGGCCCGGGCCAGGGGGGTGGACGCCCAGGTTTCCTTGCTTCCAACGCTGCCTTACCCCTCGGACTCCTTCGACCTTGCCGTCGCGGCCTGGGTGCTCCATTACATGACGGATGAACAGGTAAAACTTTCCCTACGTGAGTTGGCCCGCGTAGTGCGCCCGGGTGGCAACCTGATCTTGGCCACCAACTCCGACCGCCATATGGCAGAGCTCTGGGCTCGTCTTCCCTCCGCGCGCTACCGGCTGACGTTCCCCGCGGAGCGCGCCTCGGAACTGCTCTCGTCCGTCGGGGCGCACGCACAGATCACCGAGGTTGAGGGGACCGTCGTCTTCCGTGACGACGCACAGGCCAGGCAGTTCCTGCGGAACCAGGTCAGACCGGCGAGCGCGGTGGATCGTATGACGCCCATCGAGGGCAGCTTGACCGTCACCCGCCGGGCAGCCGTGATCGTCGCGGAGTTCCCCCGGTGACCGCCCGGGCGCGCCTTTGGTGGTTCGGGCCGATGGTGCCGACCCTGGAACCGATGTGGCACAAGGGACTGATCCTTCATCCGGTTCGCCGCACCGGGGGCGTCACCTGGCTTGCCGATGGAACGGGCGTACAGAGGGCGAGGCTGGTCGATCCGCTGCGGAAGAACGAATCCCCTGAGGCGCACGACGGTGAATTGTGGGCGCTGGAGCGTGGTGGACCGGCCCCCGACGCGGGGCTGCGATCCGCGGCACGCGGAGTGGTGCTGTGGGGGCGTCCGAACAGCCGGCTGCTGCCGCTCGTCGACCGACTCCGCGATCAGGGCCTGGCCGCGGGGCTGCGCGCCGACCTGGTGCTCGGCCGCACGGAGGAGGAGGCCGGCGACCGGGCGGAGCGGTACAGCGACTGCTACGACCCTGACGAGGCCGCGGCCGAAGCCCTGCTCGGAGCACTCGCCAAGCCGCAGGAGGGCGAGCCGGGCCGCGGCATACCCCGGGGCAGCTACCTCGTCGACCGGGGCACCACCTGGGTGGGTCCCGGCTCCCCGGGAATCGCCGGTGGCCAGTGGTCCTTCACGCTCATCGGCACACCCTCCGTCGTGGGGGCCGCGCTCACCGGGTTGCTGGACCGCGGCGTGGGGTTGTGCTGCCTCGGAGGCTCCGCGGCGGAGGCCGAACTGCTGCCTGGCCTGATCGAGCGGATCGAGGCCGGATGAGCGGTCATGCCCCAGCCCCGGTCAGTTGCTGCCAGTGCACTCCCCTCCGGTCCGTCGTGGTGAGCGGATCTGCGATCAGCCCCCGGCGGGCCGGGACCTCGGCATCGGCCTCGAACTCGTACAAGAGCACGGCGCCGTTGGGCACCGTGTGGCCGGCTCCCCGCGGCAGCGGCAACGGGTGCGCGCTCCAGGAGGGTTCCAGTGCCATCCGGGCCGCCATTATCGCCTCCCCGTGGCTCACGGCAACCAGGGCACCGCTGCGCAGGCCGGCCAGTGTGGCGGCAAGCCAGCCGCCGACCCGGTCGCGTACCTCCCGCAGACTCTCACCGCCCTCCGGTCGCCAGCCCCACGGGTCTGCTCGCGCCTGCCTCCGGGCCTCCGCACGCCGTTCGTCCACCGCGTCACCCTCGGCTCCCTCGAACCACCTGCCCCAGGCCCGTTCCGCGAGAGGCGAGCACGGTTCCACGACTCCGGCCAAGCCGAGCAGCGCTGCCGTTTCCCGCGCCCGCTCACGGGGGGAAGAGCACACTGCTGTCACGTCGAGCCCGAGGCCACGCAGCCACCGCCCGCACGCCCGCGCCTGTTCGCGGCCCACTTCAGTAAGCCCCGCCGACGTCCCGTCGACCGGGGAGGGCAGTGCATTGGTGTTGTGCGCACACTCGCCGTGTCTGACCATGATCAACTGTCGGACACCGCACACATCCACCCCCACCAGGAACATTGCAAGGAGAAACCGCTGTGGAGCAGTCTGGCACGATGCCCGCGCTGGTGGCCCAGCGCATCTACGACTTCGAGCCAGTGCCGGCGACCCTCGTCGGCGACGTCCTGTACTCCGACCAGGAGTACTGGCGCCATGCCGGCAGACGGCGCTACTTCTGGCTGCTGGAGGAAGACGTCCAGCTCGTCTACGAGCCCTTCGGATGGCGGGGCGAGTGGTATGTGGACCTGGTCTCCTTCGAGCGCGTGCAGTGGAACGAGCTGCCGCTGTTCAGGGTGTGGGACCAGTACCTGGACGTGGTGGTCGAAGGCATGGGTCCCACGTACCGGCTGATCGACCTCGACGAGGCGGCGGAGGCTCTGCTTTCGGGCGAGCTGAGCGCTCCCGTACTGGCTCGGGCCATGGTCAAGGCTCAGCGGTTCATCGACAGGTACCTGCACCGCGGCGCGGTGTTCCCGCCGCCTGCCCTGCACGGCCTGTTCGACGCCGATCACTGCTACCCGGACTGGTCACAGCAACCCGTGCGGCTCAGAAGCTGAGCCGCTCCCCTTCAGCGGAAGGCCGTCCCGCATGAACATCGTGCCGCCCGCCGTGGAACCGTTCCTGCGGCCCTTGTACGCCACGGACGACGAAGCGTGGCCTGCAAGCGACCTCCCGTTGGACAAGGCGGTACTCGACGCCCTCAAGGAAACCAAGTCCGCCTACACCGTGCTGCAGGCATGGGCGGCCCGAGCACTGCCGCTCGGGCCGGAGGCCCGGGCCGAACTGGACCGGCTCCGCACCCGCGAGGCCGTCCTGGACCGTGAACTCGCCGCTGCCTCCAGCTGTCTCACGGAGGCCGGAGTCGAGCACCTCCTGCTGCGGGGCCACGCCCTGGGTACTCGATACCCGGCAGGGCAGGTACGCCAGTACAACGACGTCGACCTGCTCATCCGTGAAGGCGACGCGCTACCGAGCGCACTCACCGCGCTGCGGTCCCTCGACTACTACACAGCTCGGCCCATGGTGTGCCGACGTGACGGGGCCGGACTGTGGGCGGGTGTGGCACTGAACCGTCGAGTCGAGGGGCTCGGTCACCCGATGTACCTCGACCTCACCACGCTCGGTCCCGGACTCGACCGCGCGAGCGCCGTGCCGCTCCCCGCAGATGCCTGGGCGGGGCTGCGGGAACTGCCGGTCGGCGGGGCCCTCGTGCCGGTCCTCGACACGACGTGGCAGGCCGCGGTGTTCGCCGTGGAACTGGTCGAACGCGAAGGCAAGTTCATCTTCCGGGACCTGCTCGACCTGCTGGCCCTGGACCGCGGCGGAGCCGACTGGGACGCCGTCGTCGCAGCGCTCGCCGGAGCACCCGCGGCAGTCGTCGCCTTGGCAGAACTGCACCGCATCGCCCAGGAGACCGGGATTCCCGTACGGACGGCCCGGGTGCCGCGACCGCCGTCACACGGCTGCGGTACCGCGGTGTCGACGCGAAGCCGCCGCGCGGCCGTCGCAGCGCTCGACCACGTCATCGCCCGGTTGCGCGGGAATAACAAGGCCCGGGCCCGTCGGCTCGTCGAACTCTTCCCCGTGCGGCCATGGTTCGCGCTCGGCCTCCCGGTCTTCGTGCTGCCGCCTGCCGCCGACCGGCAGGTGTCCGGCGGTGCGGTACTCCGCGGCGTCGGCCTGCCGGACCACCGGGCGCTGGTCTATCCGCTGGTGCCGCCCGGATACTCCCGGGCCGCCTTCGCCCCACCGGCCGAGGAGCACATATGACCGTCATCCAGCACGACGCCTGGGCCCGGCTGTGGCTGGCCGAGCTCGAACGCCGCACCGACCGTTCGCCGCAGGACGCCTCGCTCATCCGCGACCGACTGGCCCGAGCGCGCGAGCGCACAGAAGTGCTCCACGCACGGGCCCGAGACGGCTCGGAGGCTTTCGCGGGCATGGCCGAGCACCGGCACCCGCTCACCGGTCAACGGGAGATCGTGCTCAGCCATCTGGCGGCGGAACGCCCGTCAGCGCTGCGGGAACTGCTGGCAAAGCTGCCCGTCGGCGGTCAGGCCGCCGCACTCGAGACGGCCGGCGTACCCGGCGACGAGATCGCCGCCATTATGCGCCAGGCGTCTTTCGAGCCGCACGTCCTGACCCTCCGGCACCGCACGGTCCCTCAGGCGCCGCTTCCGAAGGGGCCGTTGGACATCCATGTCGCGCGCACCGCGGAACTCGGCTTCGTCTATGACTGCCTTGCGACGGCGCTGGGGCGCGGGCTGTATGACGAGTCGACAGTCACCGACCTCCGGGAGTGGGCACGCTCCAAGTTCGAGCTGACCGGTACGTCCGTCTGCCTGGTCGGCACCCTCGACGGCCGACCGGTCTGTCACGGCCTCGGTGTCCCGCGGCCGGACCGTTACAGCGGCGGCAAGGTGCTGTACGTCGTGGACGTGTTCGTGATCCCCGAGGAGCACTCCCGTGGCTTCTCCCGGATGGTGTCGGCCGCGCTGCTGCGCCGGGCGGCCGAGCGCGGTCACCAGGTCCTCGAGAGCGATCTGGTCATCGGGCCGAACAGCGACAAGCTCCTCGACGGCCTGCGGGACGCCGGCTGGGTCGCTGACCGGCTGCGCTGGCGCCGGGCGGCGACGGGGATGGCCCGGTGACCCCAGAGTCTTCCGCCGTGCGTACGTCCCCACCTGCAGCCTGTCTGGTGGCGCAGACTCTGGAACCGCTTATCGTCCAGCTGCCCTCGGGCCGCGCCCCGACGTCGGGCACGCCCTGGCTGATCATGATTCACGCCCCCGGCGAGAACCGCACCGGCAACAACTACTGGCAGGCGCAGACCGCACGCCGGCTCGCCTCGGCCGGTATCACCGTGGCCCGCTTCGACCTGGCCGGATACGGGGAGAGCCTCGCGGACAAAGACCTGTCCGTCTGGGACCGCCAGATCGCCGAGGCAGTGTCGACCGCACGGTCCTACGACGCGTCCGCCGTCCATGTGACGGCCCGCGGGCTGCACGCCGCGCTGCTGCCGGACTCGGCGCCCGGGCTGCGGGTGGCCGTCTTCCCTCCTGAGCCGCGGGACCTCGACTGGTGGGGGCAGAACGCCGGCCGGTCCGGGACGTGGGAGGCCCGATCCGACGCACCGGCCGACGAAGTGTCCTTCTGGGCCGCATGCGGCGTTGAGACCAATCTCCTCGGCGGGCTGACCGCGCCCATCTGCGTACTCGACGAACTCGTCCGACGGATGTGCTCCTCCGAGGCTGCCCCCGGATGGGACCTCACGCTCTGCACGGAGGAGGGCAGGACCGCCGACCCCAGCCGGATGATCGCCGGCCGCCAAGGTCTGGCACGGCTCGAGGCCGACCGGCACGGCCTGCAGGACGTGCTGCACAACGCCCTCATGATGTGGCCCCGGCAGCCGGGTCCGGAAGGAGCAGAATGATGGCACGCGGACGGCTGATAGTGGTGAGCGGCGTGGACGGCAGCGGCAAGTCCACGCTCGTCTCCGGGCTGGCCCGACGTCTGACCCAGCGGGGCCTGACCGTCCGGTCGCTTCATGCGCTGAAGCCTCGCGGCGAATCTCCGGTCGGTTGGGCCCTACGGACCCCGTCGGCAGGTGGAGGGGAGACTCTGGAGCGCTGGATCGCCGGGTACTTCACCCTCGTACTGGCGTCGAACGCCGCAGAGGTGGTGATCCCCGCCCTGGACCGTGGGGAGTGGGTGATCGCCGACCGCTGGGCTCTCGACCATGTGGCCAACCAGCGATCGTTCGGCATCGAATTGGACGAGTGGACCGCCTGGCTGAAGGTGGTGCCGCAGCCAGACTGCCATCTGCTGGTGGATGTCCCGCCGGATCTGGCCGCGCAGCGCATCGCCGGCCGCGGCAAGGACCCCGGTGTCGGCCACGGTGACGACTTCCTCACCCGGTGCCGCGGCCACATGCTCGAACTCGCCCGGGTAGGTACCTGGGGCAAGGTCACCGTGCTCGACGGATGCGCGGACGAGGCGTCGCTGCTCGATGCGGCCGAGACGTCCGCCCTGTCCGGGGAGGAGCGATGAGCGCGCCCGGAGTCGTCACCCTCGACGGGCCCAACGGTGTGGGCAAGACCGCCGTGGCCCGTCAACTGGCACGGGAACTGGGCTGGGCCTGGCTGTCGATCGGCATGGTCTACCGGGCGCTGGCGGCGGCTGCCGCCGAGCTCGCCTCGCCCCTCCACCTGCGGTGGGAAAAGGCATCGGACGGCGGCCTCGACCCAGTGGTCGAGGTGGCGGGGACGGCATTTCGCGAAGCGGATCTCACCGCCGAACACTTCGGCTCCGCCGCTTCCCGGCTCGGCGCGGATTCCGCCTGGCAGGCCAAGGTGAACCGGGTACTGCTTGCCGCGACAGCCGACCGCGGCGTGGTGGCGGAAGGCCGGGCGGGCCAGGAGATCTTTCCGGATCCGCTGTTGGCGGTCTTCCTCTGGGCCGACGCCGGGGAGCGGGCGGCGCGTGCGGCAGCGGTCAGCGGCGTTGCGTACGACCCCGAGCGTGAGCGCCGCGACCGGACGCGCGCGGCGGAGCCCCTCCGTGTCAGGCCCGGTTGCCTGGTGTGGAACTCCACCCGGTTCACCATGGAGATCACTGTCGCAGCGCTGGCCCGGAGAGTGCGGACCGTCCGGGGCGAGCGGGAGTTCACCATCGCGGTGACCGGGTTGCGGGGTGAGCACCGCGGTGGCGGATTGCGCTGCGTGCCCGGAGACCATCCGGCCGACGCGTTCCTCACCGTCCCGCCCGGCGGGGGCGACGCCGAGCGGCTGGCACTGGCCGAGGCTCATGCGCCGATCCTGCGGTACGGCAGCGACATCGTCACCGTGGGCCGCGTGCCCAGCCGGCGGGGGGACGCCGTACTCGACGCCGTGAGCTGGCCGGCCAACCATCAGCTCAGGGCGCGCTGGCTGCTAGACCACGGGCACTTCGCCGTCCCCGCGGAGGTGCTCGCCCTGGCCGACGCGGACTGGGCCGCGGCCACCGACGGCCTGGGCGCGAGGCGTCCCACCGCACTCGCGGCACTGCAGGACGCGTGGTGGCTGCCCTGCCCTGCCACGGCCCCTGCAGCCGGTCCCGCGACGACGTCGGATACGGGGCATGCCCAGGCGGACCTGGACGCCGTACTGCGGCAGCCGCGTCAGGGAGACACGACGACACTGCTGTTCGACCTGAAGGGCCATCACGATGCCCGGGCCGCCCTCTGGCTGACCGCGGCCGCCCCCGACGCCCTGACCGACTTCGTGCAGCGGGTGTCGGGAGGCAGCCGATGACCGGCGAGCGGGAAGTCGTCCGCGAGCAGTTGTGGAACGGTCCCCCGGGACGACGCTGCCTCGTCGTCATGGATCGCCCGGCGACTCGGGAGCCGACGGGTACCGTCTGCGTGGCGCACGGCCTGACCGGCGATCGATCCGGGCCCCAGGAGTTGCTCGCGCAGCTCTCGGCGGACTTGTGCGCCCGGCTGGGCGTCCGCGTCATCCGGTTCGACATGACGGGTTCGGGCGACTCCGAGGGCGACTTCGCAGACACCCGCTTCAGCGGCATGGCCGAGGACTTCGTAGGCGTCGCCAGGGCGTTGTGCCGTCCGGGCGAGCCGCTTGTGTGTGCCGGGATCAGCATCGGGGGGGTGCCCGCCGTCATGGCTGCTCATCAGCTGACCCGGGCCGGCGGAGCCGACGGCCCTCGACCCACCGGAGTACTGCTGCTGTCGAGCGACCTGATCCAGGGCGTGCGGTTCGCGACCGAGGGAGTGACGGCCATCCGAGGCGGGGAGTTCCACCTCCCGGCAGTGTTCTTCCGAGAGCGCGAGAGCATCCGTCCCCGCGACCTGCTGCTGGAAACCGGGCTGCCGTTCCTCCTCTGCTACGGCGCGGCCGACGACAAGGTGGCCGGCGAGTCGGCTTGGTTCGCCGAGCACGGCGGGACGGTCGAGGCCATAGCCGGCGATCACCTCTTCGAGAGCGTTGCCGCCCGGCGCGTACTGGCGAGTGCCTGTGCGGGCTTTCTCAGATCCGCCTTCTCCCTCTCCCCATCAACCAGCGACGTCCGGGAGGATGCGCGATGACCCTCACCTTGTGTCTGATCGTCCGTAACGAGACCGCCTATCTCCGTGGCTGTGTGGATTCCGCCCGGCACTTCGTCGACCAAGTCGTCATCGTCGACACCGGCTCGACCGACGGCACCGTGGATATGGCCTGGCAGCTCGCTGACACGTTCTGCGAGGTCCCGTTCGACGGCGATTTCTCCGCTGCCCGCAACGAGGCGCTGGTACGCGCGGACGGAGACTGGATCCTCTTTCTCGACGCTGACGAGCGCATGATCGACGGCGAGGCTCAGCGGCTGCTGGAGCATCTCAAGGAAGTCGGCCCCGATGTTCTGGGACTGCGCCTGCTGCGCTACAACTTCTTCGCCACCGGCGGCTTCTACACCGGCCGGGAGCTGAAAGTGTTCCGCAACCTCCCGGAGATCGAGTACCGACGCAAGATCAACGAATCCGTCGCGGCCAGCATCACGGACGCGGGGGGCAAAGTGGAACCCGCGCCGGTGGTGATGAACCATTTCGGGCACTGCCGACCGGTCGCCGAGCGTGACGAAAAGGCGTACCGATACCTGTCCCTGATGGATCGCCAGTTGCGGGACAACCCCAAGGACGCCGTGCTGGTCGGCTACAAGGGCCTGATCATGCGCACCCTGGGCCGCTTCGAGGAGGCGGAGGACCACTCCAACCGTTCGGTCGCTCTTGATCCCTCGTCCGCCACCGTCTGGCTGTTCCGCGGGCACGTGCTGCGCTCGCTGGGCAAGGACGGGGAAGCCCTGGAGGCGTATCTCAAGGGCCTGAGCGTGGCGCCCGAAAACGCCGCGCTGCACAACATGGCGGGCGTACAGCTCGCCGCACTGGGCCAGCACGCGGATGCGGCCGAGAGCTTCCGTACCGCCCGTCATCACGACCCGCAACTCCTGCACACGGACATCAATCTGGGACTTCTCGCCCAGGCCAGCGGCGACTGGACTGGTGCGGCCGAGCTGATGCGCAGGGCGGGCGCGGCCAACCCCGGCTTCTACCACGACGAGTGGGCAGGACGCGCGGAGCGTGATCCGTTCCGTGCCTTCTATTACGAGACCGTCCTGGGCTACGCCGGTCTCGGTTACCACATCGGCTACTGCGAGCAGCGCGTGAGCGGCACCGTACCGCCGTCGGGCCGCTGACGGGATGGAGAGGCGACGGCAGATGACGACCCATAGCGCCGCCGAGTTCGACAAGATCGCACGGGAGTACGACGAGTCGCGCGGCGGTACTGCGCGCGCGGAGGGTTTCGCCGAGCAGTTGGCACCGCTCCTCGATCCCGACCGAGTGCTCCTGGACGTGGGCATCGGAACGGGCATCGTCGCTGCGGAGCTCGTGCGGCGGGGCATCCCCACCGTCGGTGTCGATCTGGCGCCGGCCATGCTCTCGCTGGCTCGTCGTCGGCTCGGTGCCGCAGTCGCCGTGGCCGACGCGGCCCGGTTGCCCATCCGCTCGGCCTCGGTGGCCCAGACCGTCTCGACGTGGCTGTTGCATGTGGTGCCGGACCGTGCGGCCGTCTTCCAGGAGGTGGCGCGGGTTCTGAAGCCCGGAGGCCGGTACTACGTGATTCCGGCTCGTGGCCAGCGGCCGACGGACGAGATCGGCGTCGTGGTCAACGAGTTGGAGGATCTCCTCGATCCGCAGCGGAGCCGACAGGACGGCCCGGAGGAGCTTGCACCGACCGCAGAATCCTGTGGGCTGAGCTACCTCGGCCCCTTCGGTCAGCGCACCAAGGTCTTCGAGGAGTCCCCGGAGGACATGGCGCAGGCGCTGTCCGCCGGCCTGTTCTCCGGTTCGTGGACGGGCGGCGCCAAGGCCGCGGAGGCGACCGAGAGCGCCTGCGCGAAGCTGCGCGCGCTGTCCGACCCGGGCCGGCCGCGCAAGAGGGAGGTGGTGGACGCGGTCCTCGTCTTCGAACGGGTGCGGGACGTATGAACTGCCGCACCGCAGTCATCGGCCTCGATGGGCCTGGTTCTGTCGAGCGTCCGTACGAGACCGACTCAGGAGGATCATATGTCCCCGGCGCTCGCCTACTCCTGGTTCCTGCCGCTCGGCCCTGATGTGCACCACATCGGCACCTGGCCGGCCGAGTGTGGCACTCCGTCGCTGGACCGCCTCGTGGACATCGCGGTCACGGCCGAAGCGGCGGGTTGCCAGGAGATGCTGGTGCCCACCAGCTTCCACAACGACCTGGAGACGTTCACCACTGCCGCTGCCGTGCTCGGGCGCACCTCGCGGATCGGGATGCTGCTCGCCGTACGCCCGAACCAGTTGCATCCGGTGCAGGCGGCCGCGGCGGTCTGCGGACTGGAGGCCCTCTTCCCCGGTCGGATCCGGCTCAACCTCACCACCGGCGGCTGGGCTGAGGACCGCTGGCTCGGGGACTTCGAGAGCAAGGAGGTCCGTTCGGACCGACTCGAGGAGTGGCTGGAGGTGCTGCACGAGGTGCTTTACGCGGACACCCCGGTGCGCCACAAGGGCCGCTTCTACGAGGTGGATGGCGCGGCTCTGCACCGCCGGCCGGAGCGCCGCATCCCGTTGGCGATGTCGGGCTCATCACCCCGGGCACGGCAGCTTCT
Source organism: Streptomyces sp. NPDC053750 (assembly GCF_044544295.1). NCBI lineage: Bacteria > Bacillati > Actinomycetota > Actinomycetes > Kitasatosporales > Streptomycetaceae > Streptomyces > Streptomyces sp. NPDC053750. The sequence continues at coordinate 151,670 of NZ_JBITXB010000003.1, read as the reverse complement.
GAGCCGCTTCGGTGACGAGTACCTGATGTTCGCGGGGCCCCTGCCGAAAGTGGCCGCCGAGGTGGAAACACTGCGGGCCACACCTGGCATAGGGACAGCGGTTCGGGTGACTTTGCGCACTCATCTGGTGGTGCGGGAGGACGAGCAGGAGGCGTGGGCGGCAGCGGCGGAGATCGTCTCGCGGGTCCAGCCGAACGTCCGGGCGACGATCCGCGCCCAGCGTCCGGACGCGCGGTCCCAGCGAGCCGGACAGAACGAACTGGCCGCAGGGGACGACCTTGTCGTGGGTCCGAACTTGTGGGCAGGCATAGGCACCGGCCGCTTCGGGGCGTCCGTCGCGATCGTCGGCACTCCCGCCCAAGTCATTGACCGGCTGCTGGAGTTCCGCTCAGCCGGCGTCGACGGTTTCATCCTGTCCGGCTACCCCAAGCTGGAGGAGGCCCGCGTCCTGCAGCGGCTGCTGGTGCCGGAACTGCTCGGCCGTGGGCTCGCCCCCGACTCAGCGGTAGTCGCCCGGCCCGTGTAGGAGAGCGACCATCTCGGGGTGGGCCAGAGGTGTGCCCGAGGCTCGTACGGTCTCAGGCACCGGCACCTGGGTGACAACTCCGCGGGCGTCCACCAGCCGCTCCAGGTCATCGCGATCATGGGTGTGCAGGACCTGGATGGGGATGTCGAGCGCCAGCCGCTCCGCTGCCAGGTTGCCGGTCAGCAGAGCGACCCAGGCCGCGTAGCGCCCTACCAGGCTCTCGGCCACCAACTCGGGATCCTCGTCCTCCTCCAGGATCCGCCCCAGGTGCTCGGCCACGGTGTTGCTGAGGAATCGCATGACCGTGTGGAACAGCTCTACCGGCTCCTTGAGCCCCAGTAGCTCATCCGGCACCGCAGGTGACGCACCCAGTCCCGTGAGCAGGTCGGCCAGTGCGTGGCGCAGGTCGTCGCCTGTGGTGACCAGGGGGTCGACGAGGACGAGCGTGCGCGGGGCGGCACCATGTTCGGCCAGAGCGGCGGCTACGTGTACGGCGAAGAGAGCACCGTTGCAATTGGCTATCAGGGCACCGTACGGCCCGCCTCCGGCATGCTCACGTGCTACGGCCACGGCCCGCGCGGCAATGTCGATGGGGCCGTCGCCAGTCACCCCGACCAGCGGATCGATCCGCAGCACCGGGGCGGTGGAGTCACTCGGAAAGGCGGTCTCGAAGGACCTTTCGGAGGCCAGCCCGGTGAATTCGATCAGGAGAACGTCCTCAGAGCTGGTCGGCACGCACGCTCTCCTCGGTGTCAATCACAGGTTCGGCCCTGCGCCCGGGCATCGGTGCATCTATCGGTTCCTCTTGCTCTTCCCCCTCCTGGCGCCGAGTGGCGACCGCCCACCGGACAGCGGGGGCGGTTCCGACGGCGAGGGCGGCGAAGATCAGGGTCATGAGCAGCCATCCGGCGATCTCGACGCTCTCCATCAGGGCGGTGAGAGCGACCGGTCCGATCACGGACTGCACGGTGTATCCGATCGAAAACACCGCACCGTACTCACCCTGGCTGTGCCGCGGGGAAAGCCCGTACTGAAGGCCCCACTGTGCCGAGGAAGTCAACAGTTCGCCGACAGTCAGCAGCATTGTGGCCACGATCAGCAGGGTAAGTGCTAGGGATATGGAGTCGCCCAATGCAGAGACTCCAATGACGGCACACGACAGTGCCAGTGCGATGCTGCCGTGGCGCAGCTTATGGCCAGCCCCCTCAGGTGTGTCAGCGCCCTTACTGGCGCGTACTTGGAAGAGCACCACTAGGACAGTATTCAATCCGATCAACCAGGCCGCCATAGGGCGAGGCGCCTCGGTCTGCGCCACGATCCACAGCGGAAGTGCGAGAGTGAGGATGGTGTCGCACACTGCCGTGAGTCCGCACAGAAAGGAGATAAGGACGAAGGGACGGTCCCGCAGCGCCTTGTTGCCCCGGAGAGAACTCTCGCCCCTAGAGGGCTTTTTCACCTGCAGCCGCGGCAGCAGAAGCATCAGCGTGCTGTTGGCTGCGGACACGGCAGCGAAACCGTAGAAAAGCCACAAATAGGCGGTCTTGGTGTCCTGCGCGATTGCGAGACCTGACAGCGCAACACCAACCGTCATTCCAATGTTGATGACGCTGCGGTTGTACGCGAACAACCGTACGCGCGCCTCTGAGTCGAGAAGCTGCCCAATGTATGCCATCTTGCCTACGGCACCCGCTCGTTCGGCGATACCAAGGAGGATCATGATGGCGATGTAGCCACTGAAGGACGTGACCTTCGTGGCGATCAGGAGCAGTGGCGCCTGGAGGAAGCCGGTGAGGACGGCCATCTCCCGGGTGCCGATCCGGTCAGTGAACCGACCGACGACCGGAGCGGCGAGCATCCAAACGACAGCAGCCAGAGTGACGCCGAGTCCTACCTGAGATACAGACAGCCCGACGATCCGGTGGAAGTAGATGGGAGTACCGGAGGAGAAGAATCCAAATCCCGTGCCGTAGAGCGCAGTGGAGAGCGCAAGGACACGCGGTGGTCCCGGATCAGGCAACAGTCGAGAGAGCCGTCCTTCGGGCTTCTGCGCTGGCGCAGACCCGCCACCCTCGGTCATACGATCCCTACCCCCTAGCGAGCCCCACGGAGACATCCGGCCACGGCTCGCACAGGCTAGCGACGAACTTCTGACGGCGGCAGCAAATACCCCAGATCTTGGCTGGTTCTGGCCCATCGATCGACGCAAGCGCACCGGCGCCGGGTTCGCCTGGCCGTGCGCCCACTATCGCCTCGCCGAGAGGGCGTGCTCCTAGCTGAGAAGCAAGCCTGAGTCTCCGCGTGTGCTGCCGTCATGTGCCGTTCGGGGCCCCTGAGCGGTGAACAGGCTAATACTTCTCGAGGAAGCGAGATACACCACCAAGGCGTTGAAGAATTGCTCGGACGAGTGCAAGGCCGATGCCGTGGCCGTGCATGAGTCCGCGCCCTGGGCAACGCACAAGGGCATCATCGCTGACCTGGGCATCAACCGGGCCCACGCTGCACGAGTGGTACTGAGGGACCGCGAACGCCGCGGCGCAGCTGCCACCCCATCGTCGACTGAAACATCACGGAGACCCCACAGACGGCGCCGACTACTGACCCGTATGCGGAGTTGGCATCTGGAGGCTCGGAGCGCCGAGGTGTATGCGCGCAAGCGGAATTTGGTGACCGAACGCGAGATCCTACGCCAAGGCGGCCAAATCCTAGAGGCGCACTGGTGAGCCGCTTTAAACGACACCTACGGGCAGCTCATCCCCGACGGTCAGACCTACAGGCTCAACGGCCAGGGCGAGACGAACTACCAGCCGCTGGACCGCCCCGGGCCGTGGAAGATGATCGACATCGGCTCTAACTTTACTGCCGACCTGTACGACGAGGCCCGGCACGGCGCTGACTGGCTCAAGGTCTACGCCCCCAAGCAGGGCTGCAACTTGAGTAAGGGTTGATCATAGGACGTACTCAAACTGGTGAAGAAGCTAGAACTGGTGAAGAAGACCGGCCGCTACCACTATCAGGCACACTATGTCGCCGACGTCAGCACCTCCGGCTACAGCGGACGGCACATCGTGGTGACCGCCTGGAAGGCGTCCCGCATCGACCATAAGACGTCGTTTCTTATGGCGTGATCGTTCGTTGAACCGTGCATGACGGATCTGGTTGAGCGTCTGGTGCCGGACGAGTTGTGGGTGGTGTTCCGGCGGGTGGTGCCGCCGACGGAAGTGATACGTCCGCAGGGCGGCGGCCGACGTCGAGCGGGTGATCGGGAGGCGCTCGCCGCGATCATCTTCGTGGCGACGTCGGGTTGCACGTGGCGGCAGCTGCCGCCGGTGTTCGGCCCGGCCTGGCCCACGGTCTATCGCCGGTTCGCCCAGTGGACCCGGGACCGGGTCTGGGCCCGTCTCTACCGCGCGATCCTCGACGAACTCGGAGCACGAGGCGAGCTGGACTGGTCGCGATGCGCGATCGACTCCGTAAGCTTGCGGGCCGCAAAAGGGGGCCGCTGACCGGACCGAATCCGACCGACCGCGGCAAACTGGGATCGAAGATCCACCTGATCTGCGACCGGAAGGGACTGCCGCTGTCCCTGGGCATCTCCGGCGCGAACATGCACGACAGTCAGGGCCTGGAGCCCCTCGTGCGGGGCATCCCACCCATCCGCTCTCGCCGCGGCCCCCGGCGCCGACGGCCGGCCAAGCTACACGCCGACAAGGGCTACGACTACGACCACCTGCGCCGATGGTTGCGCGAGCGGGGCATCCGTCCTCGCATCGCCCGCAAGGGTGTCGAGTCCTCGCAGCGACTGGGCCGGCATCGCTGGGTGGTCGAGAGAACCGTGTCCTGGCTGGCGGGCTGCCGACGCCTCCATCGGCGGTATGAACGCAAGGCCGAACACTTCCTCGCCTTCGTCGGCATAGCCGCAGCCCTCATCAGCTATCGCCGACTGGCGGCTCTCCTCACGGCCTGAGCCGGTTCTGCTGCACGTCGAAACACACCAACCCCATGGACTCCGACACGGCTGCCGCGTAGGCCGACGCCTCCTCGGCCATGCTCCAGCGCATGGGAAAGTAGATCAGCGGACCGCTGGCCTCGCCGATCAATGGCCCGGTTGACCAGGGCGAGGTGTCCTCCTCGTCCTCGGTGAGGTCGCACCACCGCTCAAGCAACGCAGCCACGTAGGCCGCGATGCGCTCAGACGGAGGCTCTTCCACGTCGCTGTCGATGTGGCGGTCGTACAGGTCGTCAAAGACCCGGCCGGCGGTCTTGTCATCCGCTGGTCTCTCGCCTTCCCAGACAGCAAGGTCGTAGCTCATGCCAGGAGGCTCTCATGCCGCTCTGACAGCCATAAGAAACGACGTCTAAGTACTTCCTGTCCGGCGACGTCAACGTCAGCTGAGACCAGCGGGACACAGCTGAACCAGCACCACGGCGCGCCGGCCCCGCGAGGCGGACGCCTCGCGGGCCTCTTCCCTCCTCTCGACCTTTCACCAGCTCAGCTGCCGCATGCGTCCACTCGCTCGGGGCAAAGCGAGCCGTGCGCACGAGCCACTCGAAGCGCTGCGTGAGCGGGCCGCCCCCCTCCCTCACCTCACGGCGGCCTACGAGAGGCTGTGATGCCGAGCTCCGAAGTCCGGTATCCCGCGCCGAACGGGAGCCACGCACTCCAGTGCGCAGCGCTCCCATGCCACCCGACCCGAGCAAGGCCGGACAGCGCGTGAGGGCAGGGCAGGGCTGGCGCCTGCCCTGCCCTCACGTCGCCAAACGTCAGGAAACGGGGAACCAGACCGACAGGCGCTTGGCAATGGCCGGTACATCGATGTTGTCCTGCGCGACGCCCTCCACGAACGGGCCGGCAACGGAGACGGGCGGCGGGGCGGCATTGGCGCTGACGCCGTTGAACCGCAGGGAGACACGCATGGCCAGCCAGGCGGTGCGCTTGTTGCCGTCGATCAGCGCGTGATTACGGGCAACGGAGTGCAGCAGCGCCGCAGCCTTCTCGTGCAGCGTGGGATACAACTCAGCCCCGAACACGTTGGTCCGGGGCCGTTCGATCGCCGACACCAGAAGTCCCATGTCACGCACACTGTGCTCGGTACCGTTGACCGTGCGGGCGATGACCAGGATCTCGTCGATCTGGATGTAGCGCACGCCGGTCACTTCAGGTAGTCCAGGATCTCCGCATCGCTGTCCATCAGGTCGGCCAGGACGTCATCGACCTTCAGCTCGGCCCGGTCCTGGGCCTCACGGATGGCCTCGATGGCAAGCTCCTGCTTGCTGCGACCCTCCCGACGAGCCCGCTCGGTGAGCTTCGCGTCAAGGTCGTCGGGGAGCCGGAGTGTCATCGCCATACACACATGATACCTGACCGGTATCACAGTGGCGCGGTCGATTCGCATTCCTAGCAAAGCGCGGCCGAAGATGGTGGCTCGCAGCGGGGCCGGCGGAGGTGCAGCAGTGACTTCCGCTTCGAGCGTCGTCCGAGCGTCAAGATTCTCCGAACGCCCCCTCTACATGCGTCGCCCATGCAGGCACCTCGCTCACGAAACCGCAGGTCAGCAAGCCGCAAAGATCAAACCCCCGCTCGAACCGCTGCACTTCGGAAAACAGGTCGAGTACGTCCAGCCGCGTGTGAGAAACCCAGGAAACCAGCAGGTCAGAGCCCCTTCGCAGAAGGCTCCAGAATCGCCACGCACTCAACGTGCGCAGTCATCGGGAACAGATCGAACACCCGCAGCGTCCGCACCCGGTACCCCCCGTCCCGGAAGTACCCCAGATCCCGCGCCAGCGCAGCCGGATCGCAGGCCACGTACGCGATCCTCCGTGCCCCGAGCGACGACAGGTGCTGCACCGTCTTGCGTCCCGCCCCCGCGCGCGGCGGGTCCAGGACGATGAGGTCCACCTCGTCGATGCCGGTGCGCGGCAGGACCGCCTCCACCTTGCCCTGCTCGATCCGCACCCGGTCGAAGCCGGCCAGGTTGTGCCGGGCGTCCTCGACCGCGCGCTTGCCGGACTCGATGCCGAGGACGGCACCCTTGTCGCCGACCCGGTCGGCGAGAGCGCCCGCGAACAGTCCCACGCCGCAGTACAGGTCGAGGGCCATGTCGCCCTTGCGGGGCAGCAGGCCCTGCATGACCGCCTGCACCAGCGTGTCGGCCGCCTTCGGGTGGACCTGCCAGAAGCCGCCGCTGCCCACCCGGTAGGTGCGGTCGTCGGCGCGCTCGCGGACGAAGGGGCGGCCGTGGACGCGGTGGACGCCGCCGTCCTTCTCACCGACCCGCATGACCGACACCGGGCGGTCCAGTTCGACGATGGGGAGCCTCGCGCCCGGCCGGGGGGTCAGGATGACCTGCCGGTCCTGCGAACCGGTCGCCGCGATCGCCTCGACGGACTCCATGCCCGTCCAGTCCCGCCGCTCGATGCCCAGCTCGCTGACGCCCTCGGCGGCGATCATGCAGTGGTCGATCGGCTGGACCTCGTGCGAGCGGTGCTTGCGCAGACCCGCGCGGCCCTCGGCGTCGACCGCGTACTGCACGCGCGTGCGCCACGACGGGACCTGCCCTGCGGGCACCTTGTCGCCCTCGGCCGGCATCACCGTGCCGTCCCAGCCGGCCTCCTCGGGCGTGAGGCCCGCCAGGCGCCCCAGCTGCTCGGCGACGACCTCGCCCTTCAGACGGCGCTGGGCGCCCGGCTTGGCGTGCTGCCAGTCGCAGCCGCCGCAGCGGCCGGGGCCGGCGTAGGGGCATGGGGCCTCGATGCGGTCCTTGGAGGCCGAGAGGATCTCGACCGCGTCGGCGCGCAGGAAGCGTGCGCCCTCCTCGCCCTCCGTGACCCGGGCCACGACCCGCTCACCGGGCAGCGTGTGCCGGACGAACAGCACCTGCCCCTCGGACGTACGGGCGATGCAGTGGCCGCCGTGGGCGACGGGGCCGACCTCGACCTCGTACTCCTCGCCGACCAGCGACAGGGCCCGGGACTCCGCCTGCGACTTCTTCGGTTCTGCGTGCATGGCGGGATGACTCCAGAGAACGGGGACTACGAACAGAGAACGGGGACTGCGAACGGGGACCGCGAACGCCCCACGACAACAGCCGTCCAGTCTACGTCGACGACGACGAGTCCTTCGCCCGGTCGGGCTGGGCCGGACCCCGCCGGACCGCGCCGGGCGCGTTCCAGTCCTGCCGCTTGCGGGCCCGCCGCTTGGCGGCCTCGGAGGACTGGAGCTGGTACGGGACGGAGGTGACCATGACCCCAGGGGTGAACAACAACCGCCCCTTGAGGCGCAGTGCGCTCTGGTTGTGCAGCAGGTGCTCGTACCAGTGGCCCACCACGTACTCGGGGATGATCACCGAGACCGCGTCGCGCGGCGACTCCTTGCGCAGGCTCTTCACGTACTCGATGACCGGCCGCGTGATCTCGCGGTACGGCGAGTCCAGCACCTTCAGCGGTACTTCGATGCCGCGCCGCTCCCACTCCTCGCGCAGCGCCTTGGTCTCCGCCGGGTCGACGTTGACGCTGAGCGCCTCCAGGCTGTCGGAGCGCATGAGCTTGGCGTAGGCGAGGGCCCGCAGGGTCGGGCGGTGGATCTTGGAGATGAGGACGACCGAGTGGACGCGGGACGGCCGCACCATGTCGTCGCTCTGCGCCTCGGCCGGGTCCTCGGGGGCCGCGATCTCCTCGGCGACGCGGTCGTAGTGCTTGCGGATGGCCGTCATCGTCACGAAGAAGATGCACATGCCGAGCAGCGCGACCCAGGCACCGTGGGTGAACTTCGTGGCCAGGACGACGACCAGCACCAGACCGGTGAAGAAGGCACCGAAGGCGTTGATCGCCCGCGAGCGGATCATGCGGCGGCGCGCGGCCTGGTCCTTCTCCGTGGCCAGGTGGCGGTTCCAGTGGCGGACCATGCCGATCTGGCTGAGCGTGAAGGAGACGAAGACGCCGACGATGTAGAGCTGGATCAGGCGCGTCGAGTCGGCACCGTAGATGAAGACCAACAGCATCGCCGCCCCGGCGAGGAGCACGATGCCGTTGGAGAACGCCAGGCGGTCGCCGCGGGTGTGCAGCTGGCGCGGCAGGTAGCGGTCCTGGGCCAGGATCGAGCCGAGCAGCGGGAAGCCGTTGTACGCGGTGTTCGCGGCGAGGAAGAGGACCAGCGCGGTGGCCGCGGCCAGGACGATGAACAGGAAGCTGCCCTCGCCGAAGACCGCCTCGGCGACCTGCGAGATCACCGGGTGCTGCACGTAGTCCGCGCCGAGCGGGACGCCGTCGTGGAAGAGGTCCTTGGCCGGGTTCTCCGACATGCGGACGTCGGTGGCGGAGGCCAGCGCGATGATGCCGCAGAACATGGTGACGGCGAGCAGGCCCATCAGCGCCAGGGTGTTGCCCGCGTTCTTCGACTTCGGCTTGCGGAAGGCCGGGACGCCGTTGGAGATCGCCTCCACGCCGGTGAGCGCGGCACAGCCGGAGGAGAAGGCCCGCAGGAGGAGGAAGACCAGGGCGAAGCCGGCCAGGCCCCCGTGTTCCGGTTTGATCTCGTAGTCGGCCGTCGGGGCGCGCATGGTGTCGCCGAGCACGATCCCGCGGAACGCGCCCCACGCGATCATGATGAAGACGCCCGCGACGAAGACGTACGTCGGGATCGCGAACAGCGTGCCCGACTCCTTCACACCGCGCAGGTTCATCAGCGTCAGCAGCAGGATCACGGCGATCGCGCAGAGGACCTTGTGCTCGACGACGAACGGGATCGCGGAGCCGAGGTTCTCGATGCCGGAGGAGATGGAGACGGCGACGGTGAGGACGTAGTCGACGAGCAGCGCGCTCGCCACCGTGAGGCCGGCCTTCGGCCCCAGGTTGGTGTTCGCCACCTCGTAGTCGCCGCCGCCGCTCGGGTAGGCGTGCACGTTCTGCCGGTAGGAGGCGACCACGGTGAACATCAGCACGACGACCGCGACCGCGATCCAGGGGCTGAAGTGGTACGCCGACACGCCCGCGATGGACAGGACCAGCAGCACCTCGCCCGGCGCGTACGCCACGGACGACAGCGGGTCGGAGGCGAAGACGGGCAGGGCGATGCGCTTCGGCAGGAGCGTTTCCCCCAGCCGGTCACTGCGCAGTGCGCGCCCGATGAGGATCCGCTTGGGCACGTCGGTCAGTTTGGACACAACAGAGGATCGTAAGCGTTCGAACGGGCGCCCGCCCACCCGCCACCCCCGTCCCGTCCGTCGTCTGCTCTCCGGGTGAATTCGGGGGTGGGTGCGGCTGCGGATTCCGCAGGCCGGGAAGTTCGCGTGCCTATATGACAAACACCGCCCGTCTCTCCTGCCGTTGCCGCCCCTGGAGGTTCCATGCACCTGACCGCAGAGCTGATCGGGGGCGCCGCCACGCTCGTGGGCCTCGGAATCCTTGCTCTCGCCAGCATCCGCAGCATCGGCCGGAGGGGATCGTCCGCCGAGGGGTGAGACGACGCCTGCGGCCCCCGCCGTCCTGCCGATACTTTGGGTGCGCAGGACAGGGGAACCCGGCCCCCGGGCCCGGCGACGCGACCGGAGCCCGGACCGGAGACGGACCGTGGACGGAGACGGACAGGGGCCCCGGAAGGCACCACCGTCGGCGTACACCGGCATGATGTTCCCCTGCGGCCCGCACACTGGCCGCGACCTGTCGCCGGGCGAGCCGAAAGAGAGACATGAGCAGGACATTCACCAAGGCCGACGGGCCCGCAGGAAGCGCGGTGTGAGGCGATGCACATTGTCATCATGGGCTGCGGGCGTGTGGGTTCCGCGCTCGCGCAGACCCTGGAGCAGCAGGGGCACACGGTCGCGGTGATCGACCAGGACCCCACCTCGTTCCGTCGCCTGGGTTCCGCGTTCGGCGGCCGCAGGGTCACCGGCATCGGCTTCGACCAGGACACCCTGCGCGAGGCCGGCATCGAGGAGGCCGGCGCCTTCGCCGCCGTCTCCAGCGGCGACAACTCCAACATCATCGCCGCCCGCGTGGCCCGCGAGATGTTCGGCGTGGACAATGTCGCCGCCCGCATCTACGACCCTCGCCGCGCGGAGGTCTACCAGCGCCTGGGCATCCCCACGGTCGCCACCGTCCGCTGGACGGCCGACCAGATGCTGCGCCGGCTGCTGCCCTCGGGCGCCGAGCCGCTGTGGCGCGACCCCACCGGTGGTGTCCAGCTCGCCGAGGTGCACACCTCGCCCTCCTGGGTCGGCCACAAGATCAGCCGGCTCCAGGACGAGACCGGCGTGCGGGTGGCGTTCCTCACCCGGCTCGGGGAGGCCATCCTGCCCAGCTCGCAGACCGTGCTGCAGGACGGTGACCTGGTGCACGTGATGATGCGCACCGACGAGGTCCACAAGGTCGAGGCGGCGTTCGCCAAGGGTCCCGAAGAGGAGGGCGGTCACTGATGAGGGTCGCCATTGCCGGTGCCGGTGCGGTCGGCCGTTCGATCGCCGGCGAGCTGCTGGAGAACGGCCACGAGGTCCTGCTCATCGACAAGGCGCCGACCGCCATCTCGGTCGAGCGCGTCCCGATGGCGGAGTGGCTGCTCGCCGACGCGTGCGAGATCACGTCCCTGGACGAGGCGGCGCTCCAGCGCTGCAACGTCGTCATCGCCGCGACGGGCGACGACAAGGTCAACCTGGTCGTGTCCCTGCTGGCCAAGACGGAGTACGGCGTTCCGCGCGTCGTCGCCCGGGTGAACAACCCGAAGAACGAGTGGCTGTTCAACGAGTCCTGGGGCGTGGACGTCGCCGTCTCCACGCCGCGGCTGATGTCGGCCCTGGTGGAGGAGGCGGTGAGCGTCGGCGACCTGGTCCGGCTGCTGCGCTTCAGCCACGGCGACGCCAACCTGGTGGAGCTGACGCTGCCGGAGGAGTCGGCCCTGGCCGGCACCCGGCTCAGCGATGTCGAGTGGCCCCAGGACACCTCCCTGGTCACCATCATCCGCGGCGCCCGGGTGCTGACCCCATCCCGGGAGGACTCCCTCGAGGCGGGCGACGAGCTGCTGTTCGTGGCGGCGCAGGCCCGCGAGGAGCAGCTGGAGGACCTGCTGTCGGCACGGCGGCGCGACACCGCGCGCTGACGCGTCCGGAGGTACGGCAGTACGACAAGGGGGGCGCCCGGAGAGTTCCGGGCGCCCCCACCGTCGTACAGCGGTCGTGGGCCGTCAGCCCTTGCGGTGCCTGCCGCCGCGGGCGGAATCCACGACTGGCTCCGCGGCTTCGCCCTCGCGCTCGGCCTTCTCGCGCTCCGCCCGCTCCTTCTCGGCCTCCTCGGCCTTCTCCGCCGCCTCCATCTCCGCGAACACGTCGATGGGGGCCGGCGCCTTCGCCAGGAAGACCCAGGTCAGCCAGACGGCGAGCAGGAACGGCGGGATCTTGAGGATCACCAGGACCCAGCCGAGCTGCTCGGTGTCCGCCCACCAGTACAGGGGGAAGAGGATCGCGCTCTTGCCGAGCAGGATCAGGCCCCAGGCGTAGCTGGCCTTGGTGTACGCCTTCTTGCGGCCCGGGTTGCGGGTGCGCCAGGAGAGGTTCTCCTTGAAGACCGGGCCGAGGATCAGGCCGATCAGCGGCACGCCGGCCAGCGAGGTGACGATGTACGCCAGCGCCAGGCCCAGCGTGTAGAGCATGCCCGGCAGATAGAAGTTCTTGGCGTTGTCGGTCATCATCGCGAAGACGACCCCGAAGGCGACGCCGAAGACCCCGCTGAACGCGTGCTTGACGGTGTCCTTCATCGCCAGCCGGACCACGACCAGCACCAGCGACACGCCCAGTGCCGCGACCGCCGACATGTGCAGGTTGTTGTTGAGCGTGAAGATGGTGACGAAGAGCAGACCCGGGAGCACCGTCTCGACCATGCCCCGGACGCCACCGAACGCCTCGAACAGCGCGGCCTCCGTCACCGCCCGGGCGTCGCCGGCTTCCGTGTCCTGGGTGTCTTCGGTCGGCTTGTCGAGCGACGTCACCGGCTACTCCCGTCCGAGGGGTCTCAGTTCGTATTTCGGGTTGAAGAGCACCCGGCGGCCCCGGCTCATCGAGATCCGGCCCGATGCGATGAGCTTGCGCCCCGGCTCTATGCCGACGATCGAGCGTCTGCCCAGCCACACCACGTCCAGAGGGGCGGAGCCGTCGAAGAGCTCGGCCTCCAGGGCCGGGACGCCCGCACGCGGTCGCAGGGTGACCGTGCGCAAGGTACCAGTAACCGACACGATCTGCCGGTCCTGACAGTCGCAGATGCGGGTGCAGCCGGCGGTGTCGGCGTCCTCGCGCAGTTCCTCGGACTCCAGGTCCTCCTGCGACGAGGAGAGCCGGTCGAACATGCGCCGGAACCGGCCCACCGGCTTGTCGGAACGCGGAGCAGCACTCATATCTGAAGCGTACCGGGGTGCGGCAACAGCCAGGCACCCTCCCGGGCCGCGGTATCGCGAGGCTCACGTCCCGCTCACCACCCGTTCACCGCCGCTCACTTCTCGAAGCGGTACCCCATGCCGGGCTCCGTGATGAAGTGCCGCGGATGGGCGGGGTCGGCCTCCAGCTTGCGGCGCAGCTGGGCCATGTAGACCCGCAGGTAGTTCGTCTCCGTGCCGTACGACGGCCCCCAGACCTCCTGGAGCAGCTGCTTCTGGCCGACCAGGCGTCCGGTGTTGCGGACCAGCACCTCCAGCAGATGCCACTCGGTGGGGGTCAGCCGTACGTCCTTGCCATCCCGGTTCACCTTCTTCGCGGCCAGGTCGACGGTGAACTCCGCGGTGTCCACGATCACGTCGTCCTCGCCGCCCGGGACCGGCTCGGCGCGGCGGACGGCGGCGCGCAGCCGGGCCAGCAGCTCGTCCATGCCGAAGGGCTTGGTGACGTAGTCGTCGGCGCCCGCGTCCAGGGCCTCGACCTTCTCGTCGGAGGAGTGCCGGGCGGACAGCACCAGGATCGGCACCCGGGTCCAGCCCCGCAGCCCCCGGATCACCTCGACGCCGTCCATGTCGGGCAGGCCCAGGTCCAGCACCACCACGTCGGGGTGGCGGGCGGCGGCGAGCTGGAGGGCGGTGGCACCGTCGTGGGCGGCGTCGACCTCGTAGTGCCGTGCCTTGAGGTTGATCACGAGGGCACGCACGATCTGCGGCTCGTCGTCGATCACGAGCACCCGGGTCATCGAAGCGCCTGCCTTTCTGCGGTCGCGGGGTGGAGGGGCGGGGTCTGGGCGGCCCCGGGAGGCGCGGGCGCCCCCGGAGCCGATCCCGCCGCGCGGAGGGTGAGGACCATGGTGAGGCCGCCGCCGGGCGTGTCCTCGGCGTTCAGGGTGCCGCCCATCGCCTCCACGAAGCCCCGGGCCACGGCCAGGCCGAGCCCCACGCCGGCTCCGCGCGGGGCGTCACCGTAGCGTTGGAAGGGTTCGAAGATGCGGTCCTTGGCGTCGTCCGGCACGCCCGGCCCCCGGTCGACGACCCGCACCTCGACGCGGTCCGCGAGGGCGCTGCCGGCCACCAGGACGGCCCGGCCGGCCGGGCTGTACTTGACGGCGTTCTCCACGAGGTTGGCCATCGCCCGTTCCAGCAGCCCCGCGTCCACGGCGACCATGGGCAGCGTCTCGGGCACGTCGAGCTCCACGCTCCCCTCGGGCACCCCCCCGAGGGCCATCGGCACCACCTCGTCGACGTCGATCTCGCGGATCAGCGGGGTGACCGTGCCGGTCTGGAGGCGGGACATGTCGAGCAGGTTGCCGACGAGGTGGTCGAGCCGGTCGGCGCCCTCCTCGATGCCCTCCAGCAGCTCCGCCTGGTCCTCCTCCGACCAGGCCACGTCGTCGGACCTCAGGCTGGTGACGGCCGCCTTGATCCCGGCCAGCGGCGTCCGCAGGTCGTGGCTGACGGCGGCCAGCAGGGCCGTACGGATGCGGTTGCCCTCGGCCAGCGCGCGGGCCCGGTCGGCCTCCTCGCGCAGGCGGCGCCGGTCCAGTACGACGGCGGCCTGGGCGGCGAAGGCGGCGAGCACCCGGCGGTCCTCGGCGGGCAGCACCCGGCCGGTCAGGGCGAGGGCCATGTGGTCCCCGACCGGCATGTCCACGTCCGCGTCCTCGGGGCGGTCCACGGGCGGACCGGTGCCGGCCCGTCCGGCACAGGTCCAGGGCGCCACGTCGCTCTCCCGCTCCAGCAGGGCGGCCGACTCCATGCCGAAGGTCTCGCGGACCCGTTCCAGCAGGGTCTCCAGGCTGGTCTCGCCGCGCAGGACGTCGCCGGCCAGGAAGGAGAGGATCTCCGACTCGGCGCGCAGCCGGGCGGCCTGGTGGGTGCGGCGGGCCGCGACGTCGACGACCGAGGCCACGGAGAGCGCGACGCCGACGAATATGGCGAGCGCAAGTATGTTCCTCGGGTCGGCGATGGTGATCCGGTTGACCGGCGGTGTGAAGAACCAGTTCAGCAGCAGGGACCCGACCGCCGCCGAGGCGAGCGCCGGGTACAGCCCGCCGAGCAGGGCCGCGGCCACGGTCAGCGCCAGGTAGAGCAGGACGTCGTTGGCGAGCCCGAGGTGGACGGTGTTGAGCAGCAGCGTCAGCACCACCGGCCCGCCCAGGCCCACGAGCCAGCCCCACAGGAGCCGGGAGCGTCCCAGGCGCGCGCTCCTGGCCACCGGGAGTCCGCGTCCCTTGGCGACCTCCTCGTGGGTGACGATGTGGACGTCCAGGTCGGGACCGGACTCGCGGGCCACCGTGGCGCCGACGCCGGGGCCGAAGACGTACTGCCAGGCCTTGCGGCGCGAGGAGCCGAGGACGATCTGGGTGGCGTTGACGCCGCGCGCGAAGTCGAGCAGGGCGGCCGGGATGTCGTCGCCGAGCACGTGGTGGAAGGTGCCGCCGAGGTCCTCGACCAGGGGGCGCTGCACGGCGAGTTCCTTCGGGGAGGCGGAGGTCAGCCCGTCGCTGCGGGCTATGTACACGGCCAGCACCTCGCCGCCGGCGCCCTTCTCCGCGAGGCGCGCGGCCCGCCGTATCAGCGTCCGGCCCTCGGGGCCGCCGGTCAGGCCGACCACGATCCGCTCGCGCGAGCCCCAGATCTTGGACACCCGGTGCTCGCTGCGGTACTGCTGCAGGTACTCGTCGGCGCGGTCGGCGACCCACAGCAGGGCCAGCTCGCGCAGGGCGGTCAGGTTGCCGGGGCGGAAGTAGTTGGACAGGGCGGCGTCGACCTTGTCCGGCTGGTAGATGTTGCCGTGGGCCATGCGCCGGCGCAGCGCCTGCGGGGACATGTCCACCAGTTCGATCTGGTCCGCGCGCCGCACCACCTCGTCCGGCACGGTCTCCTGCTGCCGTACGCCCGTGATGGACTCCACCACGTCGCCGAGCGACTCCAGGTGCTGGATGTTGACGGTCGAGATCACGTCGATGCCGGCGGCCAGCAGCTCCTCCACGTCCTGCCAGCGCTTGGCGTTGCGGGAGCCGGGGACGTTGGTGTGGGCGAGCTCGTCCACCAGCGCCACCCGGGGCGCGCGGACCAGCACCGCGTCCAGGTCCAGCTCGGTGAAGACCGCGCCGCGGTGCACCAGCTCCCGGCGCGGCACCTGCTCCAGGCCGTGCAGCAGTACCTCGGTGCGCGACCTGCCGTGGTGCTCGACGAACGCCACGACGCAGTCGGTGCCCCGCTCCATGCGGCGGTGCGCCTCGGAGAGCATCGCGTACGTCTTGCCGACGCCCGGCGCCGCGCCGAGATAGATCCGAAGTGTGCCGCGTCCCATGGCCTCATTGTCTTCCGGTCACCGCTGACTGCGCAGCGTCGACCCTACGGCCCACAATCACGGCAAAACGGGGCGGGGCGCGGATGCCGGTCCTCTTTGACGCAACTCTGACGCCCGCGGCGTCACTGCTCGACGATCTCCCCGTCCCGCAGCTCCAGCACCCGGTCGGCGAGGTCCAGCAGGGTGGCGTCGTGGGTGGCGACCAGGGCGGTGACGCGCTCACTGCGGACGACGGCCCGCAGCAGCTCCATCACGGCGTGCCCGGTCTCGGCGTCCAGCTGGCCGGTGGGCTCGTCGGCGACGAGCAGGGCGGGGTTGTTGGCGAGGGCGCGGGCGATGGCGACGCGCTGCTGCTGGCCGCCGGAGAGCTCGCCGGGGCGCTGGGCGGCGTGGTCGGCGAGACCGACCAGGGAGAGCAGCAGCTCGACGCGCTCCTCGCGTTCGCGCGGTGCCGTCCGGCGCAGCCGCATCGGCACGCCCACGTTCTCGGCGGCCGTGAGGATCGGGATGAGCCCGAAGGACTGGAAGACGAAGCCGATGCGGTCCCGGCGCAGCGCGAGCAGCCCGTCCTCGTCCAGCTCGCCCAGGTCCCGGCCGTCGACCTCGACCCGCCCGGCATCGGGTACGTCGAGACCGCCGACGATGTTGAGCAGCGTGGTCTTCCCGGACCCGGAGCGTCCCTTGAGGGCGACGAGTTCGCCCCGCGGCACCGCGAAGGAGACGCCGCGCAGGGCGTGTACGGCACCGGTGCCGTGGCCGTACGACTTGTGCACGTCCCGGACGCCCACCATGGTCTCGGTGACCACCTGACTCATGTGCCCTCCCCCGCCGTGAACCGGGCGCCAGTATGTCCGCCGGGCGCCACGGCGTTCAACGGTCCGGCCGCGATTCCCACGCCGCGCCGTCCGTCGCCGACCCGGCGGACGGACCCGTCGGCCGGGTGGCTCGCACAGGAGGGAGCTCGGGGCCCGCACGGAGAAGCGTCTCTGCGCCCCCGCCCGTCGGCTCCGGCGGCTGTCGGCGTCCCCACCGGGTGTCGGCCTCGGGCACGGCAGAGGGCCGCGCCCCCGGTGGAGCGCGGCCCTCCTCCCGCACCTGCGCCTCTCGCGCACACGCACGGAGATCCGTACGGAGTCTCTGCCTACCGGACCTCGGTGATCTCCGGTCCACGCTGGAGCTGGCCCATGCCGCCGGCGAAGCGGGAGCTCTCCTCCTGCTGGACGCCCTCGGGGACCATCTGCGCGTCGTTCGGCAGCTTGAGGACGATCGGGTCCCGGGGGGCCATCGGTCCGTCACCACGGACCACGACCGTGTCCCGGAAGATCTGCTCCAGCAGACCGGCGGCCTGCGGCTGCACCGCGCCCTGGCCGGAGATCACGCCGCGCAGGAACCAGCGGGGGCCGTCGACACCGACGAACCGCACGACCTGGAAGCCACTCGTGCCGTCCGGCAGCTGCACCGGCACCTGGGCCCGCAGCTCCCAGCCCAGCGGACCCTCGACCTCGTCGATGATGCCGCCCTGCTGGGTGATGCCGGAGCCGATCTCCTCGCGCACCTCGCTCCAGATGCCCTCGCGCTTGGGTGCGGCGAAGCCCTGCAGCTGGATGGCGCTGTCGCGCAGCACCACGGTCGCGGCGACGATCGCGTCGCCCGCGACCTCCACGCGCAGTTCCATGCCCTCGACCCCGGGGACGAACAGACCGCCCAGGTCCACCCGGCCCTCGCCCGGCTCCCGGACCTCGCTGCTGTCCCAGGGCCCGTCGGGCCGCGGTTCGGGTTCGAGCCGCACGCGCTCGCGCTCTTCGTCCGCCTCGGTGTCGACGCTGTCGACGACCTGCTCGGTCTCGCCGGCCGCGTCCTCGGCGGCATCCCTCTTCTTGCGACGTCCGAACACGTCACTGTCCTTCCCGGTCGGATACGACCGAAGCGTATCGATTCCCACCCGTCGGGCCGCCCTCGGCGACCTGACCGCTTGTGCCGCTTGCCCGGTCCGATCCGGCGTGGCCGCCGGTGGACCCGAAGCCCCCCTCGGCCCGCGCCGAGTCGGGAAGCTCCGCGACCTGACGGAAGCGGACCCTCTCGACCTGCTGGACGACCAGTTGGGCAATCCGGTCGAAGCGCTCGAACCGCACGCTCTCGCGCGGGTCGAGATTCACCACGATCACCTTGATCTCCCCACGGTACCCGGCATCAATCGTCCCCGGGGCATTCACGAGGGCGACACCGCAGCGGGCGGCAAGACCGGAACGTGGGTGCACGAAGGCCGCGTACCCCTCGGGGAGCGCCACAGACACACCCGTGGGCAGTACGGCGCGCTCGCCGGGCGCCAGCTCGCAGTCGACGGTGGTGCGCAGGTCGGCGCCCGCGTCGCCGGGCTGCGCGTACGCCGGGAGCGGTACGTCGGGATCGACGCGGCGGATCAGCACCTCGAGCTCGGCGCGGCTCACGGGTTCACCTCGAAGGCGCGGGCGCGGCGGAGCTGGTCGGGGTCGTCCATGGCGGCGCGGATCTCCTCCTCGCGGCCGTGGTTCACGAAGTGATCGACCTTGACCTCGATGAAGAGGGCGTCCGCGCGCACGGCCACGGGCCCGTCGGGGCCGCCGATCCGGCCGGTGGCGGTGGAGTAGATCTTCCGGCCGGCCACGGCCGTCACCTCGGCCTCCAGGTGGAGCTTGGTGTCGACGGGCACCGGCCGCAGGAAGTCGGTCTCCAGCCGTCCGGTCACCGCGATCGTGCGCAGCAGCCAGTTCAGCGAGCCGAGGGTCTCGTCCAGGGCGGTGGCCAGCACGCCACCGTGCGCCAGGCCGGGAGCACCCTGGTGGGCGGGTTGCACGGTGAACTCGGCGGTGATCGACACGCCTTCACCGGCCCGCGCCTGGAGGTGCAGTCCGTGGGGCTGGTCGCCGCCGCAGCCGAAGCACTGTCCGTAGTGCGCGCCGAGCAGTTCGCCGGGGGCGGGCGCGTCGGGATGCCGGACGGGTTTCACGGCGTCGGCGGGAGGCTGAAGACCTGCGGAAGTACCACTCACAGGCGCAGACCTTACCCGCGCGTCGGCCGAACACCGATACCGTGCCAAGCTTGGTCCATGCAGCTCTCCACCGCCCCGTACGAAGAACGCCTCACCGCGCCCCGCTCCTGGTGGCTGGTCTCCTTCCTGGTGGGGCTGTCGTTCGCCCTGATGCTGTTGCCCCTCGGCACGCTGCCGATGCTCGGCGGGCTGGCCGGCGGGACGGCGGTGGCGGCGGTGGCGGCCAGTTCGTACGGCGCGGTGCGCATCCGGGTCGTGGGCGGCTCGCTGATCGCGGGCGAGGCGAAGGTGCCGGTTTCGGCCCTGGGCGAGGCGGAGATCCTCGACCCGGAGGAGGCCCGCGCCTGGCGCACCCACAAGGCCGACACCCGCGCCTTCCTGCTGCTGCGCGCCTACATCCCCCGGGCCGTGCGCGTCGTGGTCACCGATCCCGAGGACCCGACTCCGTACCTGTACCTGTCGACCCGCGAGCCCGAGCGGCTGGTGGAGGCCCTGCGCGCGGCGCAGGCCGCGGCGTAGCGCACCCGCGGGATCAGTGCCGGTCGTCTCCGGCGGGGCCGCGGCCGAGTTCCTTCGTGACGGCGCCCATGTCCAGGGCGTCCTCCGGTCTCTCCAGAGCCGGGAGTTCGTCGAGGGCGCTCCATGGCACCTGCCGCTTGCGCAGGTCCGCGCGAATCCGGTCGGCCAGCTTCCTGGTGTCGCGGCGGTTCATGACCGCGCCCACGGTCGCGCCCACCATGAACGGCATCAGGTTCGGCAGGTTGCGCACCATGCGCTTCATGATCTGCTGGCGCAGCTGGCGCTTCATGTGGCTGTTCATCGCCGCGCCGAGTGTCGACGGCTTGGTGGCGTCGATGCCGCGCTCGTCGGACCAGGAGTTGAGGTAGGCCGTGCTGCGGTGGGCCAGGCTGCCGGGCGGGCGCAGGCCGTAGACCTCGTGGAGTTCGGCGATCAGCTTGAGCTCGATCGCGGCGACGCCGGTGATCTCGGCGGCCAGTTCCGTGGGCATGGCGGGTGGGATGGGCATCATCGCCGCCGCGCCGATTCCCGCTCCGACGGTCGCCGTGCCCCTGGCGGCGCCGGCCACCAGCCGGTCGGCGAGCTCCTCGGGTCCGAGGCCGGGGAACTGCCTGCGGAGCGTCGCCAGGTCCCGTACGGGCACACGCGGCGCCAATTCGATGATCCGGTCGGCGAGGTGCCCCAAGGCGGCTCTGGCGCGGTCACCGCCCTTGCGGACGCCTTCCTGCGCCTTGTGCCGCAACGCCGCTGCCCTGCGCCGGGCAGCGGGCGCCGGCGTCTGCATGGTCGCCGGGAGGTCACCCCGGTCGGCCACCGGTTCGAGCGAGGCCTTCCCCGTGTCGGTCGGGCCTCGCTCGTCGTCACGCGCGCTGTACGGACCGTCGGACGGTCCTTGGTCCGCTCCTCCCCTGGAGAAGCGGCGCTTCCAGGGAGGGGTCGAGCCGGTCACGGCCGACCCCGCCTCAGTCGCAGTCGCGGCAGATCGGCTGGCCGTTCTTCTCCCGGGCCAGCTGGCTGCGGTGGTGCACCAGGAAGCAGCTCATGCAGGTGAACTCGTCCTGCTGCTTGGGCAGCACACGGACGGCCAGTT
This sequence comes from Streptomyces sp. NPDC053750, assembly GCF_044544295.1. Taxonomy (NCBI): domain Bacteria; kingdom Bacillati; phylum Actinomycetota; class Actinomycetes; order Kitasatosporales; family Streptomycetaceae; genus Streptomyces; species Streptomyces sp. NPDC053750. The sequence continues at coordinate 130,779 of NZ_JBITXB010000003.1, read as the reverse complement.
CCTCGTTCGAGAGGTCGGCGCCGGGAAGCTCGAGGCCTTCCGCGGCCTCGAACTCGTCGACGTCGACGGCCGAGGCGGACTTGTCGTTCCGCCGGGCCTTCAGCTCTTCGAGACTGTCCGAGTCGACGTCGTCGTCGGTCTTGCGTGGAGTGTCGTAATCGGTTGCCATGGTCGCTCTCCCCCTCTGGGTGTCTGCGGTGTCTCCAGCGCACGTAACGCGTGAGAGGCCGGACTTGTGCCCGACCTGAGGCGGAGATTTTGCCTCACATCAAGGTCTGTTACTCAATCGACACCCAACCGGACTCCTCATGAGTGATCGGCTTGGATGGCGATGGGGACCGTACACGGTCCGAATGCCGCACTTCAAAGGCGTCTCCACGTGTACTTCCCGTGATCAGGACCCCTGAAAACCGGGATTTTCCCGGCTTTCCGACAGGGTGCATGATCACGGAGAGTAGATGGCCGGAAAGCCCTCGCTGTGATCGATCACACACGCGACTCCGTGCCCGTCGGCCTGGAAATTCCGCTCAGAGCGAACGGCCTCTGGGCTCGCTGAGATGTCGGGGTCATGATCTCAGACGGGCAGCGTCACACGCATCACGAGCCCTCCGCCCTCGCGCGGCTGCGCGTAGATGTGCCCCCCGTGCGCCCGGGCCACGGACCGCGCGATGGACAGGCCGAGGCCTACCCCCTTGTCGCTGCCCGTCCGCTCGGTCCGCAGCCGCCGGAACGGCTCGAAGAGGTTGTCGATCTCGTACGCCGGCACGACCGGACCGGTGTTGGTGACCACCAGGACCGCCTGGCCGTTCTCGACCGCGGTGGTGACCTCCACCCAGCCCTGCTCTGCCACGTTGTAGCGCACGGCGTTCTGCACCAGGTTCAGGGCGATCCGTTCCAGCAGGACGCCGTTGCCCTGGACCACCGCGGGTTCGCGCGTCCCGCGGAGCTGCACGCCCTTGGCCTCCGCCTCGGCGTGCACCTGGTCGATGGCCTGACCGGCCACCTCCGCGAGGTCCACCGGTTTGCGCTCGACGATCTGGTTGTCGCTGCGGGCCAGCAGCAGCAGGCCCTCGACGAGCTGCTCACTGCGTTCGTTGGTGGCCAGCAGCGTCTTGCCGAGCTGCTGGAGCTCCACCGGGGCGTGCGGATCGGACAGGTGCACTTCCAGGAGCGTGCGGTTGATCGCCAGCGGTGTGCGCAGCTCGTGGGAGGCGTTGCCGACGAAGCGCTGCTGGGCGGTGAAGGCCCGCTGGAGCCGCTCCAGCATGTCGTCGAAGGTGTCCGCCAGCTCCTTCAGCTCGTCGTCCGGTCCGTCCAGCTCGATCCGGCGGGAGAGGTCGGAACCCGCCACCGCGCGCGCGGTGCGGGTGATCCGGCCCAGCGGCGACAGGACGCGCCCGGCCATGGCGTAGCCGAAGGCGAACGCGATCACGGCGAGGCCGAGCAGGGCCAGCAGCGAACGGCTGAGCAGATTGTCCAGGGCGACCTTGCGCTGGTGGTCGATGCAGTCGCTGATCGCGGCGTTGAAGTCGGACAGGGACAGGTTGCCGTTGTCGACCACCGGACAGTCACTGCTGGTGACCCTGAGGTCGTTGAAGTCGACGATCTTGTAGAGCGGCTCGTTGCCGGTGCGCACGGCCTGGGCGGCCAGCAGATAGATGATCGACAGCAGCAGGATTCCGGCGATCAGGAACATGCCGCCGTACAGCAGCGTGAGCCTTATCCGGATGGTGGGGCGCAGCCACGGCAGGGGCGTGGCCGAGCGGGGGTCCCACGTGGGCTTCGGAGGCGCCCCGGGGGGCGCGGGTGTGGTCGCCACGGTCGATCAGATCCGGTAGCCGGAGCCGGGGACGGTGACGATGACGGGCGGCTCGCCCAGCTTGCGGCGCAGGGTCATGACGGTCACACGCACCACGTTGGTGAACGGGTCCGTGTTCTCGTCCCAGGCCTTCTCCAGCAGCTGCTCCGCGGAGACGACCGCGCCCTCGCTGCGCATGAGCACCTCCAGCACCGCGAACTCCTTGGGCGCGAGCTGCACCTCCTTGCCGTCGCGGAAGACCTCGCGGCGGTTCGGGTCGAGCTTGATGCCGGCCCGCTCCAGGACGGGCGGCAGGGGCACGCTGGTGCGCCGGCCCAGGGCGCGCACGCGCGCGATGAGCTCGCTGAACGCGAAGGGCTTGGGCAGATAGTCGTCGGCGCCGATCTCCAGACCCTCGACGCGGTCGCTGACGTCGCCGGAGGCCGTGAGCATCAGCACGCGCGTGGGCATGCCGAGTTCGACGATCTTGCGGCACACGTCGTCGCCGTGCACGAGGGGGAGGTCGCGGTCGAGGACGACCACGTCGTAGTCGTTGACGCCGATGCGCTCCAGGGCGGCCGCACCGTCGTACACGACGTCGACGGCCATGGCCTCCCGGCGCAGTCCGGTGGCCACCGCATCGGCGAGCAGCTGCTCGTCCTCGACGACGAGTACGCGCACGTCGCTTGTCCTTCCTGTGTCCACCCGCGCAGCGCTTCTGGGGCGCACGAGGGCAGGGGGCTGGTGGGTGTGTTGCCTTCCATCCTGCCCTTTTCGGCCATAAGTCGGCTGTAAGGCGGGCGAGGGCCCCTCGGGGCGGCCCTGGAGGAGGCGGGTCGGCGGGAAAACGCGGCAGAACCGGGAATGCGAGATTTTCTCCCGCGGTTAGGTTTCCCCGGAAGGACGCGGGGGGAGGACCGCTTTACACCCCGCGATCACGCTCTGCCTGTGCCGCACCACCACGCGGTACGCCGCGGTCCGCTTCCGCAGAGCGGGCGTGGGTGTCCGGCACCGTCGCCGCCCAGCAGGGCAGCGCTGGGCACTCCACCGGAGACGTGATCGCCCCTTCCGAACGGCACACCCCCGTGCCATCGACCCACGACCCAGGACGAGGGGGCGCAGCATGGACGCTTTCACCGCAGGACTTCTGCAGCGCATAAAGACGACCGAGTCCGACCTGTCCCGGGCCCGCGACGAGGGGGACGAGTTCCTCGTCGAGGTGGAGCTGGGCGAGCTCGACGACCTGCGCCGCCTTGCCGCCGAGCACGGTGTGGAGGTCAGCGCGACCGGCATCTGATCGGCCCGTGAGCGACGGGGCCCCGGCGGGATCCAGCGCCGGGGCCCCGTCGTGCGTGACGCCTACGGCGGGGAGCAGTCGGAGCGTGAGAGGTGCGCGGCCGGGGCGTGAGCACCGGGCCGGGCGGCAGCACCGCCGGCCGCTGCCGGCTCCCCGGGGCGCGCCGGCGGGCCGGACCCGGAACGGTGGCCGGCCCGGAGCCCCCGGGCCGGCCACCGCCGGGGCAACGTCGGTGGCGGGTCCTGCCCGGGTTGACGCCCGCCACCCGGCGACGGGTCGGCAGGGACGCCGGCCGCCACCCCGCCGCCGGGCGCACCGCCCGGTCGACCGACGGTGGCGGGGCGTGCGGACCCGGCGAGCCGTGACACAGGCGCGGGTCGCGGGGCGCCCACGCCCTTGCCGGTCGGGCGCCGCACGATCCGCCGGAGGCCTACGCGCCGAAGTCCACCAGCAGCCGCTGGAGGGGCTGGAACACCTCCGGGGTGGCAGCGATCGTCAGTTCGCCCGACGGGCGTTCTCCGGGGCGTCCACCGGTCACCGCGCCCGCTTCCCGGGCGATCAGGTCGCCGGCCGCGAGGTCCCAGGGGTGCAGACCGCGCTCGTAGTAGCCGTCCAGGCGTCCCGCGGCCACGTCGCACAGGTCGATCGCGGCCGAGCCGCCGCGCCGGATGTCGCGGACCAGCGGGATCAGCCGCCGCGCGATCTCGGCCTGCTCGGCGCGGACGTCGGCGACGTAGTTGAAGCCGGTGGAGACCAGCGCCTGGTCGAGCGGCGCGGCGGCCCGGCAGGCGAGCCTGCGCTCACCGTCCCAGGCCCCGGTCGCCCAGGCCCCGCCGCCGCGCACCGCCTGGTACGTCTCGCCCCGCATCGGGGCCACGACCACCCCGGCGACCCGCTCGCCGTCCTGCTCGGCGGCGATGGAGACGGCCCAGGTGGGCAGCCCGTACAGGTAGTTGACCGTGCCGTCGAGCGGGTCGATGACCCAGCGGACGCCGCTCGTGCCCTCGGTGGAGGCGCCCTCCTCGCCGAGGAAGCCGTCGTCCGGGCGGCGGTCCGCGATCAGGCCGGTGATCAGCTTCTCCGCCGCGATGTCCATCTCGGTGACCACGTCGATCGGGCTGGACTTGGTGGCGGCGACCGCGAGGTCGGCGGGGCGCCCGTCGCGCAGCAGCTCGCCGGCGCGGTGGGCGGCCTCCTGGGCGATCTTCAGCAGGTCGGCGTGGAGCGGGTCGGTCGTCACGTCGGTCACGGGGCTCCTCACGCGTAGGGGCTGTCGGCGCCCGCGGCGGCGGGGCGGGGAGCACGGGCGGGGCAGCAGCCGACCGGGCAGAGGTTGTGGCTCGCGCCTAGCGCGCCGAGGGCGCAGGGTGCGACCTCCTGACCGCGCTCGTCCGCGGCCCGCTCCAGGACGAGGTCGCGCACCGCGGCGGCGAACCGCGGGTCGGCGCCGACGGTGGCCGAGCGGCGCACCGGCAGCCCCAGCTCCTTCGCCTTGGCCGTGGCCTCCGTGTCGAGGTCGTACAGGACCTCCATGTGGTCGGAGACGAAGCCGATGGGGGCCATCACCACGGCGGGGACCCCGGCCGCGTGCCGCTCCTCCAGGTGGTCGCAGATGTCGGGCTCCAGCCACGGGATGTGCGGGGCGCCCGACCGCGACTGGTACACGAGCTGCCAGGGGTGGTCGACGCCGGTGCGCTCGCGGACCGCGTCGGCGATCACCTGCGCCACGTCCAGGTGCTGGCGGACGTACGCCCCGCCGTCGCCGTGCTCCTCGACCGGGCCGGAGGTGTCCGCGGCGGAGGTGGGGATCGAGTGGGTCGAGAACGCGATGTGCGCGGCGTCCCGGACCTCCTCCGGGAGCTCGGCGAGGGACCGGACGACGCCGTCGACCATGGGCTCGACGAAGCCGGGGTGGTTGAAGTAGTGCCGGAGCTTGTCGATCTTCGGCAGCTCCAGCCCCTCCGCCTCCAGGGCGGCGAGCGCGTCCGCGAGGTTCTCGCGGTACTGGCGGCAGCCCGAGTACGAGGCGTAGGCGCTGGTGGCGAGGACGAGGATGCGGCGGCGGCCGTCGCGGACCATCTCGCGCAGGGTGTCCGTCAGGTACGGCGCCCAGTTGCGGTTGCCCCAGTAGACCGGCAGGTCCAGTCCGTGCTCGGCGAAGTCCTTGCGGAGGGCGTCCAGCAGGGCGCGGTTCTGGTCGTTGATGGGGCTGACCCCGCCGAAGAGGAAGTAGTGCTGGCCGACTTCCTTGAGGCGTTCCTTGGGGATGCCGCGCCCCCGCGTCACGTTCTCCAGGAACGGGACCACGTCGTCCGGGCCCTCCGGGCCGCCGAACGAGAGCAGGAGCAGGGCGTCGTAGGGGCTGGCATCGAGCACGTCTGGCATGTCTCGATCCTGCCACCCGGCACTGACAGCGGGGAAACGGTGGGGTGCCGACCGTGGTTTCAGGGGTCTCCGAGGGGTGTTTCCGGGAGCACCTGGCGAGTAAGCTGTATCGATTGTGTTCGCGCCTTACAGAGCGCCGTACCAAGCACTTTGAGCCGTTCCGGAGACGCCGTTGCCCAGCCCCTACCGCGCCCTGTTCGCCGCCCCCGGCACCAAGGCCTTCTCGACCGCGGGCTTCCTCGGCCGTATGCCGCTGTCCATGATGGGCATCGGCGTGGTGACGATGATCTCGCAGCTCACCGGGCGATACGGACTGGCCGGTGCCCTCTCGGCCACCATCGCGCTCGCCGCCGCCGTGGCCGGACCACAGGTCTCCCGCCTGGTCGACCGGTACGGCCAGCGACGCGTGCTGCGGCCGGCGACCCTGGTGTCGCTCACCGCGGCGGCCGTACTGCTGCCCGCGGCGCACTACGGGTGGCCGGACTGGGTGCTGTTCGTGGCCTGCGTCGGCATCGGCTGCGTGCCGAGCCTCGGCGCCATGGTCCGGGCCCGCTGGGCGGCCCTGTACCGGGGCACCCCGCAACTGCACACCGCGTACTCCTTCGAGTCCGTGGTGGACGAGATCTGCTTCATCTTCGGACCGATCATCTCCATCGGCCTGTCCACGGCGTGGTTCCCGGAGGCCGGGCCGCTGCTCGCCGCCTGCTTCCTGGCGACGGGCGTCTTCTGGCTGACCGCGCAGCGCGCCACGGAGCCGGAGCCGCACCCGCGCGAGCACAAGGGCGGCGGCACCGCGCTGCGCTCCCGGGGGCTTCAGGTCCTGGTCGGCACGTTCGTCGCCACGGGGACGATCTTCGGCGCCATCGACGTCGTCACCGTGGCCTTCGCCGAGGAGGAGGGGCACAAGGCCCTCGCCAGCGTCGTACTCGCCCTGTACGCGGCGGGTTCGTGCACCGCGGCCATGATTTTCGGGCTGCTGCGCTTCGCGGGCCCGCCGGAACGTCGCTGGCTCCTGGGCGTCTGTGCGATGGCCGTGAGTATGATCCCCCTCCTACTGGTCGGAAACCTGCTGTTTCTGGCCGTGGCGCTGTTCGTTGCGGGTCTGTCCATCGCTCCCACGATGATCACGACGATGTCCCTCATCGAAGAGCACGTGCCACGCACGCAGCTCACCGAGGGCATGACCTGGGTGAGCACCGGACTCGCGGTCGGGGTCGCGCTCGGCTCCTCCGCGGGCGGCTGGGTGATCGACGCCGCCGGAGCGCGTGCCGGGTACGGGGTTCCGGCGGTGGCCGGGGCCGTCGCGGTCGCGGTCGGTTTCCTCGGGTACCGCCGGCTCAAGCGGCCGGAACCGCGTCGGGGAGGGACCGTTGAGCAGCACACGCACGACGATCGGGAAGACGAGCGGCAGGAACGGCACATGGCGTAACTGGGGCGGCAACGTCTCCGCGCGCCCCGCGCGGGAGGTCGCTCCCGCCTCGGTCGAGGAACTGGCCGAGGCCGTCCGCAGGGCTGCCGAGGACGGGCTGCCGGTCAAGGCCGTCGGCACCGGGCACTCCTTCACGTCCATAGCCGCGACGGACGGCGTGCTGATACGCCCACAGCTGCTGACGGGCATCCGCAACATCGACCGCGACGCCATGACGGTCACGGTCGAGGCGGGCACGCCGCTCAAGCGGCTCAACCTGGCCCTCGCGCGGGAGGGCCTGTCGCTGACGAACATGGGCGACATCATGGAGCAGACCGTCTCCGGAGCCACCGCCACCGGCACCCACGGCACGGGCCGCGAGTCCGCCTCGATCGCGGCCCAGATCCGGGGCCTGGAACTGGTCACGGCGGACGGCTCGGTGCTGACCTGCTCCGAGAAGGAGAACCCCGAGGTCTTCGCCGCCGCCCGGATCGGCCTCGGCGCCCTGGGCGTCGTCACCGCGATCACCTTCGCCGTGGAGCCGGTCTTCCTGCTCACCGCCCGCGAGGAACCGATGCCGTTCGAGCGGGTCCTGACCGACTTCGACGAACTGTGGGCCGAGAACGAGCACTTCGAGTTCTACTGGTTTCCGCACACCGGCAGCACCAACACCAAGCGCAACAACCGCAGCGCCGGCCCCGAGCAGCCGGTGGGCCGGCTCCAGGGCTGGTTCGAGGACGAGTTCCTGTCCAACGGCGTCTTCCAGGCGGTCAACTGGGTCGGCCGCGCGGTACCCGCCACCATCCCGGCGATCGCCCGGGTCTCCAGCAAGGCGCTGTCCGCGCGGACGTACACGGACACCGCCTACAAGGTCTTCACCTCTCCGCGCCGGGTGCGGTTCGTGGAGATGGAGTACGCCGTTCCGCGCGAGGCCGTCGTCGAGACGCTGCGCGAGCTGAAGGCGATGATCGACCGCTCGCGGCTGCGGATCAGCTTCCCGGTCGAGGTGCGCACGGCCCCGGCCGACGACATCGCGCTGTCCACGGCCTCGGGCCGCGACAGCGCGTACATCGCCGTCCACATGTTCCGGGGCACGCCCTACCATGCGTACTTCACCGCCGCCGAGCGCATCTTCACGGCCCACGAGGGACGGCCGCACTGGGGGAAGGTGCACACCCGGGACGCCGAGTACCTCTCCCGGGTGTATCCGCGCTTCGGTGAGTTCACGGCGCTGCGGGACCGCCTTGACCCGGATCGGCTGTTCCGGAACGACTACTTGCGCCGGGTTCTGGGGCGGTAGCCGAGGCTCCGGCGTCGGGGTTCGCGGTCTCGCCCGGCGCCCCGTCCCCGGTGGCGTCCGGGGTGGGCGTCGGGTCGGCGGCCGTACCGCCGTCCTGCGCGGAGCCGTCGCCCGAGGGCGTGCTGTCGGCGGTCCCGCCCGGGGTACCGGAGGGGGTCGCGGCCGGGGCGTCGTCGCCGGAGCCGGAACCCGCCGGGCCCTCGGAGTCCCCGGCGCCCCCCGTGTCCCCGCTGTCCTGGGAATCCTGGGAGGCACCGCCGCCCTCGGAATCGCTCGGCTCGTCCGACTTCTCCGAACCGGACGCGGAGTCGTGGCCCGTGAGGGCGCTGCCGACGGTGGTGCTCCGGCCGCCGCTCAGGCTGTGGCCGGAAGCGAGTTCGTACGCGGTGATCCCGGCCATGGTGACGCCGAAGACGAGGGCCGCCGCGACCACCGGCCGCTTCCAGCCCCGCGCCCGCGCGCGGTAGACGGTGCCCTGTGTGAACTCGCCCGGAACGGGAGCCGTCCGCCCGCCCGGGTGTGCGCCGCCGACTGAGGCCTCTGCGGTGCGCCTGACCCGCAGTTGCTCGCCGGTGCGCTTGAAGAAGTGCTGGAGGACCGAGCCTCCACAAGTGGCGACGACACTGATCAGTCCCGCCCCGAGGATCGTGCCGTAGACACCGAAGGAGGAGGCGAGTTTGGCGGCCACCACGGCCGCCAGGGCGCTTCCCGCGACCTGGGGCACGCTCAGGTCGATTCGCTTGGACTCCCCCTCCGTACGCATGTCCGCATCGCCTACGCCATCGGGCTTTTCACGCATCCCCGGACCTTCCCTGCCTTTCCCGCACGTGATCCATCAACTGCACGAGAAAGGGACGTGCGAACGAAACCATTAGTTCCGTTTCTGGTGATTGCGTGAAGTACGCCACGCCCGGGATCGCGGAGATCGGGCCAGGGGCGACCAAGCGGCACCTCTTGCCAGAAGTTGGGCGGCGTGCCAATCCACGCACGTGGCCCGAATGGAGTACTGTTGCGAGCCCTGGGTCCGGTCCCCCGACAGGGGTCAGGATCTTGAAGGACCGCCGGGAGGGGGCTAGTTGCACAGGGTGACCGAGTTGGTCACTTAGCGTTGCGAATAGGTAACCGTGCCATAACGGCGATCCAGGGCCCGTGCCCGACACGCCGGGCAACTCGGCAAGGTTGTGGCAGGCTGCACCCGGGCAGGCCACACTCGACAGAGCGGAAGCAGCGACGCACGTGACGTCGGCAGGCACCACCCGGGAGGTCCCCATGCCCGAACTGCGTGTCGTGGCCGTCTCGAATGACGGCACACGGCTGGTGCTGAAGGCTGCGGACAGCACGGAGTACACGCTTCCGATCGACGAGCGGCTCCGGGCCGCCGTGCGCGGCGACCGTCCCCGCCTCGGCCAGATCGAGATCGAGGTGGAGAGCCATCTCCGCCCCCGCGACATCCAGGCGCGTATACGAGCCGGCGCGACCGCGGAAGAGGTCGCCACGATGGCCGGCATCCCCGTCGACCGCGTGCGCCGCTTCGAGGGTCCGGTGCTCGCCGAGCGCGCCTTCATGGCCGAGCGCGCCCGCAAGACCCCCGTCCGCCGTCCCGGCGAGAACTCCGGCCCGCCCCTCGGCGAGGCCGTCCAGGAGCGGCTCCTGCTGCGCGGCGCCGACAAGGACACCGTCCAGTGGGACTCATGGCGCCGCGACGACGGCACCTGGGAAGTACTGCTGGTCTACCTGGTCGCGGGCGAGCCGCACTCGGCGAGCTGGACGTACGACCCGCCCCGGCGGCTCGTCCAGGCCGTCGACGACGAGGCACGCGCGCTGATCGGCGAGTCCGACGACCTCGCCGCGCCCGAGCCCAGCTTCCCGTTCGTCCCGCGGATCGCGCGGCTGCCGCGCGACCGTCCGCTGGACCGCTCCCTCGACCGGGAACAGCGGGATCGGCCGAGCCTGCCGCCCCCGCCGCCGTCCGAGCCGGCCGAGGAGACCGCGGCCACCGCCTCGGCCGAACGCGAACGGGACTCGCTCACCAGCCTCCTGGAGGCGGTGCCGAGCTTCCGGGGCGACCTGGTGGTACCCGAGCGCGCTCCCGAACCGGTGGAGGAGCCTGCCGAGGAGCCCGAGGTCGAGGAGCCCCCGGCTCCTGCGGCGTCGGCCGGTTCGGCCTATGCCGACGTGCTCATGCCGCGCTCCGTGGCCAGCCACCGCGACCGTCTCACCGGCTCCACCGACCGTCAGGCCGAGGCCGACGGGGTCCGGCCGGGCCGCCGCGCGGCGGTGCCGAGCTGGGACGAGATCGTGTTCGGTACGCGGCGCAAGAAGCAGGAGTAGACCGGCCTTTCGCGCATGTGGAGCAGGGCCGCACCCGCCTGGGTGCGGCCCTGCTCCACATGTGTCGGCCTGCGGTCGGCCCGGGATCGGTCCGGCGCCGCCCTACTGCGGGTCGGGCCCCACCGCGACCGGCCGCCCGGGATCCGACGACCACTCCGACCACGAGCCCACGTACAGCGACGCCGGGATGCCCGCCACCGCCAGGGCCAGCACCTCGTGGGCGCCCGACACGCCCGAACCGCAGTACACGCCGACCTCGCCGCCCTCCGTGGCGCCGAGGGTCTTGAAGCGCGCCCGGAGCTCCTCGGCGGGCAGAAAGCGGCCGTCCGCCGCCACGTTGTCGGTCGTCGGCGCCGACACGGCACCCGGAATGTGGCCGCCCACCGGGTCGATCGGCTCGACCTCGCCCCGGTACCGCTCCCCCGCGCGGGCGTCGAACAGCACCCCGGACCGCGCCAGCGCGGCCGCCCCGTCCGCGTCCAGCAGCCCCGCCGCACCCGGCGCCGGCGCGAAGTCGCCCTCCGCGGGCGCGGGGACGTCCGTGGACAGCGGTGCCTCCCAGGAGGGCAACCCGCCGTCGAGGACCCGCACGTTCGGGTGACCCGTCCAGCGCAGGAGCCACCAGGCGCGGGCCGCCGCCCACCCCTGTCCTCCGTCGTAGACGACGACCGGCCGCCCGGTCGACACGCCCGCCCGACGCATCGCCGCGCCGAACTCCGCGACGTCGGGCAGCGGATGCCGGCCGCCGGTGCCGGGGGCGGAGGCGAGCTCCCGGTCCAGGTCGACGAAGACGGCGCCGGGGAGATGCCCGGCCGCGTACTCGGCGCGGCCGTCGAACGGCGGGGCGCCGGCCGCCTTGGCCGTACTCAACTGCCAGCGGACGTCGAGCAGGACCGGCGGGTTCGCGCCCGCCAGTTCGTCGGCGAGATCGGATGCGGAGATGATGGCGTTCATGGCCCCATCCTGACGCACCGAGTGGCCGCCGCGTCGATGTCGGGCTACTCTGCCCGCCGGACAGTACCGATCACGAGGCGTACGGGTTCGGGCACATGCTGTACCAGCCGAGCAGGCGGGCGGCCTCACGAGCGAGCCCGAGGTGCGCGGCACCGGGACCGGTGCCGGCATCGACGCGGGGGCTCCGTCGGAGCGGAAGCGGACGCACGGCCCGCGCAGGGCCGAGAAGAGAGTGACGATGACCGACGCACGGGGGCCGGCCGGCCGGAACGGCGAGACGAACGCCCGGCGCCCGCACGGCACGCCCTGCTGGGTGAGTCTGATGGTGCACGGGCCGGCCGCGACCCATGACTTCTACGGAGCCCTGTTCGGCTGGGAGTTCCAGCCCGGCCCGCAGCAACTGGGGCCCTACGCGCGGGCCCTGCTCGACGGCCGCGAGGTGGCGGGCATCGGCCAACTGCCCCCGGACCGGCACCTGCCCATCGCCTGGACGCCCTACTTCGCCTCCGACGACGTCAACAGGACGGCCGAAACGGTACGCCTGTGCGGGGGCACCGTCGGCGTGGGCCCGCTGGACGCCGGCCGGGCCGGCCGCCTGGCCATCGGCTCCGACCCCTCGGGCGCCGTCTTCGGTGTCTGGCAGGCCGCTGCGCACCTCGGCACGGCCGTATCGGGCGTACCCGGCACACCGGCGTGGAACGAGCTGACGACCTTCGAGACGGCGAGCGTCGCCAAGTTCTACGAGACGGTGTTCGGCTTCGAGCTGGTCCGGGAGGACTCCGCCGGCCTCGACTACGTGACCCTGCGCCTCGACGGCCGCCCCGTCGCGGGCATCCACGGCCTCGGCGACGCCCTGCCGCGCGACCGGGGGCCGCACTGGACGACGTACTTCGAGGTGGCCGACGCGGAGGAGGCGCTGGAGCGTCTCGTCGAGCTGGGCGGGCACGTCCTGGAGCCCGTGCAGGACACGCCCCACGGCCGGGTGGCGAGGGTGGCGGATCCGGAGGGGGCGCGGTTGGCGCTGCTGGAGGGCCGGTGAGGCCGGGCCGCGGGAGGTCCCCGGGCCGCTCAGGCGGGTGCCACCGGCAGCACGTCCGGTGACAGCGCTGCCGCGCGGGCCGTCGCCGCGGTCGTACGGCGCCGGTGGTGCCGTCGGCACAGCACCTCGTAGCCGATCTCGTCGGGGGACTGGGCGACGTCGCCGACGACCACCTGGGCGCCCTCGACGACCATGACGCCGCCCACGGTGCGGGCGTTGTGCGTGGCGCGGGCGCCGCACCAGCACAGGGCCTCGACCTGGAGCACCTCGACCCGGTCGGCGAGTTCGACCAGGCGCTGGGAACCGGGGAACAGCTTGGAGCGGAAGTCGGTGGTGATGCCGAACGCGTACACGTCGACCTCGAGGTCGTCGACCACGCGCGCGAGCTGGTCTATCTGCTCCGGCGCCAGGAACTGCGCCTCGTCCGCGATCACGTAGTCCACGCGTCCGCCCTGCGAGAGGTGGTCGACGACATAGGCGTAGAGGTCCTGTCCGTCCGCGACCTCCACCGCGTCGGTGACCAGGCCGAGGCGTGAGGAGAGCTTGCCCTCCCCCGCGCGGTCGTCGCGGGTGAAGATCATGCCGGCCAGGCCGCGGGCCGAGCGGTTGTGCTCGATCTGGAGAGCCAGCGTCGACTTCCCGCAGTCCATCGTTCCGGAGAAGAACACCAGCTCGGGCATGGGGAGTCGAACACCTTTCGGCAGCATGGTCACTCAGTGGGGGAATGGGGCGGGGTGGGGGCAGGGGGCTTCAGGAGCGTACTTCGAGCAGGGGGACGAGCTGCTCGGCCGGGGTCATCGACCCGTGGTTGCCGACCATCGACGACTCCTTCGGCTCCCGCTCGGAGGCGATGAGCAGGACGTCGTCGCGCGCGGCGGCCACCACGTCGCCGATGCGGTCGTACACCCGGTCGTCGACGCGGGGGCCGAACCAGCCCGCCGCGATCGCCTCGTCGCGCGAGGCCACCCAGAACTGCTCGCCGAGCACCTCGCGCCAGCAGGTCAGTACGTCGTTGTGCGCGCCGGGGACGGCGTACACGTGCCGGGCGCGGCCCTCGCCGCCGAGGAGGGCGACGCCCGCCTTCAGCTCCCAGTCCTCGTCGAAGTCGATGCGGTGGTCCTCGTCGAAGGGCACGTCGATCATGCCGTGGTCTGCGGTGACGTACAGGGCGCTGCGCGGCGGCAGCTGCTCGGCGAGGCGCTGGACGAGCCGGTCGACGTGGGCGAGCTGGCCGCGCCAGGTGTCGGAGTCGACGCCGAAGCGGTGGCCGGCTCCGTCGACCTCCGCGTAGTACGTGTAGACGAGGGCGCGGTCGGCGTCGGCCAGCTGCTCGGCGGCCAGGTCCATGCGGTCCTCGCCGGATAGCCGCCCGTGGAACGAGCCGCCGCTGAGCGCGACCTTGGTCAGCGGGGTGTTCGCGAAGGTCGGGGAGGAGACCTGCGCGGCGTGCACGCCCGCCTCGTGGGCGAGGTGGAAGACGGTGGGATACGGCTGCCAGGCACCCGGCGCGGTCCACGGCTGCCAGCGCAGCTGGTTCATCAGCTCGCCGGTGGCCGGGTTGCGCACGGTGTAGCCGGGCAAACCGTGGGCGCCCGGCGGCAGGCCGGTGCCGACGGAGGCCAGGGAGGTCGCGGTGGTCGCCGGGTAGCCGGCGGTGATCGGGCGCCCGGTGCCGCCGCGTGAGCTGCTCAGCAGCGAGCTCATGAACGGGGCGTCCTCCGGGTGGGCCCGCAGCTGCTCCCAGCCGAGGCCGTCGATCAGGAACACGCAGTTCCGGTCGGCCGGGGTCAGTTCGGTGATTCCGGCGGTCATGCCGGGGACGCCGAGGCCGGCGGCCAGCGTGGGCAGCAGGTCGGCGAGCGAGCCGCTGCCGTACTCGGGTACGGGGGCGGAGTCGACGGGGAGCGGTTCCGGGTGGGTGTCCCAGGCGGCGGGCTGCACCATCAGCGGGCGGAGTCCGCGGTCGCCTCGGAGAGGGCCTGGGCGAAGGTGAGCGCCTGGCGCACCGTCTCCGGGCCGTCCCCGGCCTCGCTGACGCGCAGGCTGAGGTCGTCGGCCGTCGAGCTCCCCGTGTAGCCGTGGTCGGCCTCGCAGTTGGGGTCGCCGCAGGCGGCCGGTTCGAGGTCGAGGCGGGAGACGGCGCCCCAGCCGATGGTCAGGACGATCTCACGGGGCAGCGTGCCCGGCTTGTACTTCTCCGGGTTGGCGACCACGCGGCTGACGACGATGGACGAGATCCGGCCGAGCTTGACCGACTCCGTGGACGTCGTGGCGTACGGCGTCGGGGAGGTGTCGTCGGCGGCCTGCTCGTCGGTGTGGCTGACGATGAAGCGGTTGCCGGTGAGCACCAGCACGGTCACGTGCCGGCGCACCTCGTTCTGGTCGAACGTCGTCTCCTGGTGGACCAGGTACGACCGGATGGGCTCGCCGCCCACGGCGGCCTCCACCGCCTCGGCCACGAGGGCCGGGTAGTAGCCGCTGCGCTCGATCGCCGCTCGCAGCCCCTGGGTCGTCGTACTGGTCTTGGCCATGCCGTCCATCCTACGGGGGCCCACTGACTGCGCGGCACGCTCGTGCGATCCCCGTGCCGGTCCGGGAGCGGTCAGTACGCCGGCAGGGTCCGCGGGCCGAGGTCGTCCCTGGCGGGAGGGGGCGCGAGGCGGACGGAGGCGCTGAGGACGCTCAGGCCGCGCGGGGCGACGACGACCGGTTCCAGGGTGACCGCGACCACTTCGGGGTGGTCGTCGACCAGCCGGGAGACCCGCAGCAGCAGCTCCTCCAGGGCGGGGGCGTCGACCGGGGCCGAGCCGCGCCAGCCGAAGAGGAGGGGGGCCGTGCGGATCGAGCGGACGAGCGAGCCGGCCTCCCGGTCGGTGACCGGAATCAGCCGGTGCGCCATGTCGCCGAGCAGCTGGGTGGCGGCTCCGGCCAGCCCGAAGGAGAGCACCGCGCCGGCCGCCGGGTCGATGACGGCCCGTACGACCGTGTCGACGCCGCGCGGGGCCATGCCCTGCACCACCGGGCGCAGTTCCTCGGGCTTGCCGAACAGCTCGGTCAACTCGGCGTACGCCCGGCGCAATTGCTCCTCGTCCGCGAGGTCGAGGCGTACGCCGCCCAGGTCGGCGCGGTGGCGCAGGTGGGGGGCGGTGGCCTTGAGGGCGACGGGGTAGCCGAGGGTCCGCGCGGCGGCGACGGCGTCGTCGGGGGTGGGAGCGGGCAGCGCACGGTGGACGTGGACGCCGTAGCGGCCGAGCAGCTCGCAGGTCTCCTGGGCACCGAGCGTGAGGCCCTGGCCGCGCGCGAGGTGCCCGCCGATGAGTTCCGCGGCGCCCCTCTCGTCGATGTCCTCGTACTCCGGCACCTTCCCGGGGTCGGCGGCGTCGCGTCGCCACTGGGCGTAGGAGACCGCATGGGCGAGGGCACGGACGGCGCGTTCGGCGGCGGGATAGGCGGGGATGAGGTGGGCGCCTTCGGGGGCCCGGACGGTGGGTGGCCGCTGGGCCGGGGCGGCGGGCCAGGACTCCTCGGGGACGTCCGCAGCGGCCTGCGGTGCCGTGCTCGCCGCCGCGGACAGGGCTTCCGCCAGGCCGCCCAGCTCCACGTGGACCACCAGGACCGGCTTGGCGGGCACCGCGGCCGCCGCCGAGCGCAGGGCCTCCGCCAGCGCCGAGTCTCCCGCCGATCCCTCCCCCACCGTCGGGATGGCGGTCACCACGACCGCGTCGCACGTGTCGTCCGCCAGGGCCCGGGACAGGGTCGCGTGGAAGTCGTCCGCCGAGGCGGCCGTGGTCAGGTCCAGGGGCGGGTGGGGACGCAGCCCCTCGGAGAGGCACGCGTCGTACGTCAGCAGTCCCAGTGACTCGGAGTTCCCCAGGATGGCCACCCTCGGGCCGGGGGGCAGCGGCTGGCGCGCGAGCAGCAGTCCCGCGTCGACCAGGTCCGTGATCGTGTCGACGCGGATCACGCCGGCCTGCCTCAGCAGCGCGGAGACCGTCGCGTGCGGCAGCCGCGTCGCCCGGACGGCGTGGCCCTGCGGTGCCACGCCGCCGTGCCGGGCGCCCTGCACCACGACCAGTGGCTTGGCGGCGGCGGTCCGCCGGGCCAGGCGCGTGAACTTGCGCGGGTTGCCGATGGACTCCAGGTACATCAGGACGACGTCGGTGTCCGGGTCGTCGTACCAGTACTGCAGGACGTCGTTGCCGGAGACGTCGGCCCGGTTGCCGGACGAGACGAAGGTCGACACGCCTGTGACGCCGGTGACTCCGCCGCCGCGCCGGTGCAGCCGGGACAGCAGGGCGATGCCGATCGCGCCGGACTGGGCGAACAGGCCGATCCGGCCGGGGCGGGGCGTCTCGGGGGCGAGGGACGCGTTGAGCCGCACCTGCGGGGAGGTGTTGATGATCCCGAAGGCGTTGGGTCCGATGATCCGCATGCCGTAGGTACGCGCCTGGCGGACGAGGGCACGCTGGCGTTCCCGTCCCTCGGGGCCGCTGTCGGCGTACCCGGCGGAGATCACCACCAGGCCCTGCACGCCGTGCTCGCCGCACTCGGTGACGACCTCGGGGACGCGCTCCGCGGGCACGGTGACGACGGCGAGGTCGACGGGCCCGTCGATGTCGCGCACCGAGCGGCGGGCGGGCACGCCGTCGAGTTCCTCCTGGTACCCGGGGAAGGCCTTGTTCACGGCGTACAGCCGGCCGGTGTAGCCCGCGTCCCGGATGTTGCCGAGGATGCTGCGGCCGACGCCGCCCGGCGTGCGTCCGGTGCCGACGACCGCCACCGAGCCGGGCTGCAGCAGCCGCTGCACGGAGCGCGCCTCCGCGCGGTGCTCGCGCGCGTATTGGACGGCGAGTGAGCGGTCGGTGGGCTCGAGGTCGAACTCCAGGCGGACCACGCCGTCCTCGAAGCTGCGCTTCTGGGTGTACCCGGCGTCCATGAACACCTTGATCATCTTGGTGTTGGCGGGCAGCACCTCAGCGGCGAAGCGGCGGATGCCGCGCTCCCGCGCGACGGCCGCGATGTGCTCCAGGAGCGCCGAGGCGACGCCGCGCCCCTGATGGGCGTCCTGGACGAGGAAGGCGACCTCGGCCTCGTCGGCCGGTGCAGACGCGGGTGTTCCGCCGGCGCCGATCCGGTCGTAGCGTACGGTGGCGATGAACTCGCCGCCGATGGTGGCCGCGAGTCCCACCCGGTCCACGAAGTCGTGGTGCGTGAAGCGGTGGACGTCCTTGGCGGACAGGCGAGGGTACGGCGCGAAGAAGCGGTAGTACTTCGACTCGTCGGAGACCTGCTCGTAGAAGCTGACCAGGCGCTCGGCGTCATCAACGGTGATGGGGCGGACGCGCGCGGTGCCGCCGTCGCGCAGCACCACGTCGGCCTCCCAGTGGGCGGGGTACTCGTGCCGGTCCGACGAGGTCTGCATGGGCCCCAGAGTACGGCTCGCGTACGACAACGGCGCGAGGCAGTCTGTGGAGGACGGAGGGTCGGACCGAGGCCGCGGTCCGAAGACCACCACCCCCGGCGGAGTGTGTCCGTCGGGGCATGCTTCACGATGTGGGAAACTGGTCTAGACAACCCTGAACACCTGAAGGGCAGCATCACATGGCTGAGCGCCGCGTCAACGTCGGCTGGGCCGAGGGTCTCCATGCCCGCCCCGCCTCCATCTTCGTCCGAGCCGCCACGGCCACAGGCGTCCCGGTGACGATCGCCAAGGCCGACGGATCCCCCGTCAACGCGGCCTCCATGCTGGCCGTCCTCGGCCTCGGCGCCCAGGGTGGCGAGGAGATCGTCCTCGCCTCCGACGCCGAGGGCGCGGACGCCGCCCTGGAGCGGCTGGCGAAGCTGGTCGCCGAGGGTCTCGAGGAGCTTCCCGAGACCGTCTGACCCACGGCAGCACCGAAAGGCCCGCCCCGAATCATCGGGCGGGCCTTTTCGCTTTCCCTTTTCCGGGCAGCAGAAAATAGCCCCCCAATTACCTCGTCTTTGTATACGGTGCCCGTGTTAATGGCGCAGGCTCGGCATGTTTACAGCACGTTGCGAGTTCCTCACACGCTCCGCCCGCTGTTCGCCGCCGGAGGAGAAGCGCAACCGGTGCGCCGGCATCGACCGCTCGGTGTGCAGAGCCATGAGCGCCCGCGCGCGCTCGGCGTCGCCCCGGGCCACCGCGTCGACGATCGCGCCGTGCTCCGCCCAGCACTCCACCGGCCCGGTCTGCGCGTCCACGGCGTACATCCAGGCGATCTTGTGGCGCAGCTGGGTCAGCAGCGCCGTCAGGGAGGGGCTGCCGGCGGCCTGGGCGAGGGTTTCGTGGAACCAGCCGCCCAGTGAGCGCAGATCCTCGCTACTGCCCTGCCTGGCGCGCTCCTGCCCCAGCCGGACCAGCCCGCGCAGCACCTTGAGGTGGGCCTCGGTGCGGCGCCGGGCGGCCCGGGAGGCGCCGAGGGGCTCCAGGAGGGTGCGCGTCTCGAGCAGGTCGGCGGCCTCCTGTTCGGTCGGCTCCGCGACACACGCGCCCGCGTGCCGCCGGGTCACCACGAAGCCCTCGGCCTCCAGCGTGCGCAGGGCCTCGCGGACGGGGACGCGGGAGACGCCGTAGCGGCGGGCGAGGAGTTCCTCGGTGAGCCGGCTGCCGCGCCCGTGGACGCCTGCGACGATGTCGTCCCGGATCGCCGTGCACACCGAGTGCGCCGGAATACGCATGACCGACCTCCGCCTTAATCCCCGTGAAACGTCGACGATTGACGCGTGTTCAGTGACTCTAGGCCAATGCGGCGGGTATTCCGACGGCAGGGCGGATTTCATGGATATTTTTTGGACAGAGACCGGTCCGAAAACGCGAAAGCCCCGGCTCGGGGAGCCGGGGCTTTCGGTTGCCGTGCCGTCCGTCGTCAGAGGTTCACGCCGTGGGAGCGGAGATAGGCGACGGGGTCCATGTCCGAGCCGTACTCGGGGCTCGTCCGGGCTTCGAAGTGCAGGTGCGGTCCGGTGACGTTGCCGGTGGCGCCGGAGAGGCCGATCTGCTGGCCGGGCTCGACCGACTGGCCCACCGAGACACCCACGGACGACAGGTGGCCGTACTGCGTGTACGTGCCGTCGTGCATCTTGATGACGACCTGGTTGCCGTACGCCCCGCCCCAGCCGGCCTCCACGACGGTGCCGACGCCGACCGCGTGCACGGAGGTGCCGCTGGAGGCGTGGAAGTCGATGCCGGTGTGGCTGCCGGAGGACCACAGGGAGCTGCCGGCCTGGTAGGCGGTGGAGACGTAGGAGGCGGTGATCGGCGACACGAAGGTGTTGAGGCGCTTGCGCTCCGCCTCGCGGGCGGCGCGCTCCTTGGCCTCGCGCGCCTCCTTGGCCGCCTCGGCCGCCCGCTCGCGCGCGGCCTCCATGGCCGCCTCACGGGCGGCGGCGTCCAGGGCGGCCTGCTTCTGCGCGGTGGCCTGGGCGTCGATCTCGTCGGCAACGGAGTCGCCGATGGTGATGACCGGGGTGAGTCCGCTCTGCTCGACCTCGGGCTCGGCGGCGAGCGCCGGAGCGGCGAGGGTGCCGACGACGCCGGTGGTGGCGAGGGCCGCGACACCCGCCGCGCGGGCGGTGGTGCGGTGCATCCGGCTGGGACGGCGGTGCTTCCCGGTGGCGCGCGTGAACGCCATGTAGAGGCTGGTCCTTTCCTTCCCTCTCGCCTACCGGGTTAGCTGACGGGTTCGGAGCAGGAAGGTCTCCTACGGACCCCCTCGCTGCACGCGCGGGCGTCCGATTCACCCCAGGGACTGCGATGGGTCCCCGGCTCCCCTGGCTCGCGCCGTACGGGGACTCGGCGATGACTGTCCGGTGCCGCGGGTGCGGCGCACTGCCTGACGAACAGCCCGGACGACGTTAAGCGCGGCCTTCTTCAATCCTCAAACGCAACCGGCTTTTTGTAGCGCATGCCACAGGGCAGACAGGCAACCTCTCCCTCAATTCGGACAAAAGGCGGCCCTGGTGACACATCCGTCACCAGGGCCGCCACGCGCGCGTGTCCCCTACTCGGCGGCCACGACGGTGACTTCGCCGATGCCGAGGGCCTCGACCGGCTCCTTGATCTGCGCCGCGTCGCCGACGAGGATCGTCACCAGCCGGTCCACCGGGAAGGCGTTCACGACCGCCGCCGTGGCCTCCACCGTGCCGGTGGCGGCGAGTTGACGGTAGAGCGTGGCCTGGTAGTCGTCGGGCAGGTGCTGCTCGACCTGGTCGGCCAGCGTGCTCGCCACGGCCGCCGCGGTCTCGTACTTCAGCGGCGCCACACCGACCAGGTTCTGCACGGCGACGTCGCGCTCGGCGTCGGTGAGACCACCCTCCGCGAGCGTGCGCAGCACGGTCCACAGGTCCTGCAGGGCGGGGCCGGTGTTGGGGGTGTCGACGGAGCCGCTGATGGCGAGCATGGCCGCGCCCGTGCCGTCGGGGGCGGACCGCAGCACCTGGCCGAACGCCCGTACGCCGTAGGTGTATCCCTTCTCCTCGCGCAGGACACGGTCCAGGCGGGAGGTGAGGGTGCCGCCCAGGCAGTAGGTGCCGAGGACCTGCGCGGGCCACACGCGGTCGTGCCGGTCGGAGCCGGTGCGGCCGATCAGCAGCTGCGTCTGGACGGCGCCGGGGCGGTCCACGATGACGACCCGGCCCCTGTCGTCGGCGGTCACCGGGGGCACGGGGCGCGGCTCGGCGGCCGAGCCGGTCCACGCGCCCAGCGTGTCGCCGAGCAGCGCGTCGAGGTCGATGCCGGTGAGGTCGCCGACGACCACGGCGGTGGCCGTGGCGGGGCGGACGTGCTTCTCGTAGAAGGCGCGTACGGCCCCCGCGTCGATGCTCTCGACCGTCTCCTCGGTGCCCTGACGCGGGCGCGACATGCGCGCCTCGGCCGGGAACAGCTCCTTGGAGAGTTCCTTGGCCGCGCGGCGGGAGGGATTGGCCAGCTCGTGCGGGATCTCGTCGAGCCGGTTGCGGACCAGCCGTTCCACTTCGCTGTCCGCGAACGCGGGCGCCCTGAGTGCGTCGGCGAGCAGGCCGAGCGCCTTGGCGAGGCGCGAGGCCGGCACCTCCAGGCTCAGCCGGACGCCGGGGTGGTCGGCGTGCGCGTCGAGGGTGGCGCCGCAGCGCTCCAGCTCGGCGGCGAACTCCTCCGCGGAGTGCTTGTCGGTGCCCTCGGAGAAGGCGCGCGCCATGATCGTGGCGACGCCGTCGAGGCCGGCCGGCTCGGCGTCCAGGGGGGCGTCGAGGAGCACCTCGACGGCGACGACCTGCTGGCCGGGGCGGTGGCAGCGCAGCACGGTGAGGCCGTTGTCGAGACTGCCGCGCTCGGGGGCCGGGAACGCCCACGGCTTGGGCTCACCGGCCTGCGGCTGCGCGTGGAATTCCATGGTGGCGAGCTCGCTCACTTGGCCGCCTCCTCGTTCTCGTCTGCGTCGTTTTCGTCTGCGCCGGTCTCGTCCGCCGGGGCGGTGGGCTCGTAGACGAGCACCGCGCGGTTGTCGGGCCGCAGGCGGGCCTTGGCGACCTCCTGGACCTCCTCCGCGGTCACCTCGAGCACGCGCTGCACGGCGGTCAGGGCGAGCTGCGGGTCGCCGAACAGGACGGCGTACCGGCACAGTTCGTCGGCGCGGCCCGCGACCGTGCCGAGACGGTCGAGCCACTCGCGCTCCAGCTGGGCCTGGGCGCGCTCCATCTCCTCGGCGGTGGGGCCCTCCTCGGCGAACCGGGCGAGCTCCTCGTCGATGGCGGTCTCGATGACGGGCACCTCGACGTCACCGGACGTCTTCACGTCCAGCCAGCCCAGGGAGGGCGCCCCGGCGAGCCGCAGCAGGCCGAACCCGGCGGCGACGGCCGTGCGGTCGCGCCGCACCAGCCGGTTGTACAGGCGGGACGACTCGCCGCCGCCCAGGACGGTGAGGGCCAGGTCGGCCGCGTCGCACGCGCGCGTGCCGTCCTCCGGCAGCCGGTAGGCCGCCATCAGCGCGCGGGCCGGGACCTCCTCCTCGACGATCTCGCGCAACTGCTCACCCATGACGTCGGGCAGCGAGCCGTCCCGGGGGGCGGGCTTGCCGTCGTGCGCGGCGATGGAGCCGAAGTACTTCTCGATCCAGGCGAGCGTCTGCTCCGGGTCGATGTCGCCGACGACCGACAGCACGGCGTTGTTCGGCGCGTAGTAGGTACGGAAGAACGCGCGCGCGTCCTCCAGCGTCGCCGCGTCCAGGTCGGCCATCGATCCGATCGGCGTGTGGTGGTAGGGGTGGCCCTCCGGGTAGGCGAGGGCGGTCAGCTTCTCGAACGCCGTGCCGTAGGGCACGTTGTCGTAGCGCTGGCGGCGCTCGTTCTTGACGACGTCCCGCTGGTTCTCCATCGACTCGTCGTCCAGGGCGGCCAGCAGGGAGCCCATGCGGTCGGCCTCCAGCCAGAGGGCGAGCTCCAGCTGGTGGGCGGGCATGGTCTCGAAGTAATTGGTGCGCTCGAAGCTGGTGGTGCCGTTGAGCGAGCCGCCGGCGCCCTGCACCAGCTCGAAGTGGCCGTTGCCCTTGACCTGGGCGGAGCCCTGGAACATGAGGTGCTCGAAGAGGTGAGCCAGGCCGGTACGCCCCTTGACTTCGTGGCGCGAGCCGACGTCGTACCAGAGGCACACCGCCGCGACCGGGGTCAGGTGGTCCTCGGAGAGCACCACGCGCAGACCGTTGGCCAGGCGGTGCTCGGTCGCTGTCAGGCCCCCGGAGCCTGCCTGGGCTGTGGCCGTGTGACCCATGGGCATGTACGTCCCTTCGATCGCGGAAACCTAAGTGGAATCATTGGGCGGAACTGCGGAATTCCCACCGATCCTGCCACTGTATGCAAGCGCGCGGGCCGTCGGTGGAGTTCCCGGGTCCGGTACGCCGAGAGCGAGAACGGGGTTGGCGGGCCGCCGGACACGAGGGCGTACGCTGCGGGCAGCGCCGGGCGGCCGGGCAGCCCCTGACGGGTCCTGGTCGGTCGCTGTCAGTGCCGCAGTCCACAATGGACCGCGTCAGATCACCGTTCACGCTTCAGCAAGGAGCCGGCAGCGATGGCCCGCCGTAGTACGAAGACCCCGCCGCCCGACGATTCGTACGAGGAGAAGATCCTCGACATCGACGTCGTCGACGAGATGCAGGGCTCCTTCCTCGAGTACGCGTACTCGGTCATCTACTCCCGCGCCCTGCCGGACGCCCGCGACGGCCTCAAGCCGGTGCACCGCCGCATCGTGTACCAGATGAGCGAGATGGGCCTGCGCCCCGAGCGTGGCTACGTCAAGTGCGCGCGCGTCGTCGGCGAGGTGATGGGCAAGCTCCACCCGCACGGCGACGCGTCGATCTACGACGCCCTGGTGCGCATGGCCCAGTCGTTCTCCATGCGCGTGCCCCTGGTGGACGGCCACGGAAACTTCGGTTCGCTGGGCAACGACGACCCGCCGGCCGCCATGCGGTACACCGAGTGCCGGATGGCCGAGGCCGCCGGCCTGATGACGGAGTCCATCGACGAGGACACCGTCGACTTCGGTCCCAACTACGACGGCCAGGAGCAGGAGCCGGCGGCCCTGCCCGCCGCCTTCCCGAACCTGCTGGTCAACGGCGCCTCGGGCATCGCGGTCGGCATGGCCACGAACATGCCGCCGCACAACCTGCGCGAGGTGATCGCGGCCGCCCGGCACCTGATCCGGTACCCGAACGCCGACCTCGAAGCCCTGATGAAGCACGTTCCGGGCCCCGACCTGCCCACCGGCGGCCGGATCGTCGGCCTGCCCGGCATCCGGGACGCCTACGAGACGGGCCGCGGCACGTTCAAGATCCGCGCGACGGTCGGCGTGGAGACGGTGACGGCCCGCCGCAAGGGTCTCGTCGTGACCGAGCTGCCCTTCGCGGTCGGCCCGGAGAAGGTGATCGCCAAGATCAAGGACCTGGTCGGCTCGAAGAAGCTCCAGGGCATCGCCGACGTCAAGGACCTCACCGACCGCGAGCACGGACTGCGTCTGGTCATCGAGATCAAGAACGGCTTCGTGCCGGAGGCGGTGCTCGAGCAGCTCTACAAGCTGACGCCGATGGAGGAGTCCTTCGGCATCAACAACGTCGCGCTGGTCGACGGCCAGCCCCTCACCCTGGGCCTCAAGGAGCTGCTGGAGGTCTACCTCGACCACCGCTTCGACGTCGTGCGCCGCCGCAGCGAGTACCGCCGCACCAAGCGCCGCGACCGTCTGCACCTGGTCGAGGGCCTGCTCACCGCGCTGGTCGACATCGACGAGGTCATCCGCCTGATCCGCTCCAGCGAGAACTCCGCGCAGGCCAAGCAGCGCCTGATGGATCGCTTCTCGCTGAGCGAGGTCCAGACCCAGTACATCCTGGACACCCCGCTGCGCCGGCTCACCAAGTACGACCGCATCGAGCTGGAGGCGGAGAAGGACCGGCTCAACGCGGAGATCGAGGAGCTGACCCGGATCCTGGAGTCCGACGCGGAGCTGCGCAAGCTGGTCTCCGCCGAACTGGCCGCGGTGGCGAAGAAGTTCGGCACCGACCGGCGTACGGTGCTGCTGGAGTCGGCCGGCGCCCCGGTGGCCGCCGTGCCGCTCCAGGTGGCGGACGACCCGTGCCGGGTGCTGTTGTCCTCGACGGGTCTCCTGGCCCGTACCGCGAACGACGAGCCCCTCGCCGCTGCCACCGGCACCAAGCGCGTCAAGCACGACCTGATCGTCTCGGACGTGCCGGCCACGGCACGCGGCGAGGTCGGCGTGGTGACGTCCGCCGGGCGTCTGCTGCGGTTGAACGTCGTGGACCTGCCCCAGCTCCCGGAGTCCATGCCCACGCCGAACCTCTCGGGGGGCGCGCCGCTGGCGGAGTTCGTCTCCCTGGAGGACGACGAGACGGTGGTCTGCCTGACCACACTGGACGAGTCCTCGCCCGGCCTGGCGCTCGGTACGGAGCAGGGTGTCGTCAAGCGCGTGGTGCCCGACTACCCGTCCAACAAGGACGAGTTGGAGGTCATCAGCCTCAAGGAGGGCGACCGGATCGTCGGCGGTGCCGAGCTGCGTACCGGCGACGAGGACCTGGTCTTCATCACCGACGACGCGCAACTGCTGCGCTACCAGGCCTCGCAGGTCCGCCCGCAGGGCCGACCGGCGGGTGGCGTGGCGGGCATCAAGCTCACCGACGGTGCGAAGGTCATCTCCTTCACGGCGGTGGACCCGGCCGCGGAAGCGGTGGTCTTCACGGTCGCCGGGTCGCGCGGCACGCTGGACGACTCCGTGCAGACCACGGCCAAGCTCACACCGTTCGACCAGTACCCGCGCAAGGGCCGCGCCACGGGTGGCGTGCGCTGCCAGCGGTTCCTGAAGGGGGAGGACTGCCTGGCCTTCGCCTGGGCGGGCGCCACACCGGCCCTGGCCGCGCAGAAGAACGGCACCCCGGCCCAGCTCCCGGACATCGACCCACGCCGCGACGGCTCGGGCGTGTCACTGCCGAAGACGGTCTCGGTGGTGGCGGGTCCGGCCTAGGGCCTACTCCGGCGGATCCTGCTCGTCCGGTTCCGGTACATAGCGCAGGACGCCCCACATGGCGTGCTCATCGGCATGCGGGGTGTCGCTGCGGCACGCGTCGAGCTCCTTGCCGAGGGCCGGCGCGTCGATGCCGGAGCCGATGAGGACCAGCCGGGTACGGCTGGCTTCGCCGGACGGCCAGGGCTCCGGGTAGAAGCGCAGGAAACGCCCGACCGCGTGGACGGCGTACCGGTTCCGCGTGTCGTGCGGGCCGAAGTCGACGTATCCCTTGATCCGGTACAGGCCCTCCGGCCGGCTGTCGAGGAACCGCATGAGCCGGCGCGGGTCGAGCGGGAGGTCGGAGACGAACGACAGGGTGTCGTAGGCGGCGTGCAGATGCTCGGCGTACGCGCCGTGCGGGGAGTGGTCGTGCAGGTCGTCGAAGGACAGCTGCCCCACGCGCTCCTCGCTCGGCCGGCAGTCGTAGAGGAACTCGGGATCGATGCGGCCGTAGGTCGCGGGCACGACCGCGGCGCGGTCGCTGAGCGAGCGGACGAGGGCGAGCACCCGCTCGGCGTCCGGGGTGCGGTCGGTCTTGTTGACCACGACCAGGTCGGCCAGCGCCAGGTGCCGGTCGATCTCGGGGTGCTTCGCGCGCGTGTCGTCGAACTCGGCGGCGTCGACGACCTCGACGAGTCCGCCGTAGACGACCCCCGGCTGCTCGCTGGCGAGGAGCATGCGCACGAGTTCCTGCGGCTCGGCGAGGCCGCTGGCCTCGATGACGATGACGTCGATGCCGGCGTCGGGCCGGGCGAGCCGCTCCAGGTACCCGTCGAGTTCGCTCGCGTCGACGGCACAGCACAGGCACCCGTTGCCGAGCGAGACGGTGGAGTCGCCGAGGGCGCCGGCGACGGCCATCGCGTCGATCTCGATGGAGCCGAAGTCGTTGACGATGGCGCCGATCCGGCTGCCTCCGCTGCGGTGCAGGAGGTGGTTGAGGAGAGTGGTCTTTCCGGAGCCCAGGAATCCGGCCAGCACGACGACCGGGATCTGCTGCGGAGTCGGGCGCTGCCCCACCGTGCGACCTCTCTCTCACCTACGCGTACGCCGGTCCGTGGGAGGACGTGCACCCACATACGGAATTGCCTGCTCAGGATACGAGTCGGCGGAGTACCCGCGAAGTGAACGATTGTTAGCAGCACTTGCTGGGCAGACGTTTTGCATGGCGCCGGACTGTGCGACCCTCACTTCCCTCCGTGCGCCTCCTCTCCGCCTCCCCGCCGGTCAGCGCCGCTCGGCACTCTGGAGGTGGCAGCGCCACCCATCGCTCGCCGGTCCCCGTCAGCCGACCCGCACTCGACGACCGGCGGGCGGTCGCCTGATTCGGGGGTTGACATGGTCACACGGAAGAAGCTCACGGGGAGGTTCGGCTCCGCGGCAGCGGGGATGCTGCTCGCCACGGCCGGGTTGACACTGGCCGCACATCAGCGGCGACTCGAGGCGGTACGTCTGCACGTGCGTCGGCTGGAACTGGAGGAACTGGCGATCCGGCGCAAGTCGCTGCAACACCAGCAGCGCATGCACTGGGAGCTGCTGACCAGGGCGATCGACGACCCTTCGCTGGCGGAGGTCATCGACACGTACGACAAGAGCATCCCTGCGGAGAGGCGGCGCCAGTTCTTCTACGCGAACGCGTGGTACGTCAACCTGTACCACCTCTACGAGGCGGGCTTCGTGGACCAGGAGGAACTGTTCGGACGCTTGCGTGAGCTTTTCCAGACCAACCTGATGCGGGAGTACTGGGAGGCTTCGAAGGAGCACCGGGCCTCGCTTGCGACAACCAACGAGTCAGACGTCGGTCGCATTGTGGACGGACTCATCAAGGACCTCGACGAAGCCGACACGGATGAGTGGTGGGTGGTGGGCACGCCTCCGTCCGCCTGAGGCTCCAGTAACGTGCTGACTAGCATTGGGCCCAACCTCTAAGGACCGGTACCCCTTGAAAATCGTGCGCCGTATCGGTGTGCCTCCAAGCTCGCGCGGCAGTACGTCCGGAGCGAGCTGCCCCGACCTCTTCGAGCTGAGCGACGGCAATTTCGCCGTCATCGGCACGGAGGCCACCGAGGTCTTGGAGCGTGAACTCCCCGCCGATGCTTCCCGTGCGGGCTACGAACGCATCGTGGTCATCAGCAGAGAGACCTTGATCCGCGCCAAGGCGGACATCCCGGACGCCTGACTTCCGTCTCGCCAGTACGCGTCCACCCCGTCCCGGCCGCACGCAACCGTCCAACGAGCCGGACCAACCACCCGTCGAGCCTCGGCACCCCGTCCCGCTCGACGCCCCACCGATGAGGCCTGGCGCCCGAACGGCACCAGGCCACACGCATCTCCCAGCCGGGGTGGCTTCCCCCCGGCACGGCGCCCCCACCACTTCTGCCGGAGTAACGCTCAGGCGCGGCTGGACGTCGTTGCTAGGGAAGTCAGGTTAGGCTCACCTGTGTGAGTACGTGCTCAACCGTCTCCCGGGACCTCGCCGAGCCCGTCTCGGGCACCGCACCCGTCGCGAGGACCTGGTTGCTGCTCGAACAGCCCGGGCCATGGGGCGCCAAGGCGCTCACCTCGAGCCACCTGGACCCCGCACTGGGTCGCGCCCTGGAGGCGGCGGCGAAGGGTACGGGCGTACGCCTCGCGCTGATTCGCCGCCCCGGTCGGCACGCGGACCGCGGCACCCCCGCCGAGCGCCGGGTGTACGCGTCCCACACCGTCCCGGGAAACGTGTGGTTGCACGGCACCACCCTGACGGACCCCCGCCGGCTGCTCGGCCTCGATTTCGCCGCGCTCGGCAGGGGCGACCACCGTGCCTTCGACTCGGCGCTCGACGGCGGCCCCCACCTGGGTGATCCGCTCGCCCTCGTCTGCACCAACGGCAAGCGCGACCGCTGCTGCGCCCTCCTGGGCCGGCCGCTGGCGGCCGAACTGGCCGCATCCGGTGCCGACGGCGTCTGGGAAGTCACCCATCTGGGTGGTCACCGCTTCTCGCCGACGCTGCTCGTGCTGCCCCACGGCTACGCGTACGGCCGGGTCCAGGCCCCCGCCGTCAAGGAGATCCTGCACGGTGCCCGGGAAGGGCGGATCGTCGCCGAAGGGTGCCGCGGGAACTCCGCGTGGGAGCGTCCGGGTCAGGCGGCCGAGCTGGCCGTGCGCTCGGCGACGGGCGAGCAGGCGGCCCAGGCGCTGAGCGTCGTCCGGACGGACGGTGCCGCACCGCACTGGGAGGTGACCGTCGCCCACACCGACGGCCGGCACTGGCGGGTCACCGTCGCCCAGGGCGCCTCGGCGCCGCCGCGTCCGGAGAGCTGTGGGGCATCGGTGCTGGGCTCGCCGGCGCGGATGGAGGTCACGGCGGTGCGCGAGCTGTCGGTCACGGCGGCGCTCGCGAGCTGACCCTCACACCGAGTACTTCTCCGAGTACTCCGAGTGCCGCGAGTACCCCGAGCACTCCGGACGGTCGGGGCCGTCCGGGCAGTTGGGGGCCGTCGGGGCCGTCCAGCGGCCGACTGCGGCTCCCACCTCCGTAGGCGATCAGGAGATCCGCGCCACACCCCTCTACGGTCTGCCGCCCGCCCCCACGTACCGTCATGGGTATGAGCTCCACTCCCCCCGTACGCCGCCGGCGCCTCGGCCTGCCGCGGCGGGTGTTCTCGCAGGTGCTGATGATGCAGCTGGCGATCGCCGCGGGAGTCGCGGTGCTCGCGACCGGCCTGTTCCTGGCTCCGCTCGGTGACCAGCTGGACGACCAGGCGATGCGCCGGGCGCTCGCGATCGCGCAGACCACCGCGCAGCAGCCGCAGATCGTGCGGGACCTGCGGAACACCGCGCCGACGCCGGACGGCCCGGTGCAGCAGGAGGCGGAGCGGGTCCGGAAGGCCACGAAGGCGGAGTACGTCGTCGTGATGGACCGGCAGGGTGTGCGCTGGTCGCACACCGACCCGGAGCGGATCGGCGACGTCGTCTCGACCGACCCCGGGCAGGCCCTGGCCGGCCGTGAGGTCATGGAGATCGACAACGGCACCCTGGGCCGCTCCGCCCGCGGCAAGGTGCCGCTGCGCGACGGCGAGGGCGACGTCGTCGGCGCGGTCTCGGTCGGCATCGCCTACGACAGCGTCCGGGCCCGGCTGATCCACGCCATTCCCGGCCTGTTCGCGTACGCCGGTGGCGCGCTGGCCGTGGGCGCTCTGGCCGCCTGGCTGATCTCGCGCCGGGTGCAGCGACAGACCCGGGACCTGGCCTTCTCGGACATCGCGGGGCTGCTCGCGGAGCGGGAGGCCATGCTGCACGGCATCCGGGAGGGCGTCGTCGCCCTGGACCGCGGCGGCCGGGTGCGCCTGCTGAACGACGAGGCGCAGCGCCTGCTGGGCATCGGCACCGAGGCCGTCGGCCGCTCCCCCGACGAGGCGCTCGGCGCGGGACGCACGGCCGATGTCCTCGCCGGCCGGGTGACCGGCACCGACCTGCTGACCGTGCGCGGGCAGCGGGTCCTGATCGCCAACCGGATGCCGACCGACGACGGCGGCGCCGTCGCCACCCTGCGCGACCGCACCGAGCTGGAGCAGCTCGGCCGCGAGCTGGACTCGACCCGCGGCCTGATCGACGCCCTGCGGGCGCAGGACCACGAGCACGCCAACCGCATGCACACCCTGCTGGGGCTGCTCGAGCTGGAGATGTACGACGACGCCATGGAGTTCGTCGGCGAGGTGGTCGGCGATCACCGGGCCACCGCGGAGCAGATCACCGAGAGGATCCAGGACCCCCTCCTGGCCGCCCTGCTGGTCGGCAAGGCGACCGTCGCGGCCGAACGCGGAGTGACCCTGTGGGTGTCGGACCGCACACGGCTGCCGGACCGTCTGGTGGATCCCAGGGGGCTCGTCACGATCGTCGGCAACCTGGTCGACAACGCGCTCGACGCCGTCGCGGGGACGGCGCACGCGCGCGTGGAGGTCGAATTGCGTGCGCAGGGACGCACCGCGACGCTCAGGGTGCGCGACACGGGGCCCGGGGTCCCGTCGGAACACCGCGAGCTGGTGTTCACGGCGGGGTGGTCCACCAAGGAGCCACCGGCGCACCGACAGCGCGGCATCGGGCTGTCCCTGGTACGCCGGCTCGCCGAGCGGCAGGGAGGCAGCGCCACCGTCGGCGAGGCGCGCGGCGGCGGCGCGGAGTTCGTCGTCGTCCTGCCCGAGGCACTGGCCGAACCGGACCTGGACCCCGCAGGCACCGCCCCCGCCCCGCCCGTCCCCGTGACCACCGCTGCCGAGGAGGAGTCCCGATGATCGAGGTCCTGGTGGTGGACGACGACACGAGGGTCGCGCGGGTCAACGCCGCCTACGTCGAGAAGGTGCCGGGCTTCCACGTGGCCGGCGAGGCCCACAGCGCGCTGGAGGCACTGCGCAGCGTGGAGGAGCTGCCCCGTCTGGATCTGATCCTGCTGGACCACTACCTGCCCGACCGGACCGGTCTGGAGGTCGTCCAGGAGATGCGGCGGCGGGGCCACCAGACCGACGTGATCATGGTGACGGCCGCGCGGGACGTGTCGACCGTCCAGGCGGCGATGCGCCAGGGCGCGCTGCAGTACCTGGTCAAGCCGTTCGCCTTCGCGGGGCTGCGCGCGAAGCTGGAGGCGTACGCGGAGCTGCGCCGCACGCTGGACGGCGGTGGTGAGGCGGAGCAGGCGGAGGTGGACCGCATCTTCGGCGCCCTGTCGGCGCCGTCGGAGCCGGGACTGCCCAAGGGGCACTCCCCCACCACCGCCGAGCTCGTGCGCCAGTGCCTGATGAAGGCGGACGGTCCCCTCTCCGCGCAGGAGATCGCAGAGCGGACGGGGGTGAGCCGCCAGACCGCCCAGCGCTATCTGAAGCTCCTGGAGCGCACGGG
This sequence comes from Streptomyces sp. NPDC053750, assembly GCF_044544295.1. NCBI lineage: Bacteria > Bacillati > Actinomycetota > Actinomycetes > Kitasatosporales > Streptomycetaceae > Streptomyces > Streptomyces sp. NPDC053750. Next base: position 98,835 of record NZ_JBITXB010000003.1, on the reverse strand, counting down.
GCGGGCCAGGCTGACCCTCAAGTACGGCGACGCGGGCCGCCCGGAGCACCGTTACGAGTGGGCGACCCGCGCCTGAGAAGGGCCGGGTTCGCTGCGCCTGCTAGACGGCCCCCGCCCCGGTGAGCGAGCGCACCTCCGTCTCGGCGTGTCGTGCCTCGTCCGGAACCTCCGGCGAGGTGACCGTGCCGAGCCAGCCCGCGACGAAGCCCAGCGGGATCGAGACGAGGCCGGGGTTCTGCAGCGGGAAGTACTGGAAGTCGACGCCCGGGAACAGCGCCTGCGGGCTGCCCGACACCACCGGGGACAGCAGTACGAGCACCACCGCCGGAATCAGACCGCCGTACACGGCCCACACGGCGCCGCGTGTGGTGAAACCGCGCCAGAACAGCGAGTAGAGCAGCACCGGGAGGTTCGCGGACGCCGCGACGGCGAAGGCGAGGCCCACCAGGAACGCCACGTTGAGGTCGCGGGCGAGCAGGCCGAGGCCGATCGCGACGGCACCGATGCCGACGGCGGCGGTGCGGGCCACGGCGACCTCACTGCGCGGCCGGGCGCCGCGGCGTCGCAAAGACGCGTACAGGTCGTGGGCCACGGATGCCGAGGAGGCCAGGGTGATTCCGGCGACCACCGCGAGGATGGTGGCGAAGGCGACGGCCGCCACGACCGCGAACAGAACCGTCCCGCCGGTGGAGTCCGCGCCGCCGCCAAGGTCGAGGGCCAGCAGCGGGACCGCCGTGTTCCCGGCGGCGTTCGACTCTCGCACCGCATGCGGCCCGACGAGGGCGGCGGCACCGAAGCCGAGCACGATCGTCATCAGGTAGAAGCCGCCGATGAGGCCGATCGACCAGACGACCGAGCGCCGTGCCGCGCGGGCGGTGGGCACCGTGTAGAAACGCGACAGGATGTGCGGCAGGCCGGCCGTGCCCAGCACGAGGGCGAGTCCGAGGCTGATGAAGTCGAAGCGGGAGATCCAGTCCCCGCCGTACGCCAGGCCGGGCGCCAGGAAGGCGTCGCCGTGTCCGCTGCGCTCGGCCGCCGTGCGCAGCAGCCGGTCGATGTCGCCGTGGAAGCGCACCAGGACGAGCGCGGTCAGGGCCACGGTGCCGCCGAGCAGCAGGACCGCCTTCACGATCTGGATCCAGGTGGTGGCCCGCATCCCGCCCAGCGACACATAGATCACCATGAGCGCGCCGACGCCGATGACGGTCCAGGTCCGGGCCGCCTCGGTCGTGCCCCCGAGCAGCAGCGCGACCAGGCTGCCCGCGCCCACCATCTGCGCCACCAGGTACAGGACGGACACGGTGACCGAGGAGGTGCCCGCCGCGATCCGCACGGGCCGCTCCCGCATCCGTGCGGCGACGACGTCGGCGAGGGTGAACCTGCCGCAGTTGCGGACCAGTTCGGCGACGAGGAACAGCACCACGAGCCAGGCCACCAGAAAGCCCACCGAGTACAGCATGCCGTCGTAGCCGTAGAGCGCGATGAGGCCGGAGATGCCCAGGAAGGACGCGGCCGACATGTAGTCACCCGCGATGGCAAAACCATTCTCCATGGGGGAGAAGAGGCGGCCGCCCGCGTAGAACTCCTCCGCGGATCCGTGCCGGGTGCGGCTCACCCACGTCGTGATCGCCAGCGTCACGGCGACGAACGTGCTGAACAGCAGCAGCGCCAGTGACTGATGGTCGCCGGTCACGAGGCACCGCCTCGTACGCCACGCGTCAGTTCCTGGGTGTCCCAGCGCAGCTCGAGCGCGGCCCGGTCCCTGCGCAGCCGAGCGTGCCGGGCGTACGCCCAGGTGAGCAGGAACGTGGTGAGGAACTGCCCGAGCCCTGCGAGCATCGCCACGTTCACCGCCCCTGCCACCGGCCGGGCCATCAGCGCGGGCGCGGTGGTGGCGGTCACGACGTAGGCGACGTACCAGACGAAGAAGGCGGCCACCGCCGGGACCACGAACCTGCGGTACCGGCTGCGGACCTCTCGGAAGGCCGCGCTGCGCTGAACCTCCAGGTACACGTCGGCTGCGGCCCGAGGCGGCTCCCCGGCCGGTTGCGGGCGCATCCAGGGCAGCGCCGCGTCGGAGGCCGCCGGGCCCGCCGGCTCGCCCCAGCCGGAGGCGAGGGCGTCATACCACGGATCGTCGTACCGCGGAGTCGGAGACCCTTGACCGAAGGCCGGGTCCAGGCCGTCGCGGGGGTCGACCACGCTTTCGGAACCACCCCCGGCACCGCGTGGGCGATCGTTGCTTGGCTGCATGCCCAAGGATGGACAGAACGGGAAGATCCCTGACTCTTCTTCCCTGCGTACTTCACCCCATCAGGTGACTCCCCCCCCGGGCCTGCCCGGGACTCGGTCCCGGGCAGGCCCGACGGCTACGCGTCGATGCGCGAGCGGTCCAGCGTCGCCGCCGAGCTGGAGATGAACTCCTTGCGAGGAGCGACGTCATTGCCCATGAGCAGGTCGAAGACCTGCTCGGCGGAGTCCAGATCGGTGAGGTTGATCCGGCGCAGGGTACGGCGCCGCGGGTCCATGGTCGTCTCGGCCAGCTGGTCGGCGTCCATCTCGCCCAGGCCCTTGTACCGCTGGATCGAGTCCTTGTACCGGATGCCCTTGCTCTGGAACTCCATGAGCTTGTCGCGCAGCTCGCGGTCCGAGTACGTGTAGACGTACTTGTCCTGGCCCTTCTTCGGCTGGACGAGCTCGATGCGGTGCAGCGGCGGCACCGCGGCGAAGACCCGGCCCGCCTCCACCATGGGCCGCATGTAGCGGTGGAACAGGGTCAGCAGGAGCGTACGGATGTGGGAGCCGTCCACATCGGCGTCGGTCATCATGATGATCTTGCCGTAGCGGGCCGCGTCGATGTCGAAGGTACGGCCGGACCCGGCCCCTATGACCTGGATGATGGCGCCGCACTCGGCGTTCTTCAGCATGTCCGTCACGGACGACTTCTGAACGTTGAGGATCTTGCCGCGGATCGGCAGCAGCGCCTGGAACTCGGAGTTCCGGGCGAGCTTCGCCGTGCCCAGCGCGGAGTCGCCCTCGACGATGAACAGCTCGCTGCGATCGACGTCGTCGCTGCGGCAGTCGGCGAGCTTCGCGGGCAGCGAGGAGGACTCCAGAGCCGTCTTGCGGCGCTGGGCGTCCTTGTGCTGACGGGCGGCGATGCGGGTGCGCGCCGCGGCGACGGCCTTCTCCATGACCACACGCGCCTGCTGGGCGGCGTCCCGCTTGGTGGAGGTCAGGAACGCCTTGAGTTCCTTGGTGATCACGTTGTTCACGATGCGGCGGGCGGCGGAGGTACCGAGGACCTCCTTGGTCTGCCCCTCGAACTGGGGCTCGGCGAGACGGACCGTCACGACCGCCGTGAGTCCCTCCAGGGCGTCGTCCTTGACGATGTCGTCCTCGGCGACGCGCAGCAGCTTCTTGGCCCGCAGCGCCTCGTTCATCGTCTTCGCGACCGCCTGCTCGAAGCCGGCGACGTGGGTCCCGCCCTTGGGCGTGGCGATGATGTTGACGAAGGACTTGACGGTGGTGTCGTAACCGGTGCCCCAGCGCATCGCGACGTCGACGCCGAGGTCGCGGGTGACCTCGGTGGGCGTCATCTGGCCGTGCTCGTCGAGCACCGGGACCGTCTCCTTGAAGCTGCCCTGCCCGCTGAAGCGGAGGACGTCGCAGACGGGCCGGTCGCCGGCCAGGAACTCGCAGAACTCACTGATGCCGCCGTCGAAGCGGAAGGACTCCTCGCCCTTGCTGCCGCCGTCACCGAGGCCGAACTCGTCACGGACGACGATCGTCAGCCCGGGCACCAGGAACGCGGTCTGGCGGGCGCGCTGGTGCAGCGTCTCCAGGGAGAGCTTGGCGTCCTTGAGGAAGATCTGGCGGTCCGCCCAGTACCGCACGCGCGTGCCGTTGCGGGACTTGGGGATCTTCTTGGCCTTGCGCAGTCCGTTCTTGGCCTCGAACTTGGCCTCCGGCCCCGCCCCCGCGAACGCACCCGGAACACCGCGCCGGAAACTGATGGCGTGGGTGTTCCCGCCACGGTCCACCTCGATGTCCAGCCGGGCCGACAGGGCGTTCACCACGGAGGCGCCGACGCCGTGCAGACCGCCGGAAGCGGCGTACGAGCCGCCGCCGAACTTTCCACCGGCGTGCAGCTTGGTCATGACGACCTCGACACCGGACAGGCCGGTCTTGGGCTCGACGTCGACCGGGATGCCGCGGCCGTTGTCCCTGACCTCCACCGAGGCGTCGTCGTGGAGGATCACCTCGATGTGGTCGCAGTAACCACCGAGAGCTTCGTCGACGGAGTTGTCGATGATCTCCCAGAGGCAGTGCATCAGACCACGGCTGTCGGTCGATCCGATGTACATGCCCGGACGCTTGCGCACGGCCTCGAGCCCCTCGAGGACGAGCAGGTGCCGCGCGGTGTAGTTGGATCCGTCCCGGTCTGCTCCTGCCAGCAGCGCAGTGGACGGCACGGATGTCTCGGCGGTCACGCGGTTCGCTCCTCGCTGAATTTCAGATGGGGCCCCGCTGGGTAAGGGCGCGGCTCGGTTCACCGGTCAGAGGGTACCGAGGCCTGGTAGAGCCGTTGTAATGCCACCCTCGTCGAAGACTCACCCTAGTCCAGGGTCGCATGCCTGTTCGATCCCTCGATGGGGTGAAGTGCACATCACGTTCCCTTCGAGGCATGAACCATTTAGGCTCCGGGCACGTCCTCATGAACAAACCGGCAACCCAGCCGGCGGGACCGACCCTGACCGACTGCGCGAACCCGTACGACACAGAGACACGCAATACGGCACATTCGCCGCCAACCGGCAACAGCCGGCCCCTCGGAAAATTTTTTCGAGGAAAAGCCACGAGCGGGAACGTTTTGGGGCTGGTTGGATGTTGACCCTGGTACGACAGCTCGTCGAGCTAGAGAAGAGGCGACGTGACTACTGTTCTGACTTCCGCAAGCCCGCTGACGGCCGCCGATCGGTGCGACCGCTGCGGCGCCCAGGCATACCTGCGCGTCGTCCTGCTGAGCGGCGGAGAACTGCTCTTCTGCGCCCACCACGGGCGCAAGTTCGAGCCGGAACTCAAGAAGATCGCCGCTGAGATACAGGACGAGACGGAGCGGCTCACGGCCGTTCCGGCATCTTCCGCCGAGGAAGAGCGCTGACACTACGCGCCCGACGACGAGCGAACCCGGCACAGGCCGATTGAACGAGCGGCCGTCTCCGCAGTCCGGAGGCGGCCGCTCGTACTCGTCGGGTACCGGGGAGGCGTCAGAGGGCCGTCAGACGCCCTCGTGCTGCCGTTCGGCGGTGCCGCCCCAGCCCAGCGCCTGTAGAACAGCGGAGACGCGCGTGTACACCCCGGGATTGCCCGGGCGCCCGCAGCCACTCCCCCAGGACACGAGTCCGATGAGCTTGCCCTTGGCGACCAGCGGCCCACCACTGTCCCCCTGGCAGGCATCGCGGCCGCCGCCCTGCTCCCCCGCGCACAGCATGGTGTCGGCGTGATACCGCCCGTCATGGCTTCCGGGGTATGCCCGCTCACAGTCCGCGTCGGGAAGCACACGCACGCGTGCCGCGCGCAGCCCGTTCGCATAGTCCCCGGTGCCCGAGGCGTCTCCCCATCCGTAGACGAGCGCCCCCGTTTCCGGTTCGTAGGCGGCATCGCCGGCCGCCGCCATGCCTATGTCCGAGCCGGTGGGAAGCGCCTTGGACAGGGTGAGTACGGCAAAGTCACCTGCGTTGGTGACATCGTCGTGCGCCGGGTTGACCCAGACGTCGCGCACGGGGATCTCGTGACCCTGGTCCGAGCGCAGGTCCGTACGACCCGCTATGACCTTCAGGTCGCGCACCTGCTGGGGCGGCGACCCGAGAACCTCCTCCCCCAGACAGTGCGCCGCCGTGAGTACGGTGGTCCGGCCGACGGCCACTCCCCCGCAGAACTGTCCCGCCCGCGTACCACCGAACCGGTCACGACTGGACAGGGCGACGGTCCAGGGGCTCTCTGCCACATCGACCGGAAACCCCCCTACGACGATGCTGTCGGCGGCTGCGGGAGCGGCGGACACCAGAGGTATCGCGGTCGCCGCGGCCGCCAGGACCAGCGGCCGGGCCAGCGCCCGGGCAACGAGGCCACGCATGCAGGCTCCTCACTTTGAGGTGGTCATGGGACACCCAGAGTGATTCAGACCGCGGTACGGCGCACCCGCTGGTCAGCGCGAAGGCCCGGTTTCCGCCTGAGCGGGAACCGGGCCTTCGCGGTGGTACGAGTGCGGCCTAGTCGAGGTAGTCGCGCAGCACCTGCGAGCGCGACGGGTGGCGCAGCTTCGACATGGTCTTCGACTCGATCTGGCGGATGCGCTCGCGCGTGACGCCGTACACCTTGCCGATCTCGTCGAGGGTCTTCGGCTGACCGTCGGTGAGACCGAACCGCATGGAGACGACGCCGGCCTCACGCTCGGACAGGGTGTCCAGGACGGAGTGCAGCTGCTCCTGCAGGAGCGTGAAGCTCACCGCGTCGGCCGGGACGACGGCCTCGGAGTCCTCGATGAGGTCACCGAACTCGCTGTCGCCGTCCTCGCCCAGCGGGGTGTGCAGCGAGATGGGCTCGCGACCGTACTTCTGGACCTCGATGACCTTCTCGGGGGTCATGTCGAGCTCCTTGGCCAGCTCCTCCGGGGTGGGCTCGCGGCCCAGGTCCTGGAGCATCTGGCGCTGCACGCGCGCGAGCTTGTTGATGACCTCGACCATGTGCACCGGGATACGGATGGTGCGGGCCTGGTCGGCCATCGCGCGGGTGATCGCCTGACGGATCCACCAGGTGGCGTACGTGGAGAACTTGTAGCCCTTGGTGTAGTCGAACTTCTCCACCGCGCGGATCAGACCGAGGTTGCCCTCCTGGATGAGGTCCAGGAAGAGCATGCCGCGACCGGTGTAGCGCTTGGCCAGGGAGACCACCAGGCGGAGGTTGGCCTCCAGGAGGTGGTTCTTGGCGCGGCGGCCGTCCTCGGCGATGATCTCCAGCTCACGCTTGAGCTTGGGAGCGAGCTTGTCGGAGTTCGCCAGCTTGTCCTCGGCGAACAGCCCCGCCTCGATGCGCTTGGCGAGCTCGACCTCCTGCTCCGCGTTGAGGAGGGGGACCTTGCCGATCTGCTTGAGGTAGTCCTTGACCGGGTCGGCGGTGGCGCCGGCCGCGGCGACCTGCTGGGCCGGAGCGTCGTCCTCGTCCTCGTCGGACAGCACGAAGCCCGCGTTCTCGGTGCCCTCGGGCTCGTCCGTCGCGGCCTTCGGCTCCTCGATCGCCTCGTCCTCGAGAAGCTCGCCGTCTTCCTTCTTGGCGCTCGTCTTCTTGGCCGCCGTCTTCTTGGCGGTCGTCTTCTTCACGGCCGCCTTCTTGGCGGTCGTCTTCTTGGCCGCCGCCTTCTTGGCGGTCGTCTCTTCCTCGACGGCGGGGTCGGCGGCGGGCGCCGCCGGGGTGGCGGGGGCGGTGGCCTTCCTGCTGGTCACCGTCTTCGCCGCGACCGCCTTCGTGGCGGTGCGCTTGGCGGGACTCTTCGCCGCGACGCTCTTTCGGGTGCGCTTGGGCTCTGCGGCACTGACCATCAGCGTCACACCCTCTTCCTCGAGGATCTGGTTGAGGCTGCGCAGTACGTTCTTCCACTGAGTGGCCGGAATCTGGTCAGCTTCGAAGGCCCGACGCACGTCATCGCCGGCGATCTGCCCCTCAGCCTTTCCCCGCTCAATGAGCGCCATGACAGAGACGGACTCGGCGATCTCCGGCGGGAGCGTACGGGATGTGCTGGCCGACACGAACAACCTCTCGGAACGTTGGAAAACGGCTTCCGGCCCCGTCCAGGCGGACAGGAGCCGACCGCCGGCTTGGGAGTGGGCCGACGGCGCGGGCGGGGGCCGGGGAGAAGCACAGCGCCATGAACGGCGTCCGTATTCCCTCCGCGGCTGTCACCTCTTAGGTCATCGCGTTGTTCCCACGAGCGTTACGCCCAATCCGCGTGGCCCGAGTCACACCCCGTAAGCTATCAAAATTGGTCATACAAGGACGAAGTCGGTCGCCGACGGATATGCCCCGGTCGAGCCGGGATACCGACCGCCGACCGCCGACCGCCCGAGAAGGCTCGGCCTCTCATCACACCGTCGTACCCCTCACACCGTCGGACCCCGCGGAATCGCCGAGGATTCCGCGGGGTCCGCGGCGGCGCACCGGCCGGCCACTGCCATAGGAGGAGTCTGGAGCGACCGGCCCATGCCGTTCCGGCGGAACGCGGTCAGTGATCGCGCGGTGCAGGCACCACGCGCTCCACCTCGGGGTGGACGGTCAGAAGCTGGCGCATGGCCGCCTCGGCCGCCGCGCCGTCCCCCGTGGCGAGGGCATCGACGATCCGGCCGTGCTGCGCCAGGGACACGTCGTTCGGCCGGTCACATCCTGTGACCGGGCCACCGGAGACATGGAGGGCGGCGGACACGATCCCGGACAGGTGATCCAGCATCCGGTTGCCCGCGACCTGGATGAGCAGGGTGTGGAACTCGGCGTCGGCACGGGAGAAGGTGAGAGCGTCACCCTGCCCCATGGCGTGCCCCATGATCCCCACCATGTCGGACAGACGCTGCTGGACGTCCTCGCGTCCGTGCCCGGCGGCGAGGCGCGCGGCGAGCGGCTCGATCGTCCAGCGCAGCTCGCTGAGCTCACGGCGCTGGTCATCGCGCTGCGGCCCGAAGGCACGCCATTCGATGATGTCCGGGTCGAGGAGGTTCCAGTCGCTGACGGGACGCACACGCGTGCCGACGTTCGGGCGGGCACTGACCAGGCCCTTGGCCTCCAGCACGCGCAGGGACTCACGGACAACGGTACGGGACACCTCAAAACGCTGGCCGATCTCCTCGGGCACCAGCGGGCGGTCGGCGCCCAGATCACCCGAAACGATCATCTGACCCAGCTGCTGGACGAGTTGCCCGTGCAGTCCGCGGCCACGGCTGCCCGCAGTGCGCCGGCCCACGCGGCCCAGCTCGGGCTCCGGCCCCTCCCAGGCGGGCGCCCCGACGCGGTCGACGGCGGGCGTCTCCGCGTAGGGGTAGCGGTCGAGTTCGCCCGGGTTCGCGAGGCCGGAGTCGGCGGAGCGGGCGGCGGTCATCATGGAGTGCGCAAGGGTAGTCACGCATCCTTTGTCGGCGTCGTCTTCAACTCCCTTGAGGGCTTTGGTGAAAAGCACACGAAAGGGTGATCGCTCACCCCGTCGCAATTGACGCCTTATCGGAAAGAAATGTGCTTTCCCCGGGGAGTTGTGCACACGGTCGGACCGGAGGGGTGGGCGGGCCTCACCGGGCCCTGCTGCGCAGGGTCATGAGCAGATACGCGCAGAGCAAGACGGTGAGGGACAACGTCATTGCGCTGCCCACGGGTTGGACGAGCACGCGCAGCACTTCGGCCACATACCGCTCACCACCGAACGGCCACTGCGTCAGGAGAACCTCGCGCACCCGCATCGGGAGGCCGGCGGCGGTCCGCACGGACGGCCCTTCCCAGAGCTCCTGTACGAGCGGCAGGACCAGGACGGGAACGGCGACCACCGCGGCGAGCCCGGCCGTCGTGGACCGGAAGACGCCCGCGGCGAGCACGCCGGACCATGCGCATCCAACGACGAGCCCGAGCCAACCGGCGCTCAGTGCGGGCCAGTCGGCGGGGAGCCGCACCAGTTCCTGTCCGTACAAGAGATGGAGCACTTCGGCATTGCAGCCCACCGTCAGGGCGGCCAGCACCAGCGCGCCGGCCGCGGAGACGAGAAGTTTGGCGGTCAGCAGCCCGATCCGGCGGGGCACGGTGCCGCGGTCCGCCGCCAGCGCGGGGTGGCGGAACTCGTCGCCGAAGGCGAGCGCACCGAGCAGCCCGGCGCCGAGCGCCGCGGGAGGCAGGGGCAGTTCCCGCGGCCACGCGGCCAGGAGACGCGGCTGCGGGGTGTGCCCGATGCGGGCCAGCACCAGTGCGGTGACGGCGGACACGACGAGCACCACGGCACCGGTGACGAACCCGGTGCTGATGCCGACCGCACGGCGGAGTTCGTAGCGGAGGGGGCGCAGCGGGCTGGGGGCGGAGCTGACGGAAATGGGGGGTGGGAGCGGGGAGAGGGCGCCACGTGCGGTGGGGTTGAGCGCGGTGTAGGGGCGCGGCCGGGGCCCGGGGGTGGCGGTCGCGGACGGGGCGTGGTGGTCAGTCTCCTGCTCCTGCTCCTGCTCCTGCTGACCATCGGGGGCGGGGACGCCATCGGGGGCGGGGACGCCGTCGGGGGCGGGGACGCCGTCGGGCGCGGGATCGTTGCCGGGTTGGGGAGCGGCACGACGTCCCTGGGGGGGTGGCAGCGGCTCCGAGGCGGCAGGCGCGGTGTCCGACAGTGGGCGGCTCTGCGTCTGCTGCTGCCGGGCTGCGGCGGTCGTGCCCGCCCCGGGCCCCATGTCCCCCACCTCGTCGGCCAGTTGGTGTACCAGAACCCCGTGGCGGAACGCGGTTTCGCCGATGTCGGCACACGTACTGCCGTACACGGCGAGGCGGTTGCCGCCCTCGCGCACGATCTCGACGGAACGGCGGGCCGCGCGGGCCTCTTTGGTCAGGACGGCGGCGAGGCGGGGGGCGTGCGGGCTGCGGACGGCGACACGGGGGCGCAGACGGGTGCGGGAGAAGACCGCGGCCTCCTGGTCGGCGACGACTCTGCCCCGCTCCAGCGTGACGACGTGGTCGGCGGCACGCGCGGCCTCCTTGGGGTCCCCCGTGCTGAACAGAACGGTGCCACCCTGAGCGGCGTGAGCGCGCAGCATGCCGTGGAGCCAGCGGGCCTCGCGGGCGGAGAGCGCGCCGGCGGGGTCGTCGAGGACCAGGGTGTGCGGGTCGGGAAGCAGGGCGCAGGCCAGTCCGAGACGTCGGTCCATGCCGCGCGAGAGGGCGCCGAGGCGTTCGCCGCGCAGACTCACGAGTCCGACCGACTCCAGGACTTCGTCGGCGCGCCGGACCGGCACACCGGCCGCCGCGCACAGCATGCGGAGATGGCCGCGAACCGTTCGGGCGGGGTGGCCCGGCACATCGCCCAGCAGTACGCCGACCTCGTGCGAAGGATGGGCGATGCGGTGCAGGGGGCGGCCTCTGAAGTGGGTGAGACCACGACCGCGTTCGAGTTCGAGCATGAGTCTGAGCACCGTCGTCTTGCCGGCGCCCGATGCTCCGAGCAGTGCGGTGACGCGGCCGGCGCGCGCCTCGAAGGAGACGTCGTCGGCTGCGGGCGGAAACTCCTTGCGAGGGTTGCTGGTCAGTCCGAAGGCCTGGATCACCCTGAGCAAGATAGCGTGCCATATCGGTATTTTCGGGCATCGCGCGGCCTGTCGGACCCGAGGTGACGTGCCGCGTAACGATTCCCTGGTCGACTCCCCGGTCGATTTCCTGGTCGATTCCCTGGCCGACCCCTTGCTCGCCGTTCACCTCGGGGCCCGCCCGGGCCTCGGTGTCAGACCTCGGGACGCAGCATCGGGGGGTTGAGGAGAGTCGCGCCCCCGGCCCGGAAGAGCTGAGCGGGGCGGCCGCCCTGGCGGGTGGTCGTCCCACCGGTGGGGACGAGGAAGCCCGGGGTTCCCGTCACCTTGCGGTGGAAGTTGCGCGGATCGAGCGACACGCTCCACACCGCCTCGTAGACGCGGCGCAACTCGCCGACCGTGAACTCGGGCGGGCAGAACGCGGTGGCAAGTGAGGAGTACTCGATCTTGGAGCGGGCTCGTTCCACCCCGTCCGCCAGGATTTGGGCGTGATCGAAGGCGAGCAGCGCCGTCGGCTCGCCGTCACGGCCGTAACCGCCCTGCTCCAGCAGTTCCTCGACCGGCGCCCAGCGCGCGTTGCTGGCGTCACCGCCCGCCCGGGGAGCGGGCAGGTCGGGAGCGAGCGCGAGGTGGGCGACGCTGACCACACGCATCCGGGGATCGCGCTCGGGGTCGCCGTACGTCGCGAGCTGCTCCAGGTGCGCACCGTTGTCCTGGGTGGGAGCAGCAGGGTCGTGGACGCACAGTCCCGTCTCCTCGGCCAGCTCTCGCGCCGCCGCCTGCGCCAGGTCCTCGTCTGCCCGTACGAAACCACCGGGCAGGGCCCAGCGGCCCTGGAAGGGCGGCTCACCCCTGCGCACCGCCAGCGCACACAGGGAGTGGCGACGCACGGTCAGCACGACCAGGTCCACGGTGACGGCGAAGGGCGGAAAGGCTGACGGGTCGTAGGGCATGCGGCGATCATAGTCGTCTGCCTGACGATAAACACTCCCTTCGTCGGCCGCTCCGACGACTGATCCACATCGGTCGGACATCCATCACGCCAACCGCGCCCGGGTGTCCTCCATGTCTCGTCAGGCCAGGTCACGACCCGGTTGCGCCCGTAGTCCCCGCCGCTTCGGCCATGACCGGGCCGAAGCGGCCGATCCGCACGGAGCAGGCTGCTCCGGCACGGCACGGCACGGTCGGCCGAGCTCGCCCAGAGCCGGGCCCGCGTCCGGGACACAGCCGGGAACCGCCGCTGTCTTCGGCGGGGCCGCCCGCTTCAGAGGCGCTCGCTCCCGCCCTCGGCCCCCTGCTCTCCCGTACGTCCACCTCCTCGGCAGACGCCCTCCTGACCCGTCGACTCCTTCCGCGAGGCGCGCGGACGCGTGCGGCCCGTCCGAGCCCCGCCAGGGCGTTCACCGCCCGCCGGAGTGCGCGGACGCACGATCTTCGCGCGCGGTTCACGACCCTGCACCCTCGCACGGCCAAGGACACCGTCGGGCGAGGCGACGGAGCGCGGGCGGCGCCGTCGGCCGACCCGCGCCGCCGGAGCGGGCGTGGGATCGGCCGGCTCGCGTTCCCCGGACCCACCGGCCTGCTCCTCACCGCCCGACGTGCCACCGCCGGTGCCGTCACGGCCCTCACGCCCCGCCCGCAGACAGCGGCGAATCGACTCGGGATCGAGGCCCTCGTTGCACGCCTGGTGCAGGAGCCGGGCGAACAGATAGTCCTGATCTGCGCCCAAGGCCATGGCCAGAGCCTCTCGGGCCTCCAGCTCGTCACCGACGGACCAGGCGACCCACCCCGCGAGGGTCAGCGGCGCAGCCGCGTGTTCGCCGTAGGGGCCGACGCAGCGGCGGGCCAGGGCCCGCCAGAGGCGTAGCGCGGGTCCGGCCTCGTCGCCCTCCATCCACGCGGCCGCACGGTCACGGGTCGTACGGTCCTGGAGGCCGAGGATCAGCGCCGCCGCCTCGTCGTGCGCCAGCAGCTGGTCGTCGCGCAGGTCCTCCGCGGGAACGCCGGACACGGGCGGGGCCTCGCCGAGCCGTCGCATGACCCGCTGCGCCAGGCACAGCGTCTCCTCCGCCACCTCCGCGCGGCCCGCGTCGTCGAGGATCCGGGAGACCACCGTCATGGCGGCCGCGTCCAGAGCGGCCGTCTGCTCGCGTGCCGCGCCGCTTTCCCAGGGCAGCATCCTGGCCCGCAGCTCGCGCAGCGAGCCTCGCACCTGGATGCCGGCGTAGGTGGCCGCCGCGGCCAGCACGGACGTGCCCGGCAGCCCCATCGGGACACCTTCGGCCGGGCAACAGGCCTCGTCGTCGCAGCAGTACGACCAGAAGCGCCCGTCCGAGATGCACAGCGCCTCGACCACCGGTACGTCGAGGGCGCCGCACTCGACGCGCAGCTTCTGGGCCAGCGGACGCAGCCGCTCCATGACCTCTCGGCCGGTCTCGCCCCGCCCCGGTTCCTGGCAGAGGTAGGCGACCATCTGCTCGGGCCGGGCCCCTCGGCGCTCGCTGCCCGTCACCAGGCCGTGGGCCAGCTGCCCGGCCGCACTCGCCCAGTCGTCCGAGTTCGCGGGGATGCCCAGACGGGCACGGCCGCCGAACCGGCCACGCCCGTCCCTGTCACGCAGGGCGACCAGCACGATGCTGTCCTCCGGGCGGTACCCCAGCAGGTAGGGCAGGGCATCGGCCAGCTCGCCGGGGGTGCGCAGGGTGACCTGGCCTTCGTCGACGAGGCTGTCGTACGGGCCGGGGGCCGCGCGGCCCGGCTGTCCCGGGCCCGGGATGTCGCCGTTCTCGGAGGATCCGGTCGTTTCGCTGTGGTTCGTCATGGCCCGACGATCTCGCAGATCAAGGAGTTCCGCTTTGCCCTGTGGATAACTCTGATCAGGGTCACGTCACGCCATGCGTCCGGCGACCGCGCCGCGTCCCTCCGGGCCCGGCTGTCAGTCCTGTCCTGTTGTATGGAATGCATGGAGCACACGAGCAATGCGGATCTCCGGGCAGCGGCCGATGCGGTCCTCGCCCGCCTCGTCGGGGACGCCTCGGGCGGCGCCCGGCTGCGGGAGGACCAGTGGCGGGCGATCGAGGCGCTGGTCGCCGACCGGCGTCGGGCCCTGGTCGTCCAGCGCACGGGGTGGGGCAAGTCCGCGGTCTACTTCGTGGCGACCGCGCTGCTGCGCGCCAGAGGTGCCGGCCCCACGGTGATCGTCTCGCCGCTGCTCGCGCTGATGCGCAACCAGGTCGAGGCCGCGGCCCGGGCCGGCATCCACGCCCGGACCATCAACTCCTCCAACACCGAGGACTGGGACGCGATCCAGAACGAGATCGCCGCGGGCGAGGTCGATGTGCTGCTGGTGAGTCCGGAGCGGCTCAACAACCCGGACTTCCGCGATCAGGTGCTGCCCAAGCTCTCCGCCGCGACCGGACTGCTCGTGGTGGACGAGGCCCACTGCATCTCCGACTGGGGCCACGACTTCCGCCCGGACTACCGGCGGCTGCGCACGATGCTCACCGACCTGCCACCAGGGGTGCCCGTCCTGGCGACGACCGCCACCGCCAACGCACGTGTGACCGCCGACGTCGCGGAGCAGCTGGGGACCGGAGGCACGTCGGACGCGCTGGTGCTGCGCGGCCCGCTGGACCGGGAGAGCCTCAGCCTGGGTGTGCTGCGGCTGTCCGACGCCGCGCACCGGATGGCCTGGCTCGCCGACCACCTTCACGAATTGCCGGGCTCCGGGATCATCTACACACTCACCGTGGCCGCCGCGGAGGAGGTCACGGCCTTCCTGCGGCAGCGCGGCCACGCCGTCGCGTCGTACACCGGCAAGACCGAGAACGCGGAGCGGCAGCAGGCCGAGGACGACCTGCTCGCCAACCGGGTCAAGGCGCTGGTCGCCACCTCGGCGCTGGGCATGGGCTTCGACAAGCCCGACCTCGGTTTCGTGGTCCATCTGGGCTCGCCGTCCTCACCCATCGCCTACTACCAGCAGGTCGGCCGGGCCGGGCGCGGTGTCGAGCATGCCGAGGTGCTCCTGCTGCCGGGCAGGGAGGACGAGGCGATCTGGGAGTACTTCGCCTCACTGGCCTTCCCGTCGGAGGATCTGGTGCGCCGCACTCTCGACGTCCTCGCGCGCGCGGAACGGCCCCTGTCGCTGCCCGCCCTGGAGCCCCTGGTGGAGCTGCGCCGCTCCCGGCTGGAGACCATGCTCAAGGTCCTCGACGTGGACGGCGCGGTCAAGCGGGTCAAGGGCGGCTGGATCGCGACCGGCCAGCCGTGGACGTACGACGCGGAGCGGTACGACTGGGTCGCGCGGCAGCGAAAGGCCGAGCAGCAGGCGATGCGGGACTACGCCTCGACGACCGAGTGCCGGATGGAGTTCCTGCAACGTCAGCTGGACGACGAGGGCGCCAAGCCCTGCGGCCAGTGCGACAACTGCGCGGGCGCCCGCTTCACCGCGGACACCTCCACCGACGCCCTCGACGCCGCGCGCGTGGACCTGGGCCGGGCCGGAGTCGAGGTGGAACCGCGCCGTATGTGGCCGACCGGGCTTCCGGCGATCGGCGTCGACCTGAAGGGGCGTATTCCGGCAGGAGAACAGGCCGCTGCGGGCCGGGCACTGGGTCGGCTTTCCGACATCGGCTGGGGCAACCGGCTGCGGCCGATGCTCTCCGCCCAGGCGCCGGACGGTCCGGTGCCGGACGATGTCGCGAAGGCGGTCGTGGCGGTGCTGGCCGACTGGGCCAAGGGGCCCGGGGGCTGGGCCTCGGGCGAGGCCGACGGCCTGCCACGCCCGGCCGGGGTGGTGACCGTCGCCTCGCGCACCCGGCCTCAGCTGATCCAGTCCCTGGGAGCACGCATCGCCGAGGTCGGCCGGCTGCCGTTGCTCGGTGCGGTCGAGTACACGGGTGAGGCGCCGAGGGCGTCCCGCAGCAACAGCGCGCAGCGGCTCAAGGTGCTCGACGGCGCGCTGTCGGTGCCGCCCGCCCTGGCCGCGACGCTGAGCGGCCTCCAGGGCCCGGTGCTCCTCGTGGACGACTGCACCGAGACCGGCTGGACCCTGGCGGTGGCGGCCCGGCTGCTGCGTCGTGCCGGTGCCCACGGGGTGTTGCCGCTGGTCCTGGCCGTGCAGGGCTGATCGCCCGCCTCGGGGCACCGCACCGGCCGACGGCCTAGCGCGACCCCGAGTGGCGCGCCCCGTGCGTCACCCGGCTGTGCTGTGGGTAGGGAGATAGGACGCGCATCATCCGATAACGGTCGTCGGTCCCAATTGCTCGTTGCCGCATTCAAGTTCGACAGGAAGAATTGAAGTCCGCTCCCCGCACGGCTCGTCCGTGATCCGGCAGGGCTTCACTGCGGTGCGCGCTCCCCCGAATCCGACCCCGCCCGCAGTGTGGGCGCGTAGCCGAAGGGAGGAACGTGACCTTCGGATTCGCTCCGTCCTCGGCGGCGTCACTGTCGTCGCCCGCCGCTTCCGCCACTCGCCTGCTCGAACCGGCGGAGTGGGCCGCCGCCGGGATTCCGCTGCTGCGCAACCCGCGGGAAGTCGTCAGCGGACTGCACGCACGGCACCGCCCCAGGCCGGCGACCGCGATCGTGGCCGTACTCGATCCGGACGAACGACTGCGCGCGAGCGCCTCGTTCACCAACCGCCGGGCTCCGGCCGACGGGTGGATGTTCCGCAACGCGCTGCTCGCCCAACTGCGCCGGGTCATCCCGCACGACCTGCGGCGCCGTACCCCGGTGCGCACCGCCGTGCTGCTCTACTGCCGTGAGGGCGACGCTCGTTGGACGGAGGAGGACGGCGCGTGGATGTGGGGGCTGCGGGACGCCTGCACGTTGCACGGGCTGCGCTGCGGCGCGTACATCACGCTGACCCGTGACGGCTGGCAGGTCCTCGGTGAGGGACGCGGTGGACGTCGGCCCAACGCGGCATCGGCGCCGGAGCCGTTCGCCACGTCGGAGGCGCCGCCCCCGCCACCGCGCACCGGGGGCGTCGCCTCGGACGTGCTGCGCCGCGCGGCGGCCCGCTGAGCACGGAGACTGGTCCCCGCTGCGGCGCCGTGTGGCGTCCTCCGGGCAGGCTCCACCCAAGGGCACAGGCACGCCGAGGCCACCACTGGGCCGCCACTGTGCGAGCCGTTCCGGCACCCTTGGGTCGCACCGGCGCCCGCCGCACATGCGGCGGTGGGCTCAGACGCCCGCGCCCAGCACCGAGTTGATCCGCTGTGGGTCACCACAGACGATCAGCAGGGCGCCGGCCCTCGAGTGGGCCACGGACAGGGCGGTGGCAGCGGCGGCTTCGGGGCCGCCGTTGACCACGACCACGACCACGGCCCGCGACGCGGCACGGTCCGCGACGGCGGCGTCCGCGTAGAAGACGTCGTCGCCCGCGTCGTGCTGCGCCCAGTAGGCGGCATCGCCGAAGGACAGTTCGTGGGCGGCCCACGGGTGCGGTTTACCGGTGGTGATCACCAGCACGTCACCGGGGGCACGGCCCGAGTCCAGAAGCAGGTCCACGGCCTCATCGGCGGCGTCGAGCGCGCCTTCGGGCGAAGCCGGGATCAGCTGGATCTGCGGGCTGGCCGGGGCAGTTGCCGGCGCGGCCGGACCCGGCGGTCCGGGTTTGGCCGCGGCCGTGTCGCGCGACGCACGTTGCGCCGGTGGCACGGGCCGCACCGGGCCGGGACGGCCGGGGCGCGGCGGGGCCGCGGGACGGGGGCCGGGTACGGGGCGGGGGGTCGACGCGGTGCGGCCGCCGGCCGGAGTGGCGCGGGGACCCTGGGCCTTCTCGTGAATCTGAGGCTCCTCGGGACTGAGAGGCATGAGCTGATGTTTATCAAACGTTGGTGCGGCTCGCGTCGGCGGGTGGCACATGCCTGCGAGCGGAACCGTCAGAAATCGAATCCGAGCTGACCCTCGATTTCCGGAACGCTTCCGTCCACCCAACTGCGGACCTTCTTGAGGTGCCGCCACTGGGGCAGCGCATCAAGATACGCCCACGACAACCGGTGGTGCGGGGTGGGTCCCCGCTCCGCCAGTGCCGCCTTGTGCACGGGTGACGGATACCCGGCGTTGTCCGCAAAACCGAAGTCTGCATGGTCGATAGCCAGTTCGGCCATCATTTTGTCGCGCTGAACCTTGGCCAGCACCGAAGCGGCCGCGACGGCGACACAGGACTGGTCGCCCTTGATCACCGTACGGACCTTCCAAGGCGCCCCGAGGTAGTCGTGCTTGCCGTCGAGGATGACGGCATCGGGACGGACCGGCAGGGTCTCCAGAGCGCGCACGGCCGCCAGCCGCAGCGCCGCGGTCATCCCCAGCGCGTCGATCTCCTGCGGAGAGGCGTGCCCCAGGGCGTAGGACGTCACCCAGGTCCGCAGCTCCGCGGCGAGTGCGACGCGACGCTTGACGGTCAGCAGCTTGGAATCGGTGAGGCCGACCGGGGGTCGGCGCAGCCCGGTGACCGCGGCGCAGACCGTGACCGGACCGGCCCACGCACCGCGCCCCACCTCGTCGACACCGGCAATGATCTTCGCTCCGGTCGTGGCGCGGAGTGAGCGCTCGACGGTGTGAGTAGGCGGTTCGTACGGCATGGCGGTCTTAGCCTACGCCGCCCCGAACCGTCGGCGACACCCTGGTTCCCCCAGCGCGACCGGGCCCCGGGCAGCCCGGGATCAGACGCCGTCCGGCCGGAGCAGCGGAACCATCAGCTGGTCGACCATTTCCTCGAGCTCCTGGTCCAACCATTCGCTTCCACAAATCTTTGACCGGTACATCATCATCGCCGGGATGGCATCGAAGACATAGCCGTTCGCCGCGTCACGCCGAACCTCTCCCCGCTCTATTCCACGGGTGATGACCTCGCGGAGCATCTCAAGGGTCGGCTCGATCACGCCCGCGATGATCACCGCATGGAAGCGCTCCGCCTGCATGCTGTCGCATTCGTGAATGACCGATCGCAAGGCGGACCCAGGACGGGAGAACATCGCGTCGCGCGCCCGCCGGCACAGCGCCAGCAGGTCATCACGCACATTCCCGAGGTCGGGCACCGTATCGAATTGCGGCAACCCGGACCGCAGCGCGTCCGCGACCAGATCCTCCTTGGAAGGCCAGCGGCGGTAGACCGCCGCCTTGCCGGTCTGGGCGCCGGCGGCCACACCCTCCATCGTCAGGCCGTTCCAGCCGACGGTGCCGAGCTGGTCCAGTGCGGCGTCGAGGATCGCGCGCTCCAGGACCGCGCCACGCCGGCGGGAGGACGTCTGGGCGGAGGCGGCCGCCCAGTGCGAAGCAACCATGTCGAGGATCTCCAGGGAACAGGAAAGGCGGGTTTTCGGGGACGGGGGACCTACCGCGCGACCACAACGGGGGACGGGGCACTCGGCGGCACAACAAGTGAACGCTTGCGTTCACTGTCGGGGAGTCACTAACGTTGAAGCAACAGTGAACGCGAGCGTTCACTAAGACGTTCGTGGGGGACACATAGTGACAACCTCTTCTCTGCTCAAAGACCAGAAGCCGGGAGCGGCTCGCCGGGAGGGACGCCCCGGCATCGCGCTCACCGTCATCGCGGCCTGTCAACTCATGGTCGTACTCGACGCGACGATTGTGAACATCGCGCTCCCGCATATTCAAGAAGCGCTCAAGTTCAGCACCACCGACCTCACCTGGGTCGTCAGCGCCTACACGCTCACCTTCGGCGGTCTGCTCCTGCTGGGCGGTCGAGCCGGTGACATCCTCGGCCGGCGCCGGGTCTTCATGACCGGCATCCTGCTGTTCACCTTCGCTTCGCTGCTCGGCGGCTTCGCGCAGGAACCCTGGCAGCTGCTGGCGGCGCGCGTCCTGCAGGGCGTGGGGGGTGCGATCGCCTCGCCGACGTCGCTCGCCCTCATCACCACGACCTTCCCCGAGGGTCCGGAACGCAACCGGGCCTTCGGTGTCTTCGCGGCCGTGTCCGCGGGCGGTGGCGCCATAGGTCTGCTGGCGGGCGGCATGCTCACCGAATGGCTCGACTGGCGCTGGGTGCTCTTCGTCAATGTGCCGATCGGCGTCCTGATCGCCGTGCTCACCCCGCTGTACATCAGCGAGTCCGAACGGCACTCCGGCCGCTTCGACATCGCCGGGGCGGTGACCTCGACGGCGGGCATGGCGTCCCTCGTCTACGGCTTCATCCGCGCCGCGGACGAGGGCTGGCGGGACAGGCTGACCATCGGTTCCTTCGCGGCCGCGGTGGTGCTGCTGCTGGCCTTCGTCTTCATCGAGTCGCGGGCCAAGGAGCCGATCACTCCGCTGAGGATGTTCGCCGACCGCAACCGCTCCGGCACCTATGTGATCATGCTGAGCCTGGCCGCGGCGATGTTCGGCATGTTCTTCTACATCGTGCTGTTCGTCCAGAACGTGCTGGGCTACAGCCCCATCCAGGCGGGACTCGCCTTCCTGCCGGTCACGGTGGTGATCGCGCTGGGCGCGGGTCTGTCGCAACGGCTCCTGCCCGTGTTCGGCCCGAAGCCGTTCATGCTCGTGGGCTCGGCGCTCGCCGCGACCGGGCTCGGCTGGCAGGCGCTCATCAGCTCCGACAGCTCCTATGTCGGCGGAGTCCTCGGACCGATGCTGATCTTCGGCTTCGGCATGGGGCTGAACTTCGTGACACTGACGCTGACCGCGGTGTCCGGGGTCGCCCAGCACGAAGCAGGCGCGGCGAGCGGGCTGCTCAACGCGATGCAACAGGTGGGCGGATCGATCGGTCTGGCCATCCTGACGACGGTGTTCGGCACGGCCAGCAAGAACGAGGCCGAGAAGCAGGTGCCGGACTTCCTCGCCCACGGTTCGGCGGAGCAGAAGGCGGAGTTCGCCCAGACGCACCAGCTGCCCGCTCCCTGGGGGCACGACGTGCTGGCGCAGGGCATCTCGGCGGCCTTCATACCGGCTGCCGCCATGGCCGTACTCGCCCTGGCCACGGCATGGCTGGTGATCCGGGTGCGCAAGAGCGATCTCGACGCCCTGTCCGGCTCGGCCGGGCCGGGGATGGGCTGACCGTGCGCCACCACGAGCCGGCCGGGAACCGCCGAAGGGCGTCGCGCACGCCGCTCGGCGCTCGCCCCGCCGGCTCGCGGTCGGCAGCGTGATCAGCAGGGCGAGCAGCACGGCCGGCAGCAGCGCGCCGACCTGCACCAACGCCGACTCCATGCCCCACCCCCTCGCGACCCTCCGGCCCCCGTGCGCGACCCGGGCCTCACACAGCGGATGTCACGACAACGGATGCGCGGTCACCGAGAGTTCCCGGTGAGCACGGAGAGTTCCGGCAGCCATGTGCAGCACCGCCCGGAAGCGGCGTCGCTAGACCGACGCGGCCATCCACTCCGGAAGCGCCTCTACGCGCCCGGCCCACTCGGCCGGCGGCGCCCCGTCCTTCGTGGCGGCGACCACCCCGCCCACGATGGCGCAGGTCGTGTCCACGTCCCCGCCGACCTGTGCGGTCGTCCAGAAGGCGTGCTCGTAGTCCCCGAGAGAGCGCGCGGCGGACCAGAGGGCGAAAGGAACCGTGTCGTGCGCGGTCGTACGCCTGCCACAGCCCAGCACGGCCGCGACGGTGGCCGCGTCGTCGTAGTCGAGCATGTCCCGGGCACGGCGCAGCCCGGCACCGACCGCGCTCTTGGGGACCAGCGCGATCACTCCGTCGAGCAGCGCGTGGGGATCGGGCGGGCCGCCGGGGTCGGCGGCCAGTGCCGCGGCCGCGGCGACCGCCATGGCACCGACCACCGCCTCGCGGTGCTGATGCGTGGGGTACGCGGAGATCTCGGCCTGGTGGGTCGCCTGCTCCGGATCGTCCGCGTACCAGGCGCCCAGCGGCGCGATGCGCATCGCGGCCCCGTTGCCCCAGGACCCCTGCCCGTTGAACAGGGCGGCGGCGAGCTCGCGCCAGTCGCCGCCCTCCCGGACCAGTCGCAGCAGCCGGTTGACCGCGGGGCCGTAGCCGCGGTCGAAGTCGTGGTGGTGGGCGAAGGAGTGTGCCAGTGCGTCCTGGTCGATGCGGTGGTGGGTGGCCAGGACGGAGACCACGGAGCAGGCCATTTCCGTGTCGTCGGTCCACTGCCAGGTCCCGGGAGGCAGCTCCCTGCACTTCAGCAGCGGGTAGTTCGCGGGCACGAAGAACTGTGAGCCGAGCGCGTCCCCCACCGAGAGTCCGCGCAGGCTGGACAGGGCCCGGTCCAGGCGCCCGTCAGGAGATGAATGAGCGGTCATCGCCCTGCCACTCTATCCGGTGATCCCGTACGGTTCCGGATCTCGCCAGCGTTCAAAGGGCCGGTCAAGGGTGTACTTGCCGTCCTCCCCGAGAACGAGCATCCGCATGTCGCCGTTCCCGGGGTTCGACAGCGACTCGAATTCCGCGACCGTCCAGTGGAACCAGCGCATACAGAACAGGCGCATGGCCAGACCGTGGGTCACCAGGAGCACGTTCGGCGGATGGTCGGGGTCCTCGAAACTGCGGAACAGACTCTCCAGGAAGCCGCCGACCCGGTCGTACACGTCGGCCCCGGACTCGCCCTGGGCGAAGCGGTAGAAGAAGTGGCCGTAGGCGTCCCGGTAGGCCTTCTGCAGGCGCACGTCGTCGCGGTCCTGCCAGTTGCCCCAGTCCTGCTCCCGCAGCCGGGGCTCCTCCCGTATCCGTATGAGCCCGGGGTCGAGGTGGAAGGCGCGCAGTGTCTCGTGCGTCCGGCGGTACGGGGACACGTACACACTGACCCGCTCCCGTCCGAACACCTCGCGCAGCGCCTTGCCCGTCCTCTCCGCCTGCGCCAGGCCCTGCTCGGTGAGGCCCAACGCGTGGTCGGGTTCGCGCTCGTACACGGAGTCGTCGACGTTGCCGGTCGACTCGCCGTGCCGGACAAGAACGATGCGCCGTGGTCGTGCCATGTCAGAACCCTAGATCGAGCCGGGTGAAATCATGGACTCGTACCGGCCTCGCACGGTGTACATCACACGGTTTCCACACCGCGGTCGCCATACGGCACCGGGCGAGTCAGTCCGGTTCTCAAACGGTCCACGAGGGTTCCAGCTGCACGATGTCCCCCGTCAGCGCCGCGATGTCGGCCTCCGTCTGGGCGCGCAGCGCGAGCCGCTCCACCCGTTCGGTGCGGTACTTGCCGTGCTCGGCGGCCGACCGCCACATGGACAGGACCAGGTACTCGTACCCCGGCGCCTCACCGAACAGCCCCCGGACCATACCGGGCGAGCCGGCCATCGCGGGGTTCCAGACCTTCTCCTGCATGAGGACGTAGTGCTCGGCCCGCTCCTCGTGGACACGGCAGAGCGCCACCCGCAGCAGGTCGGCGTCCGTGAAACGCGGCTCGAAGCCGGTTTTCACATCGAACCGGTGGTCGAAGAGCCTGACCTGGGCGTCCTTGAAGGTGCCCGCCTGTGCCGAGGCGAGGCGGTCATGGGATCGAGCCATGAAGGAGTCGTAGAAGGCGCGGCTCTCCCAGAAGGCGAAGACGTGCGCCACGTCCGGCCGCCCGCGGCTCCAGCCACCCCCCTGCCCCCGAAAACCCGGCTCCCCCGGAAGCCCCGCCCACTTTCGCTGCCCCCGCTCGAACCCGCGGCGGTCCACCACGGTGCAGCGAATCCACTTGACCAGCACCGCGCCATGGTAAGGCCAGGAACGTGGCACCGGTCACTCTCCTGGTGACCACTTGCCCCCGCCCGCCTCCGCGCGCGTGGCAGGATGGGCAACCGGCCGTCATCGCTCGGCAGTTGAGGTGGCCGGGCAGGGCGGGGGACCTGGGAAGGGGAAGTCTGTGAACGGCCTCAGCAAGGGCATTCGAAAGGTCGAGGTCGCGCTGCGGTGGGACCCGAGTCCGGCGGGTGAGCCGCCCGCCGACCTGGACGTCGTCGCCGGGACATACGTGGCGGCGGACCCGTACGGCGCTCCCGCGTACGTGGTGCACTTCGACAGCCGCTCCCCCGACGGCACCATCTATCTCAACCGGGACAGCCGGGACGGCAAGGGCTTCGGATTCGACGAGGTCATGACCCTGGAGCTGGAGCGTCTCGACGCGCGGTACGCGCGCGTGGTGGTCGGGGTCGCGATCCAGCAGCGCACCGAGGACCGCACCTTCGGTGACGTGACCAACCCAGGCCTGCGCATCCGAGAGGGCTACACCGACCTGGCCACGGACGACTTCGGCGGGGTCCTGGGCGCGACGGCGGCGACGGTCGCGGAGTTCGTGCGGGACGAGACGGGGAGTTGGGAGTTCCGGGCCGGCGTGCAGGGCTTCGAGGGCGATGCCGCGACGTTCGCCGCCACGATGGGCGCGGTACGCCGGTCCTGACGGCGCTGTTCATGAACAGCTGAGTAAGGGGCGCCCACCAGAGTGGACGCCCCTTACTCATGAAGCCCTACAGGTCAGCTGCAACCGCTGGTCGAGCCGCAGCCCTCGCAGATGTAGCAGGAACCGGCGCGCTGCATCTTCGTGCCGCAGGAGAAGCACAGCGGGGCGTCGGCCTGGATACCCAACTGCATCTCCACCAGCTCGGCGCTGGTGTGCGCCTGCTGGGGAGCGGGCTTGGCCACCTCGACCTCGGCCTTCGGCGTGGCGACGGCCTTCAGCTCCTGGGCGCGCGGCGCCGACTGGGCCAGGCCCTCGACGTCGAGCTCCTCGTCGGACGGCTCGTACGAGCCCGTCTCCAGGTGACGCTGGCGCTCCTCGGCGGAGTGGATGCCGAGCGCGGAGCGCGTCTCGAAGGGCAGGAAGTCCAGCGCCAGGCGGCGGAAGATGTAGTCGACGATCGACTGCGCCATCCGCACGTCCGGGTCGTCCGTCATACCGGCCGGCTCGAAGCGCATGTTGGTGAACTTCGAGACGTACGTCTCCAGCGGCACGCCGTACTGGAGGCCGACGGAGACCGCGATGGAGAAGGCGTCCATCATGCCCGCGAGGGTCGAACCCTGCTTGGACATCTTGAGGAAGACCTCGCCGAGACCGTCGTCCGGGTAGGAGTTGGCGGTCATGTAGCCCTCGGCGCCGCCGACCGTGAAGGAGGTGGTGATGCCGGGACGACCCTTCGGGAGGCGCTTGCGGACCGGGCGGTACTCGACGACCTTCTCGACCGTCTCGCGGATGGTCGCCTCGGCCTTCTCGGTGACCTCCGCCTTCTCCTGCTCCTTCTTCTTTGCGGAGAGGGGCTGGCCGACCTTGCAGTTGTCGCGGTAGATGGCGAGCGCCTTGACGCCCATCTTCCAGGCCTCGAAGTAGACCTCTTCGACGTCCTCGACGGTCGCCGACTCCGGCAGGTTGACCGTCTTGGACAGGGCACCGGAGATCCACGGCTGGATCGCGGCCATCATGCGGACGTGGCCCATCGCGGAGATGGAACGCTCGCCCATGGCGCAGTCGAAGACCTCGTAGTGCTCGTGCTTGAGGCCGGGGGCGTCGATCACGTTGCCGTGCTCGGCGATGTGGGCGACGATCGCCTCGATCTGCTCCTCCTGGTAGCCCAGGCGGCGCAGGGCCTGCGGGACGGTGCCGTTGACGATCTGCATCGAGCCGCCGCCGACCAGCTTCTTGAACTTGACCAGGGCGAGGTCGGGCTCGAGACCGGTGGTGTCGCAGGACATCGCGAGACCGATGGTGCCGGTCGGGGCGATGACGGAGGCCTGGGAGTTGCGGAAGCCGTTCTTCTCGCCGAGGCGCAGCACGTCCTGCCAGGCCTCGGTGGCGGCCGCCCAGATCGGCGTGTCCAGGTCGTCCATGCGGACGGCCTTGGCGTTCTCGTCGGAGTGCTGCTTCATGACCCGCAGGTGCGGCTGCGCGTTGCGGGCGTAGCCGTCGTACGGGCCGACGATCGCGGCGAGCTCGGCGGAGCGCCGGTACGACGTGCCGGTCATCAGGGAGGTGATGGCGCCGGCCAGGGCACGGCCGCCGTCGGAGTCGTACGCGTGGCCGGTCGCCATCAGCAGGGCGCCGAGGTTGGCGTAGCCGATGCCGAGCTGGCGGAAGGCGCGGGTGTTCTCGCCGATCTTCTGGGTCGGGAAGTCCGCGAAGCAGATGGAGATGTCCATCGCAGTGATGACCAGCTCGACGACCTTGGAGAAGCGCTCGGCGTCGAAGGACTGGTTGCCCTTGCCGTCGTCCTTCAGGAACTTCATCAGGTTCAGCGAGGCGAGGTTGCAGGACGTGTTGTCCAGGTGCATGTACTCGCTGCAGGGGTTCGAGCCGTTGATGCGGCCGGACTCCGGGCAGGTGTGCCAGGCGTTGATGGTGTCGTCGTACTGGATGCCGGGGTCGGCACACGCCCAGGCGGCCTCGGCCATCTTGCGGAAGAGCGCCTTGGCGTCGACCTCCTCGATGACCTCGCCGGTCATGCGGGACGTCAGGCCGAACTTGCCGCCGTCCTGGACGGCCTTCATGAACGTGTCGTTCACGCGGACCGAGTTGTTGGCGTTCTGGTACTGGACGGACGTGATGTCGTCGCCGCCCAGGTCCATGTCGAAGCCCGCGTCGCGCAGGGCGCGGATCTTCTCCTCCTCCTTGACCTTGGTCTCGATGAAGTCCTCGATGTCGGGGTGGTCGACGTCGAGGATGACCATCTTGGCGGCGCGGCGGGTGGCGCCACCGGACTTGATCGTGCCGGCGGAGGCGTCGGCGCCGCGCATGAAGGAGACCGGGCCGGAGGCGTTGCCGCCCGAGGAGAGCAGCTCCTTGGAGGAGCGGATGCGGGACAGGTTCAGGCCGGCGCCCGAGCCGCCCTTGAAGATCATGCCCTCTTCCTTGTACCAGTCGAGGATCGACTCCATGGAGTCGTCGACGGACAGGATGAAGCAGGCGGAGACCTGCTGCGGCTGGGGCGTGCCGACGTTGAACCAAACGGGGCTGTTGAAGCTGAAGATCTGGTGCAGGAGGGCGTAGGCCAGCTCGTGCTCGAAGATCTCGGCGTCGGCGGGCGAGGCGAAGTACTTGTGGTCCTCACCGGCCTTCCGGTACGTCTTCACGATGCGGTCGATGAGCTGCTTCAGGCTCACCTCGCGCTGCGGGGTGCCGACGGCGCCCCGGAAGTACTTGCTGGTGACGATGTTGACCGCGTTCACCGACCAGAAGTCGGGGAACTCGACGCCGCGCTGCTCGAAGTTGACCGAGCCGTCGCGCCAGTTGGTCATGACGACGTCACGACGCTCCCAGGCCACCTCGTCATAGGGGTGGGCGCCGGGAGTGGTGTGGACGCGCTCGACGCGGAGTCCCTTGCCCGCCTTGGTGCCCTTGGCGCGGGAACTCCGTGCCGGACCGCTCGCCGTCTCTGTCATGCCGCCTCCCTGGTACGGGCGAAAACGCCCTGAAGTGCCCCGATTGTTCCCGTGGCACGGTGTTCTGTCTGGTGTTGCGGGCATGTCTCGCTCCGCCCGCAACAGGTCTTTCTCACTCGCCGCCGTCCGGCCGGGCCCGGGCGCCGAAGTCCGGGTCCGACCCGCCGGTCAGTCGGCGGCGCCGGCGGGTTCGGGGACCTGTGCCGCCCCCGTGGACCCGCGGCCGTCTTCCTGGCTCCCCGCGTCGGCCTCCCGACCGACCGCGCCGGGGCGTCCCGTCGCCTCCCTGAGCTCCACGATCGCGGCCTCGAAGTCCTCGAGCGAGTCGAACGCCCGGTAGACAGAGGCGAACCGCAGATAGGCGACAAGGTCGAGCTCCTGCAACGGGCCGAGTATGGCCAGCCCCACGTCATGGGTGGTCAGCTCGGCACTTCCGGTGGCCCGCACCGCCTCCTCGACCCGCTGGCCGAGCTGGGCGAGGGCGTCCTCGGTGACGGGCCGACCCTGGCAGGCCTTGCGCACACCATTGATGATCTTGGTGCGGCTGAACGGTTCGGTGACCCCGGACCGCTTCACCACCATGAGCGAGCACGTCTCCACGGTCGTGAAACGACGGGAGCAGTCAGGGCACTGGCGGCGCCTGCGGATCGACGTGCCGTCGTCGGTCGTACGACTGTCGACGACCCGGCTGTCGGGGTGCCTGCAGAAGGGGCAGTGCATGAACTCCGAACCCTCCTCACAGCAGACTCAACAGCCCCGAAAGGCCCCTCAGGCCTCTCGAAGCAGCCCCCAGCATAGGCGATCGCGGCGGGCCCGAAGACCCAGGGGACCACAACTTGTGGGCTGCTACCGCAATCCAACCACTAGATGTGGGGCTTGACTCACACTTTCACGCCCTGCACGCGTGTCGTGCCCATACGTACAGGTGGCGCACGGACACGGCCATATGGCGGACGCGGACGCGCCGACCGCACCCCTCCGAGCATGCGGAGATACCGTGGGCGCCGCGGGGAGGGGACGTGCGACTACCGCACAGAGGGGGAACCGGCCCCGCCGGCGGGGATGCCGGATGGCAGACTGGAGCGACGTCCTCGAGGCTGCCACCACGGCGGTGAAGGGTACAGCAGTGAGCCCATTCGCCCGCCGGGCACCGCGGTAGCCATACACCCACACACACGATCAGGGCGAGTGATTCGCGTTTTTTCACTCGAACGTGTGTTTGGCGCAACCTTTCGAAAGCTACTACCGTTGTGCAGCAGGGAGACCATCGAGAGGGGCCGACGTGACCACCACCGCCGACAGTGCCACCATCACTGCCCAGGACCGCCCCCAGGGCCGACCTGAGCCGGTGCACACCATGAGCGACGCCACGAATCCCGAGGGGCACAAGCGCTCCCTGCCGGGCCGACCTCCCGGCATCCGGGCTGACAGCTCCGGACTCACCGACCGCCAACGCCGGGTGATCGAGGTCATCCGGGACTCCGTGCAGCGGCGTGGATATCCGCCGTCGATGCGTGAGATCGGCCAGGCCGTCGGCCTCTCCAGCACCTCGTCGGTCGCGCACCAGCTGATGGCGCTGGAGCGCAAGGGCTTCCTGCGCCGCGACCCGCACCGTCCGCGCGCCTACGAGGTGCGCGGCTCGGACCAGGCCGCCTCCGTGCAGCCCACGGACACCGCCGGCAAGCCCGCCGCGTCGTACGTCCCGCTCGTCGGGCGCATCGCCGCCGGTGGACCGATCCTCGCCGAGGAGTCCGTCGAGGACGTCTTCCCCCTGCCCCGGCAGCTGGTCGGTGACGGCGAGCTGTTCGTCCTGAAGGTCGTCGGTGACTCGATGATCGAGGCGGCCATCTGCGACGGCGACTGGGTCACGGTCCGCCGCCAGCCCGTCGCCGAGAACGGCGACATCGTCGCCGCCATGCTCGACGGCGAGGCCACCGTCAAGCGCTTCAAGCGCGAGGACGGCCACGTCTGGCTCCTCCCGCACAACGCGGCATACGAGCCGATCCCCGGCGACGACGCGACCATCCTCGGCAAGGTGGTGGCCGTACTGCGCCGCGTCTGAGCGCCACGGCGGGCGGGTGCGCCACGACAGCGACCCGCCGACCCGACCGGGCCCCGGAACCTCTGCGCCGGTTCCGGGGCCCTGCGCTGTCGCGCCCCGGGCGACGTGAGGGCCCCGCGCTCAGTCGCCCTCCGTCTGCCGCGCCGCCGCGTCGATCGCGGCGAGCGACCTGCGGACCTGGTTGCGGTCCGTGGTGAACCAGAAGTCGGGCAGTGACGCCTTCAGATAGCTCCCGTACCGAGCCGTCGCCAGCCGCTGGTCCAGTACGGCGACCACGCCGCGGTCGCCCGACGCCCGGACGAGCCGGCCGGCGCCCTGGGCCATCAGCAGCGCGGCATGCGTGGCGGCCACCGCCATGAAGCCGTTGCCCCCGGCCTCCTCCACCGCCTTCTGGCGTGCACTCATCAACGGGTCGTCGGGGCGCGGGAACGGGATCTTGTCCATGACGACCAGCTGACAGCTCGGCCCGGGAACGTCGACGCCCTGCCACAGCGACAGTGTGCCGAAGAGACAGGTCTTCGGATCGGCGGCGAAGTTCTTGATCAGCTCGCCGAGCGTCTCCTCGCCCTGGAGGAGGATCGGAAACTCCGGAATGCGGGAGCGCAGCTCCTCGGCGGCCAGCTGGGCCGCGCGCATGGACGAGAACAGTCCCAGAGTGCGGCCGCCCGCCGCCTGGATCAATTCCGTGAGCTCGTCGAGCATGTCGCCGCGGTCGCCGTCACGGGCGGGGCGCGCCAGGTGCTTGGCGACGTAGAGGATGCCCTGTTTGCGGTAGTCGAAGGGCGAGCCGACGTCGACTCCCTTCCACTGGGGCACGTCGTCGCCCTCGGTGCCTTCGGGGGCGAGGCCCAGGGAGGCGCCGACGCCGTTGAAGTCGCCGCCCAGCTTCAGGGTCGCGGAGGTCAGGACGACCGAGCGCTCCGTGAAGAGCTTCTCGCGCAGCAGGCCCGAGACGGACATGGGGGCGACCCGCAGCGAGGCCCCGCTGTATCGATATGCGGCTCCGCCGCGGGGCTCGTGCCGCTCGTACCAGACGACGTCCCACTCCGAGCCGTTCGTGATCCGCTCCGCCACGTCGTGCACGGACTCCACGGAGGCCAGCGCCTGCTTGCGGACCGCGTCCTCGTCCTGCACCGACTTGTCCCGGGTGGTCCCGATGGCGGAGATGACCGTACGACAGGCGTCGCGCAGCGCCATCAGGGCGTAACCGAGGTCCTCCGGGATCTCCTCCAGCCGGCCGGGCAGCGCCAGCTCCATCAGCCGCTCGAAGCCCTCGGCGGCCGTCTGGAGCTGGTCGGCCGCCTTCTCGTTGACCAGCTTCGCGGCGCGCCGCACCGCCCGGTTGACCTGCCCGGGGGTGAGCTCGCCGGTGGCCACCCCGGTGACCCGGGAGACCAGCTCGTGCGCCTCGTCGACGATCAGCACCTCGTGCTGCGGAAGCACGGGGGCACCCTCGATGGCGTCGATCGCGAGCAGCGCGTGGTTGGTGACGACGACCTCGGAGAGCTTGGCGCGCTCGCGGGCCATCTCGGCGAAGCACTCGGCGCCGTAGGCACACTTCGAGGCGCCCAGACACTCCCGGGAGGACACCGACACCTGCGACCAGGCCCGGTCGGAGACGCCGGGCGTGAGGTCGTCACGGTCGCCGGTCTCGGTCTCGTCCGCCCAGTCACGCATCCGCAGCAGGTCCTGGCCCAGCTTGCTGGTGGGGGCGGCGGCCTCGAACTGGTCGAAGAGGCCCTCCTCCTCGTCCTGCGGGACCCCCTCGTGGAGGCGGTGCAGGCACAGGTAGTTCGACCTGCCCTTGAGCATCGCGAACTCCGGGCGGCGGCGCAGCTGTGGATGGAGCGCGTCCACCGTGCGCGGCAGGTCGCGCTCCACGAGCTGGCGCTGCAGGGCCAGGGTCGCGGTGGCCACGACGACCCGCTCCCCGTGGGCCAGCGCGGGCACGAGGTAGCCCAGGGACTTGCCGGTGCCGGTGCCGGCCTGGACCAGCAGATGGGAGCCGCTGTCGATCGCTTCCTCGACGGCTTCGGCCATGGCCACCTGGCCGGGACGCTCCGTACCGCCGACGGCGGTGACGGCGGCGTGCAGGAGTTCGGGGAGTGAGGGCTTCGTCATAGCGCGACCAGCCTACGGCCCGGGACTGACAAGCGAGTGCGCGCGACGGGTGCAAGGGGCGGAGGAGGCGACGCGAGAGTCAGAGGGGATGTGAGAGGCACAAGGGCCGGAGGGGACAGCTGGGACAAGGAAGGCTCCTGTGGCGGACGGACTGGCGGGCGAGCCGGCAGGGGTTGTTTGGCGGGCGGGCGCGTGTGCCGGTCGGCGGTCGGGCGCGGTGCTGGTCGGTGCTACGGCGCCTCGCGCGACGACCGCTCCCGCACCATGAGGGCGGCGCGCTTGGCAGGCAGGACGACCTCGCCGGCACACCGGAACCCCGCGCCGAGGAACGCGGCCACGGACGGCGCGTTGCGGACGTCGGGTTCGGCGAGGACCCGTCTGCAGGCGGGCCGCGCGGCGAACACGAGGTCGGCGACGGCCCTGATCAGGGCGGTCCCGATGCCCTGGCCCCGGTCGGCGGCATCGCCGATCAGGAGGTGGATGCCGGTGTCGTGCGGCCGGACGGGGCAGTACCGGGCCAGCGGGTCGAGGTCGGCGCGGTAGATCTCCCAGTAGCTCATCGGCACGCCGTCCAGGAGGCCGACGCACGGGACGCTGCGTCCGTCGCCGGCCAGCTGGGCGCGTACGTGGTCCTCGGTCACGCTCCGGGGGCCGGTCAGCTCCCAGAACGCGGCGACGGCGGGGTCGTTCATCCAGCGGCCGATGAGCGGAACGTCCCGTTCGGCGTCGACGGGCACCAGGTGGAACACCCCGGCGGGGGTGAGGGCCGGGCCCCAGTCGGCGACGCGGTCGAGCAGGTCTGGGCCGGTCGGCGGCACCGGCGTCCCGGCGGGGGCGTTCCTCTGCTTCCCGAAGAGGGCGACGAACTCCTCGGGCAGGTGGAGATCCAGGGTGTCGTCGGCGCTCGCATCGGTGGAAGCCACGGTGTCACTCCTTCGGAAGACGAAGAGGGCGTCGGATGAAGGACCGGTGGGGCCGGTCGGCGGTGGGCTCAGAGGTGCAGCGGTGGGCTCAGGCATGCAGTGGGTTGGTGATGCTGACGTAGACGGACTGGGTGTCCACCGGGCCGACGAGTTCGTCGAGGCCGTGCAGCCGGGTCAGCAGGTTGGCCTTGCAGCGCAGTACGGGTGAGTCGAGGAGGTGCGCGGGCAGCGGACTGCTCAGCGGGGCGGGCCCGGAGGCGAGCTCGCGGAGGAAGCGGCGAAAGGCCGCGAGCAGCAGCCGTTCGTCGGCCAGGTGCTGGGAGCCGAAGGCACCGATGACGCCGAGCACGTTGTTGATGGCCAGGTAGTACGCGAAGCGCTCGTCGGTGACCTCGTCGGCGACGAACGTGTCGCTGCGCTCGCCGATGCCGGGGAGCCGGGCGTCGAGTTCCGCGCGTCGGGACTCACGGAAGTAGTAGCCCTGGTTGTCGCGGTAGCGGCCGCCGGCGGGCCAGCCGTGTGCGTCCAGCAGAAGCAGCGTGTTCTGCTGGTGCGCCTCCAGGGCGATCCCGGCGTTGGCGTCCAGCCACAGGACGGGACGTACGACGTGGTGGAGGTACCGCAGGAACCACTCGGCGGCGACGGCTCGGCGCGTCCGGCCGGTCCGCCCGGCGAGTCGGGCGACGACCTCGGCCAGCCGGGAGGGCGCCGCGGAGGCGGCTTGCCCGCCGGGGGCGTCCGGCCGCACGTGGGGCCGGGGGGCTACGAGGCCGGCGACGCAGGAGACGTCGTCCGAGGGCCGGAACGGGTTGTGTCGGATGACCACGTCGAGCCCGCGCAGGGGCCGGCCGTCGGGTCCGTCGACGGCGAGCCAGGCCGGGTCGCGGACGATGTCGAAGTGCGGGTGGGCGGCCTGCCACTGACGGAACAGGCCGCCGCGCAGCAGACGGTGGACCTCGACTCCGCGGTGGAGTTCCTTGCGCAGGTTCTCCCGGCGGGAGTTGGTGATGTGCAGGGCCAGCGAGAGTTTGAGCATGGCGGGGGCGCCGGTTCGGTGGACGGTCCGGAGGGACGAGGTGGCGTGCCAGGGGGCGCCTTGGGCGCCGAGGTCCCGGAGCAGCCCCGCGTCCAGCAGGGCCGCGGTCTCCGGTCGGTGCGCCACGGCACGGAACTGCCAAGGGTGCAGGGGAAAGACCGCGTACCCGTCCGGTGGTACCGGCACGTCCCCGGCGAGGCGCGCGGTGAGCCGGGCCGCGGTGACCGGGCGGCCGCGCTCGGTCCAGGCCGAGTCGGTGGCGAGTACGCCGGGGGCCACGGCCACCCAGTGCAGGGGGAAGGAGCCGCGCAGTTCGGGTGAGTACCGACGGGCCTCCCCCTCGGTGAGGCCTTCGCGGCTCTTCGGAGTGGGGTGCAGGGGATGTCCGAGGAGGAGGGCCTGCTCGGCGTCGAGGAAGAGGTCGGTGCCGTCGGAGGGACGTTCGCCGCCCTCCTGCCGCTCCTGCTCCTCCCGCCGGGCGCGAAGGAAGACCGCGGTGCGGCGGACGGAGTCGGCGACCCGCGCGACGAGGTCGGCACCGTCGGGCCCCAGGACGCCGGACGTCTCCCGGGCCAGAAGCGCGGCCACCGTCACCGCGTCCACGGGCGGCGCCGAGACGGGGGCGTGGGCCAGGCGCGGGAGGCCGAAACGGTGCTGGCCCGTCGGGGACCAGTAGTGGACGGGGACGGCCAGGGTCGTGCCGCTGCCCGGGAGCGGCACCCGGAGGACGCCGTTGTCGGGGGCGGGCACGTCGGCCTCGCGGGCCCAGCAGCGGAGCAGGTGTTCGACGGCCGCGGCCTGGGCCACGCCGTACGGGTCGGGGCCGCCCCCAAGGTCGGAGGGCGCGGGGTCGTCGGCGGACGCCGCTACGGGCCGGGGCGCAGGCTCGGCATCGACCATGGATACGGACGTGCTGACTGCGAGTGCGGGGGTGGTGGTGTGCAACGCGGTTCCCTGTGACGTGCGGTGGCCAGGAGCGGGTCTCAATGTGCGGTGCGTTCCGGGCGCGGCGGCGCATGGTCGTTACGGCCTCGGCTCACCTGCCCGGTCACCGCGACCGCCTTCACCGCGTCGGCGAGTCGGTCCACCACCGCCGTCATCTGCTCCTCGGTGACGATCAGCGGCGGCAGGAGACGGACGACGTTCGCGGACGGACCCGCGACGTCCACGATCAACCCGCGGCGCAGACACTCCCGTTGGACGGCGGCGGCGATTTCGGCGGCGTCTCCGGGGCGGTTGCCGCTCGCGACGCTGTCGCGCACACCGTCCGGCGCCGCCAGCTCGATGCCGAGCATCAGACCTCGCCCCCGTACGTCGGCGACGCACCGGAACTCCTCGGCCAGGGCGCGCAGTCGGGTCAGTGTCCGGGACCCCAGTGCGGCGGCGTGGTCGGCGAGGCGGTGCTCGCGGACGTGGGAGAGGGTCGCCGCGCCCGCGGCGAGGGCGAGTTGGTTGCCGCGGAAGGCACCGGCACCGGGCTCCCCCGGGTGCAGATCGTCGCGGTGCACCACCGCGGTCAGCGGCAGGCTGCCACCGATCGCCTTGGAGAGGACCAGCACGTCGGGGGTGATTCCGCTGTGCTGGACCGCCCAGAAGGCGCCGGTCCGCCCGACACCCGTCCCGGTCTCGTCGGCGATCAGCGGGACGGACCGTTCGGCAGTGGTGCGGCGCACGCACCGCATCCAGGTGTCCGGCACGGTGAGCACCCCGCCCTCGCCGTGGACCGGTTCGACGATCACCCCGGCGGGCAGTGCCTCCCCCGAGATACGGTCGTCCAGCACCGACTCGGCCCCGTGCGCGGCGAGTTCGGCACCGCGCTCGCCGTCGACGCCGAACGGGCCGTACGGGTCCTGCGGGTACGGCAGGCGCGCGAGCCGCGTGCCACAGGCGTCGCCCGGACCCGCGCACGCCTCTGCGCCCGCCCGGTGGTGGGCGTCGGTGAAGGCGACGATCCGGGTCCGCCCGGTGGCGGCGCGGACGAGGCCTACGGCGGTGGCGACCGGGTCCGCCCCGGTGGGCCCGCAGAACCGCACGCGCGCGTGGTCGGCGAGGCCGGGCGGCAGGGTGCGCAGCAACTCGGTGACGAAGGCGTCCTCGACGGGCGTGGTGAGGTCCATGACCTGCAACGGAGCGCCCGAGTCGAGCACTTTGCGGATCGCCTCCAGGACGACCGGGTGGTTGTGCCCCAGTGCCAGTGACCCGCCGCCCGAGACGCAGTCCAGGTAACGGCGGCCGTCGGCGCCCTCGATGGTGAGGCCCCGGGCCCGGACCGGCACGACCGGCAGGGCGTGCGCGTAGGTGCGGGCCGCGGCCTCTCGCGCCGGTTGACGCTTCGGTGCGCCCTCCTGCCCGGCGCGCGCCCGCACGGGCGCCTCGCCCATGAGCCCCTTCCCCGCGGTCGGCCCGACGCACCCGCCCTCGGACACCAACCCCCCACGCGCGGATTCCGCCACGGCTCCGACCCTCCCGCTGTCCAGACACGCCCGACGTGTCGGGGCGCCCTCGGCACAGGGGGCCGCATCCGGTCAGCGGGCCCCGCCCCCCTACCAACCGCGCATCGTGCACCGGGTTACGGGTTCACACGGAGACCGCTGCCGGGACCGCGCGGGTGAGGGTCGTTCGCTCCTCGTCCCCGGTCACGGCACGGCTCTCCGGGTCGTTCGGGGCCGCCCGAGTGCGGTGTGCCAGGTCAGACGGCTGTATCCGAACCGTTGCCGTTCCATCGGAACTCCCCCACAGCGAACGAATAGTGTGTGGTGCCGTCCCAGAGCGCCGTCAGCTCCGCGGGAGCCCGGGAACCTGACCCGGGACCGGCGGAGGGGCACGGCCGCGGCACCACGTTCGTTCACAGCAGGGGGAGTCAGCACCATGCGATCCATACGGCCGTCGTTCACCATGCGCGGGCACAGGCACGGGCGGCGTAGGACCTCCCCCGTACCCGTCACCGTGGCGCTCGTCTCGGCGCTCGCGCTCACCGCCACCGCCTGCGAGTCGGGCGATCCCGAGGCGGGCGGCGACGCCTCG
This sequence comes from Streptomyces sp. NPDC053750, assembly GCF_044544295.1. Lineage (NCBI taxonomy): Bacteria > Bacillati > Actinomycetota > Actinomycetes > Kitasatosporales > Streptomycetaceae > Streptomyces > Streptomyces sp. NPDC053750. Next base: position 62,075 of record NZ_JBITXB010000003.1, on the reverse strand, counting down.
GCCTCCGCGGCCGCCTCGGACGGCGGCAACGGCGAGATCCGTATCCCGGACCACATCAAGGACAAGCTCAAAGAGCACGGGATCGACGTCGACGAGTGGAAGAACGGCGCCTGGAAGAATTGGAACAAGGACGACTGGCTGCGCGAGGCGCAGGACTTCGTCAACCCGATCATCGAGGACCTGTGGGACCCGGACCGGATGCGCGACGCCGAGGAGGCGGACCAGCCGGTCGACGACAGCGACCTCTCGGGTGACCAGGGCGTCACCGACCCGGAGCCGGCGCCCGTCGAGGCGGCGGCCGTCCCGGCCAAGTACCACGACAACGCGGCCACGGCCGGCAAGCTCCTCTTCGACTCCCCCAAGGGCTCGATGGTCTGCTCGGCGACGGTGGTGGCGGACCCGGCCAACCCCGGCAAGTCCAACCTGGTGTGGACGGCCGGTCACTGCGTGCACGCCGGCAAGAGCGGCGGCTGGTACCGCAACATCGCCTTCGTCCCGTCGTACAACGACGCGGGCATGTCGCTCGAGGAGCTGGCGAACGCCACCAAGGAGGAGCTCGCTACCTACGGTGTCTGGTGGGGTGACTGGGCGCAGACCTCGGACCAGTGGATCGAGCAGGGCGGTGCGACCGGCGGTGCCGGCGCCTCCTACGACTTCGCCGTCATCCATGTGACGCCGGAGAAGGGCAGCGACGGCAAGTCGCTGGAGGAGACGGTCGGCGCGGCGCTGCCGGTGGACTTCGACGCGCCCGCCGTGCCGGAGATCGAGAGCATGAAGGCGATCGGCTACCCGGCCGCGCCGCCGTACGACGGTCAGAAGATGTACCAGTGCGAGGACAAGCCCGGGCGGCTGTCGCTCAACGCCTCCGACCCGACGATGTACCGCATCGGCTGCACCATGACGGGCGGTTCGTCCGGTGGCGGCTGGGTCGCGGCCGGTTCCGACGGCAAGCCTGCGCTGGTGTCCAATACCTCGATCGGCCCGGTGACGGCCGGATGGCTCGCGGGTCCGCGGCTGGGCGAGGAGGCCAAGGGCGTGTTCGACGCGGTGAGTGACAAGTTCGCCGGCCAGTGACCGTGCGCTGAACACCGCGCTCAACTCGGAGGACGGTGGGGTGGGTCGGGCGAGCACGCCGGCACACCCCACCGCAGCCTCTCCCGACATTCGTATGTCTCACATTCTCAACGGGGGTCACCACATCATGCGTTTCACCTTCATGCCCGCCGTGCCACGGCGCGGCCGGCGCACCGCACTCGCCGCCACCGGTCTCGTCGCCTCCCTGGCGCTCACCGCGACCGCCTGCGGCGGAGCGGAAAAGAACGAGGCCGACGCCAAGCCCAGTGGCGGCACCTCCCAGGCGGCCGACACCGGCGGCGACGGCGGGGCCGAGCTCCCGGCCGGTCTCACGGACCGGCTCAAGGAGCACGGCATCGACGTCGACCAGTGGAAGGACGGCGGCTGGAAGAACTGGGACAAGGACAAGTGGCTCAGTGAGGCCAAGGACTTCGTCAACCCGGTGATCGAGGGCCTGTGGAAGCCGGACCGGATGAAGTCCGCGAAGGAGGCCGACAAGACGATCACGACCCAGGACGCCACCGCCGACCCGGGCGTCAGCGACCCGGAGCCGGTGCCCGTCGAGGCCGTGGCGGAGAAGACGCCGTACCACCAGAACGCCGCCCCGGTCGGCAAGGTCTTCTTCGACTCCCCCGAGGGATCGATGGTCTGCTCCGGCACCGTCATCAAGGACGTGAACCACCCGGGCAAGTCCAACCTGGTGTGGACGGCGGGCCACTGCGTGCACGCCGGCGGCAGCGGCGGCTGGTACCGCAACATCGCCTTCGTGCCGTCGTACAACGACCTCGACAAGTCCGAGGCGGAGCTGGCCGGTGCGACGACCACCGAGATGGCCCCGTACGGCACCTGGTGGGCCGACTGGGCGTCGACCTCGAACCAGTGGATCCAGGGTGGTTCGGGCAGTGGCGGCGACGGGGCCGCGTACGACTACTCCGTGCTGCATGTGAAGCCGGAGCAGGGCAGCAAGTCCCTGGAGGAGACGGTGGGCGCGGCGCTGGACGTGGACTTCTCCACGCCGTCCGCCTCCGAGGCCGGCAGCATGGGGGCCTGGGGCTATCCGGCCGCCCCGCCCTACAACGGCCTGAAGATGTTCAAGTGCATCGACCGGCCCGGCCGGCTGTCGCTGAGCGCGTCGCTGCCGACGATGTACCGCATCGGCTGCACCATGACCGGCGGTTCGTCCGGTGGCGGCTGGTTCCGGGTGGTGGACGGAGAGACCAAGCTGGTCTCGAACACCTCGATCGGTCCCCTCGACAACACCTGGCTGGCGGGCCCGCAGCTGGGCCGCGACGCCGAGGCGATGTACCAGAACATGAGCAGGACGTACGGCGGTCAGTGACACGGACGTGACCGAGGCCCGCCCCCTGCCGTCGGCAGGGGGCGGGCCTCGGTCGTCGCTGTGCGAGCCTCAGGCCAGCTGGGCCGGAACGTACGGCGTGAGCTCCGCCGCCAGTTCCTCGTGCACCCGCACCTTGAGCAGGGTGCCCTCCGGGGTGTGCTCTTCGGAGATCACCTCGCCCTCGTCATGGGCGCGGGCGACCAGCTTGCCGTGGGTGTACGGCACGAGCGCCTCGATCTCGACCGCGGGCCGCGGCAGCTCGTTGTCGATCAGCGCGAGCAGCTCGTCGATGTTCCGACCGGTGCGCGCCGAGACCGCGATGGACCGCTTCTCGACCCGCAGCAGCCGCTGGAGCACCAGCGGGTCGGCCATGTCGGCCTTGTTGATCACGACGATCTCTGGCACGTCGGTGGCACCGACGTCCCTGATCACCTCGCGCACGGCGGCCAGCTGCTCCTCCGGAGCCGGGTGCGAACCGTCCACCACGTGCAGGATCAGGTCGGAGTCGCCGACCTCCTCCATCGTGGAGCGGAACGCCTCGACCAGGTGGTGTGGCAGGTGCCGGACGAAGCCGACGGTGTCCGCCAGCGTGTACAGCCGACCGCTCGGTGTCTCCGCGCGGCGCACGGTCGGATCGAGGGTGGCGAACAGCGCGTTCTCCACCAGCACGCCCGCGCCGGTGAGGCGGTTGAGCAGCGAGGACTTGCCGGCGTTGGTGTAGCCCGCGATGGCGACGGACGGCACCTTGTTGCGCCTGCGCTCCTGGCGCTTGATCTCGCGGCCGGTCTTCATCTCCGCGATCTCCCGGCGCATCTTCGCCATCTTCTCGCGGATCCGGCGCCGGTCCGTCTCGATCTTGGTCTCACCGGGACCACGGGTGGCGAGACCGCCGCCCTTGCCGCCGCCCATCTGACGGGACAGCGACTGACCCCAGCCGCGGAGCCTGGGCAGCATGTACTGCATCTGCGCGAGCGCGACCTGCGCCTTGCCCTCTCGGGACTTGGCGTGCTGGGCGAAGATGTCCAGGATCAGGGCGGTCCGGTCGATGACCTTGACCTTGACGACGTCCTCGAGGTGGATCAGCTGACCGGGGCTGAGCTCACCGTCGCAGATGACGGTGTCCGCGCCCGTCTCGAGGACGACGTCGCGCAGCTCCTCGGCCTTGCCGGAGCCGATGTAGGTCGCGGCGTCGGGCTTGTCGCGGCGCTGGATGACGCCGTCGAGCACGAGCGCGCCCGCGGTTTCCGCGAGGGCAGCCAGCTCGGCGAGGGAGTTCTCCGCGTCCTGCACGGTGCCCGAGGTCCATACGCCGACGAGGACGACACGCTCCAGGCGGAGCTGGCGGTACTCGACCTCGGTGACGTCCTCGAGCTCGGTGGAGAGGCCCGCCACCCGGCGCAGAGCCGCGCGGTCGGAGCGGTCGAACTGCTCGCCGTCCCACTCCGAGTCGGTGTCGTGGCTCCAGGCGACGTCCTCTTCCATCAGGGCATCGGCCCGAAGGCCCTCGGGGTAGGTCTGCGCGAGACGCTTGGTGTCCTGGGAGGGGGAAGAAGAGGAGGTCATTGGATCCTTACGTAGCTGGGAAACGATGCGCGCGGCACGGATACCGCCGCACTCGGGACAACGCGCGAGCCGCCGGGAAGATTCCCGCGGCCCGTGCCGCGCCGTCCCGAAGATGGTCGCACGGCACGGGTCGTCTCGTCACCGGCTTATTCCCCGCGTGCCTTCCCGGCGGCGGCCGCGGGCGCCCGGCCGTTCTCCGTCGGCCTCCAGTCCGGGTGGCCGGGCATCGGCGGGGTCTTCTGGTCGTACAGCCAGGCCCGGAGGAAGCCGCCCAGGTCGCGGCCGGAGATCTCCGAGGCCAGCCGGACGAAGTCGGCGGTGGTCGCGGTGCCGTCCCGGTGGCGGACGACCCAGGCCCGTTCGAGGCGGTCGAAGGCGGTGCGGCCGATCTCCTGGCGCAGCGCGTAGAGGACGAGCGCGGCACCGTCGTAGACGTTGGCACGGAAGATGCCGGTCTTGCTGCCGGGTGCGGGCGGCTTCGGGGCGGCCGGCGGTCCGCCGGCCGCGCGCCAGCGGTCGGAGGCGCCGTAGGCGGCCTTCATCCGCGCCGCCAGGGGTTGGTCCGCGGTCTCCTCCGCGTAGAGGGCCTCGTACCAGGTGGCGTGTCCCTCGTTGAGCCACAGGTCGGACCAGGTGCCCGGGCTGACACTGTTGCCGAACCACTGGTGAGCCAGCTCGTGCGCCATGATCGACTCGAGGTACCACTTCGGGTAGGCGCGTTCGGTGAACAGCTCCCGCTCGAAGAGGGAGAGCGTCTGGGTCTCCAGTTGGAAGCCGGTGGTGGCGTCGGCCATGAGCAGGCCGTACGTCTCGAAGGGGTAGCGCCCGACCTTGTTCTCCATCCAGGTGATCTGGTCGGGGGTCTTCTTCAGCCACGGTTCGAGCGCCGCGCGGTGCTTCGTCGGCACGACGTCCCGGACGGGCAGTCCGTGCGGGCCGGTGCGGCGCAGCACCGTGGAGCGGCCGATGGACACCTGCGCCAGCTCGGTGGCCATGGGGTGCGCGGTCCGGTACGTCCAGGTGGTCGATCCGCCGGCCCGTTCCACGCCCGTGGGCAGGCCGCCCGCGACGGCCGTGAGCCCGTCGGGGGCGGTGACGCGGATGGTGAACCGTGCCTTGTCGGAGGGGTGGTCGTTGCAGGGGAACACCAGATGGGCGACGTCGGCCTGGTTGGCCATGGCGAGTCCGTCGGCGGTGCGCACCCAGCCGCCCTGGCGGTCCTCGGGGGACACGGGGTCGCTGCTGTGCCGCACGGTGATCCGCACCTGCTCGCCCTCGTGGAGCGCGACGTCGGGCGTGACGACGAGATCCTCGGCCGCGGTGGCGAAGCCCGCGGGCTCGCCGTCGACCTCGACGGAGACGACCTTTCCGTGGGCGAAGTCGAGGTTGATCCGGTCCAGGTCGGCGGTGGTCCGGGCGTCGATGGTGGTGACGGCCTTCAGCGGCTCACGGTTGCTGCCGGAGTAGGTGAAGGCGAGGTCGTACGCCGCCACGTCGTACCCGGGGTTGCCCAGGTACGGGAAGAGGCGGTCGCCGACGCCCAGGGGGACCGGTGGGGCGCTCGCGGCGACCAGGCAGACGGAGACGGCCGAGGCGAGCAGCGCGACGGCTGTGGACCGGCGGTGGGATCGGGCGCGGGGTCGGGAAGCCGGGGAGTGGGGGGTGTGCGGCATGCCCCACGGCTATCAGCGCGGGTGTGCGCCGCGGCGACGGCGCGCGCCCGGAGCACCCGAACGGGTACGTCCGTCCGTCCGTGGCCTGCTCCGGCTCTGCGGTGGGATACCAGGTCAGGCGCCGGTCGGCTGCGGTTGTGCCCGGCTGACGTCGTACACCCCGGCCACGTCCCGCATGGCACGCATGAGGGCGGGCAGCCGGGCGGCGTCCGGGAGCAGGACGGTGTAGGTGTGGCGGACCCGCTGCCGGTCGGGGGGTTCGACGGTGGCGGAGACGATCTCGGCGCCTTCGAGGGCCATGGCCTCGGTGAGGTCGGCCAGGAGATGCGGTCGGCCGAACGATTCGGCGAGCAGGGTGACCCGGCATTCGGGGCTCTCGCCCCAGTGCACACCGACCTCGGAGCGCCCCGCGCTCTTCATGCGCGTCACCACGGCGCACTCCGCGCGGTGCACGGTCACCACTCCCCCGCGCACGGCGAAGCCGGTGATCTCGTCGGGTGGCACGGGGGTGCAGCACCCGGCCAGTCGCACGGTCGCCCCGGGCACGTCGACGAGGACGTCGGCGAAGGCGAGCCGGGGTGCCGGCCCGTCGGCCGTCGGACGCGGGGCGGGCGCGTCGCCGGCGACGGGACCGCGCGTCGTCTCGTCCGGTTCGGCGGGCTCCGGTGCCGGGTGGGCCGCGAGCCGACGCTGGATGGCGATCCGCGCGGCAGGCGTGTGGGCGTGCTCCAGCCACTCCCGGGAGGGCTCGGAGGCGGGGTCCTGCCCCATCAGGAGCTGCACGGTGTCGCCGTCGCGCAGCACCGTGCTCATGGTCGCCAGGCGGCCGTTGACCCGGGCCCCCATGCACGCGTGCGCGTCCTCGCCGTACTGGGCGTACGCGGCGTCCACGCAGGTCGCGCCCTCGGGCAGGCCGCTCAGGGTGCCGCCGTCGGGCCGGAAGACGGTGATCTCGCGGTCCTGCGCGAGGTCCTCGCGGAGGGTGGACCAGAAGGTGTCGGGGTCGGGGGCGCCGCGCTGCCAGTCGAGCAGCCGGGAGAGCCAGCCCGGCCGGGTCGGGTCGACGCGCTCGCCGTCGCCCGCGGTCTGCTCCTCCGACGGCGGTGCGTAGGGATTGCCGAGCGCGACGACTCCGGCCTCGGCGACCTTGTGCATCTGGTGGGTGCGGATGAGGACCTCGACGACCTGGCCGTCCTGCGCGCGGGCCACCGCGGTGTGCAGCGACTGGTACAGGTTGAACTTCGGTACGGCGATGAAGTCCTTGAACTCCGAGACGACGGGCGTCATACAGGTGTGCAGTTCGCCGAGGACGGCGTAGCAGTCGGCGTCCTCCTGCACGAGCACCAGGAGGCGTCCGAAGTCGGCGCCGCGGAGCGGATCGCGCTTGCGGGAGACGCGGTGCACGGAGACGAAGTGGCGGGGCCGGATGAGGACTTCGGCCGTGATGTCCGCCTCGCGGAGCACCCTGCGCACCTCGTCGGCCACCTCGGCGAGCGGGTCGTCCGCGCGGGCGGCGTTCTCGGTGACCAACTTCCGGGTGTGCTCGTACTCCTCGGGGTGCATGACCGCGAAGACGAGGTCCTCCAGCTCGGACTTGAGCGCCTGGACGCCGAGCCGTTCGGCGAGCGGGATGAGCACGTCCCGGGTCACCTTGGCGATGCGCTCCTGTTTCTCGCGGCGCATGACGCCGAGGGTGCGCATGTTGTGGAGCCGGTCGGCGAGTTTGATCGACATCACCCGGACGTCGTTGCCGGTGGCGAGGAGCATCTTGCGGAAGGTCTCGGGCTCGGCGGCGGCGCCGTAGTCGACCTTCTCCAGTTTGGTGACGCCGTCGACGAGGTAGCGGACCTCTGCGCCGAACTGCTCGCCGACCTGGTCCAGCGTCACGTCCGTGTCCTCGACGGTGTCGTGGAGGAGGGAGGCGGTCAAGGTGGTGGTCTCCGCGCCGAGTTCGGCGAGGATCAGCGTCACGGCGAGGGGGTGGGTGATGTACGGCTCGCCGCTCTTGCGCATCTGGCCGCGGTGCGAGGACTCCGCCAGCAGGTAGGCGCGGCGCAACGGGTCGAGGTCGGCGTCGGGGTGATGGGCGCGGTGGGCCTCGACGACGTGGCTGATGGCGTCGGGCAGCCGGCCGCGGGCGGCGGGGCCGAGCAGCGCGACGCGGCCCAGCCTGCGCAGGTCGATCCGGGCGCGGGCCTTCCTGCGAGACGCCGTCGGCGCGACGGCGCCGTTGGTCGCGGGCGGCACTGCGCCCGGACTGGATGGATTGACGGCCTCCGCATTCATGGGCACCTCCGGCTGCACGGACCGGCGGACGGGGTATCCCAGGGCGGACACGGCTCAGGGGATGGTGTCGGTCCCCCGTCCGGGCCGGTGCTTGATGCTATCGAGCCCATCACGTGCCGCTGACCGCCTCTCGCCGAGCGTGAAACGGATCACCCATTCGAGCGATGGACCGAGGGTTTATGTTTTCGCACTGAGTGTCATGGACCGGGCTGTGGTTCAGGCGAGTACCCCTTCCAGCCATCCGGCATCGAACTCGCCCTCGGCGACGATCACCGCGGGGCCCGTCATCTCGATCTCGCCGTCGGGGTGCTCGGTGATCACCAGGGTGCCGCCCGGCACGTCGACGGTGTACGTCACCGGCGTGCCGGTGACCGCCGGGTCGACGCCGTCCCTGCGGGCGGTGGCGACGGCGACGGCACACGCGCCCGTGCCGCACGAGCGGGTCTCCCCGGAGCCGCGCTCGTGCACGCGCATCGCGACGTGGCGGGGGCCTCGGTCGACCACGAACTCGAGGTTCACTCCGTCCGGATAGGCGGCGGCCGGCCGGAACGGCGGCGGGGAGAACAGGTCGCCCGCGTGGTCCAGGTCGGCGACGAAGGCCACGGCGTGCGGATTGCCCATGTTCACGTTGCGTGCGGGCCAGCTGCGCTCGCCCACGCTCACCTCGACGTCGCCTTCGGGGAGCAGCGCCCGGCCCATTCCGACGGTGATGTCGCCCGCGGCGTCGCCGCTGCCGGACCCGTCCTTGGCGAGGTGCACGGTCTTCACGCCGCCGCGGGTGGCGATGGCGAGGTCTCCCTCGGTGACGTGCCCGGCGCGCTGGAGGTAGCGCGCGAAGACCCGCACGCCGTTGCCGCACATCTCCGCGACCGAGCCGTCGCCGTTGCGGTAGTCCATGAACCACTCGGCCTCGGCGGCCATGGCCCTGGCCTCGGGGTGCGCCGCGGACCGCACCACGTGCAGCAGTCCGTCGCCGCCGAGGCCCGCGCGGCGGTCGCACAGGGCGGCGGCGGCGGCGGGAGGCAGGTCGAGGACGTTGTCCGGGTCCGGAACGATCACGAAGTCGTTCTCGGTGCCGTGACCCTTGAGGAAGGCGATCCGCGTGCTCATTCCTCAATCGTACGGGGTGGGTACGACGGAGCGGGCGGTGCTCCTGGTCACCCGCACGGCCACGCGCGCGTGGCCGTCGGTCCCCGGCGGTGGGCTCGCGTCAGCCCCGCAGCCGGGCCACCCGCCACACGGCCAGGACGACGACGGCGGCGACCGCCAGGGCGTAGGCGAGGATCATCCGCCAGTCGGCGCGCCGACCCGAGCCGCGCTGCGGCAACCCCGGCCACGTGTAACCGACGCGGCGGGCGGCCATCATGCCCCAGCCGGCCGCGCACGAGCAGATCAGCAGCCCCAGCATCGCGATCACTGCGCCGCTGTCACCGAAGTCGAAGGCGAGCGGGAAGGCGAACATCAGGGAGCCGACCGCGGCCAGGCACACGATGGGGGCGAGCTGCCAGAGCCGCAGCCGCCGCTGCGGACGCAGCTCGACCTCCACCTCGTCCCCGTACATGGCGTCGGGCTCGGGGCCGTCGGCGGCCACGCCCTCCGGCGTCTCGTCGGGGCCGTCGGGACTCAGAGCGGCTCCGTCCGACTCCGGGTCACCGTGGTCGGCGGTGACGTGTTCGGTACTCGGTGCGGTGTCGCGAGGGCCGGCCTCCATCGCCACGCGCCCTCCCAACTAGGACTCACTCGGTCGATCGAAGCTCGATGATGGCACGCCGCCGAAGGCCGGGATGGCGGCCGGGGCGTCCCGATGCCATCACGTGATCAGGCTGTAACCGGTCGTTCGATCAACGACAGCGCGAGCTGCGGAAGTTCCCTGCGGTCCACCACAGCCCCACTCAACCAGTGCACCCGCGGGTCGCGCCTGAACCATGAATCCTGACGGCGCGCGAAGCGTTTGGTCGCACGGACGGTCTCGGCCCGCGCCTCGTCGAGCGTGCACTCGCCCTCGAGCGCCGCGAGTACCTGCTGGTAGCCGAGCGCGCGCGACGCCGTACGCCCCTCGCGCAACCCCTGCGCCTCGAGGGCGCGCACCTCGTCCACCAGGCCCTGCTCCCACATCCGGTCGACCCGGCGGGCGATGCGCTCGTCCAGCTCCGGGCGGGCCACGTCGACGCCGATCTGGACGGTGTCGTAGACGGAGTCGTGGCCGGGAAGGTTGGCGGTGAAGGGCCTGCCGGTGATCTCGATGACCTCCAGGGCCCGCACGATCCGCCGCCCGTTGCTGGGGAGGATGGCCCGCGCCGCCTCCGGATCGGCAGCGGCCAGGCGGGTGTGCAGTGCTCCCGACCCCCGCTGCGCGAGCTCCTCCTCCAGCCGGGCCCTGACCTCGGGGTCGGTTCCGGGGAACTCCAGGTTGTCGACTGCGCCGCGGACGTAGAGGCCGGAGCCGCCGACCAGAATCGGCCAGCGTCCCTCGGCGAGCAGCGCGTCGATCCGCTCCCGGGCCAGCCGCTGGTACTCGGCGACGGACGCGGTGACGGTCACGTCCCAGATGTCGAGGAGGTGGTGCGGGACCCCGCCGCGCTCCTCGGGCGTCAGCTTGGCGGTGCCGATGTCCATCCCACGGTAGAGCTGCATGGAGTCGGCGTTGACGACCTCGCCGCCGAGCCGCTGGGCCAGGAAAACGCCCAGATCGGACTTTCCGGCCGCGGTGGGTCCGACGACGGCGATGACGCGGGGGGCGGGGGGTGCGCTGCTCACCGCCCCAGTCTCGCAAACCTCTCGGCCCGCCCTCGAACGAGTTACGTGACGGGGCGCGGCCGGGGTCGTTGCCCGTTGCGAGGTTCCCGGCTCCGGACCGCCGGGCCCGCGACCCGGGTCACGCAAACGGACGCACCGGATGACCGCGGGATTTCGCCCGCACGAGTAACGTATGGAGTTGATATGGGCGTTTTTGCACGGATTCTTCGGAGGTCAAAGACCACGGAGGAGGCGTCGGCCGCCGAAACACGGGCCGACACCCCGAGCCCCGCGCGTGCGACGGAGGAGAACGCTGCCGAGGCCGCGGAATCGACCGACGCCGGGCCCCGCAACACGGCGCGGCCCGCGGAGCCGGACGAGGCCGCCGCGGCCACCGACTCGGAAGGCGTCGGGATCCCCAAGCAGCAGTCCGCCGGGGAGGCCGTGGACAACGAGTCCGACGAGGGCGCCCGCACCTGACGCCCCGCTAGGGAAGGTGAACCATGGGTCTCCTGCACAATCTGAAGGCCAGACTGGAACCTGCGAAGGGCAAGGTCTCCGACCTCGCACAGCAGCACGGGGACAAGATCGATCGCGGTCTCGACAAGGTGGCGAAGACCGTCGACGAGAGGACCAAGCACAAGTACAGCGACCGGATCCACACGGGTACGGACAAGGCCAAGGGCGCCATGGACCGCCTCGCCCACAAGGACGCCGAGGGCACGGACGGGGGCGGAGGCACGCCGGGCGGTCCCCCGCCCGCCGGGCCGCCGCCGGCTTCCTGACCCGCAGGAACCACGGGATCCGCGCGCCTCGGCGCACAGGCGGGTCACCGGCGCGCAGGCGGACGGCCCGGCGCGGATCAGCCGATCTGCACCGGGCCGTCCGCCTGTGCGCCCCCGAACGTCCTCCTACGGCTACGACCAGGCCGCCACCACGTACCCCACCCCGTACGGGGCGTCCTCGTACAGCAGCTCACCGGTGAGGGACGTGCCCTCTGCCGCGCCCGCCAGGACCTGCCACGGCGCCCGGCCGGACACCTTCAGCTCGCGGGCCAGGCCGGCGTCCAGCGCCATGAGAGCGGCCATGTCCGCCGATCCCAGGGCACGCCCCGCCGCGGCGTCGAAGGGCGCCGCCCGCTCGTCCAGGTAGCCGGGGGCCTTGATCGTGCGGCACGCACTGGCATCGCCCAGCACCAGCAGCGAGACCCGCCCGGCCCGCGCGGCGACGTCCCGTCCGACGGCGGCGCAGCGCTCGGCGGGGAGGGCCTCGCCCACGCCGATCCCCTCGACGGGGGCGTCGACCCACCCGGTCCGCCCGAGCAGCCAGGCACCCACGGCAAACCCGTACGGCAGGCCCAGTCCGGCGGCCGCGCCGATGTCGGTGCCCAGGCACACGTCCAGCTCCACGCCGAAGCCGCGGAACGAGCCCCGTGTGCCCTGCGGGTGGACCTCGGGACCCGTGGAGTCCGCGGGTCCGACGACCACCAGCCGGTCGGGCCGGGCGGCGGCGAGCACGCCCAGCGCGTCCGTGCACGCGGCGCGCGCGGCGTCCAGCTCGGGTGCGGCGCCCGCGGCGACCTCCGGTACGAGGAGCGGCGGGCAGGGACAGACGGCGGCGGCGACAAGCATGATCGGCAGCGTAACCCCGTACCGCCCTCCGCAGGCGCCCGCCCTGCGGTCAGTCGCAGCCGCAGCCGCTCGCCACGGCCGGCAGGGGCTCGGGAGCGCCGATCTTCGGCAGGCCCAGCATCACGCCGACGGGCTTGGCCTGCTCGGCCGCGTTGCGCTTCTCCCAGGCGTCGCCCGCGCGGGTGCGGCGCACGTCGAGCACCGCGCCCTCGGCGAGGAGGTGGTGCGGAGCGGCGTAGGTGATCTCGACCGTCACCACGTCACCCGGGCGGACCTCCTGGTCGGGCTTGGTGAAGTGCACCAGGCGGTTGTCGGGGGCGCGGCCGGAGAGCCGGTGAGTGGTGCCGTCCTTGCGGCCCTCGCCCTCGGCGACCATCAGCTCCAGGGTGCGGCCGACCTGCCTCTTGTTCTCCTCCCAGGAGATCTCCTCCTGGAGGGCCACAAGACGCTCGTAGCGCTCCTGGACGACCGCCTTGGGGATCTGGTCGTCCATCTCGGCGGCCGGGGTGCCGGGCCGCTTCGAGTACTGGAACGTGAAGGCCTGCGCGAACCGGGCCTCGCGCACCACGTGCAGCGTCTGCTGGAAGTCCTCCTCGGTCTCGCCGGGGAAGCCCACGATGATGTCGGTGGTGATCGCCGCGTGCGGGATGGCGGCCCGCACCTTCTCGATGATCCCCAGGAAGCGCTCCTGCCGGTACGAGCGGCGCATCGCCTTGAGCACCGGGTCCGAGCCGGACTGGAGCGGCATGTGCAGCTGCGGCATCACGTTCGGCGTCTCGGCCATGGCGGCGATCACGTCGTCGGTGAAGTCGCGCGGGTGCGGGGAGGTGAAGCGGACGCGCTCCAGGCCCTCGATGGACCCGCAGGCGCGCAGCAGCTTGCTGAAGGCCTCGCGGTCGCCGATGTCGGAACCGTACGCGTTGACGTTCTGCCCGAGGAGGGTGATCTCGGAGACGCCCTCGGCGACCAGGGCCTCGATCTCGGCCAGGATGTCGCCGGGCCGGCGGTCCTTCTCCTTGCCGCGCAGCGCCGGGACGATGCAGAAGGTGCAGGTGTTGTTGCAACCGACGGAGATGGAGACCCAGGCCGCGTAGGCGCTCTCGCGCCGGGTGGGCAGCGTGGACGGGAACGCCTCCAGGGACTCGGCGATCTCGACCTGCGCCTCCTCCTGCACGCGGGCGCGCTCCAGCAGCACCGGGAGCTTGCCGATGTTGTGGGTGCCGAAGACGACGTCGACCCAGGGGGCCCGCTTCACGATGGTGTCGCGGTCCTTCTGCGCCAGGCAGCCGCCGACGGCGATCTGCATCCCGGGGCGGCTCGCCTTCTTCGGGGCGAGGTGGCCCAGGTTGCCGTACAGCTTGTTGTCGGCGTTCTCCCGCACCGCACAGGTGTTGAAGACGACGACGTCCGCGTCGCCGTCGGCGCCCTCGGGGGCGCGGACGTAACCCGCGTCTTCCAGCAGCCCGGACAATCGCTCGGAGTCGTGGACGTTCATCTGGCACCCGTAGGTGCGTACTTCGTAGGTGCGCGTGCCGCCCGCTGACTGGCTCCGGTCGATGCTGCTCATGGCAATAAGGGTAGGCGGTCGGCGGTGGTGGCCCGGGCCACCTGTGGACAACCGCGATCGCACCTGGTCAGGGCTCGATGAGGCCCGCGCGGATCGCGTACCGGGTGAGCTCCAGACGGTCGCGCACGCCCAGCTTCTGGAGGAGGTTCGCGCGGTGGCGTTCGACGGTCTTGGCGCTGATGAAGAGCAGCTCGCCGATCTCCTTGGAGGTGTGGCCCTCGGCGACGAGCTTGAGGATCTCCTCCTCGCGCTCGGTGATGGGCCGCTCGGGCAGACCGCCGCCGCCGTGCAGACGGTCCAGGTAGGAACGGACCAGGGCACGTTCGGCGCCCGGGTAGATGAACGGCTCGTCGCGCACGGCTGCCCGGCACGCCTCCACCAGGTCGCGGTCGGCGACGGACTTGAGGACGTATCCGCAGGCCCCGGCCTTGAGGGCCTCGAAGAAGTACTGCTCGTTGTCGTACATGGTCAGGATCAGGATGCGCAGCTCGGGCAGGCGGCGGGAGAGCTCGCGGGCTGCCTGGAGGCCGGTCATGCGGGGCATGGCGACGTCCAGGACGGCCAGGTCGACCTCGGTGGCCCTCGCGGCCGCCACCGCCTCGGCGCCGTCGCCTGCCTCGGCGACGACCGTCAGGTCCGGTTCTCCGTCCAGGATGAGGCGCACTCCCCGGCGTACGAGGGTGTGGTCGTCGGCGAGCAGGACGCGGATCGGGGGCCGGGCGGGCATCAGGCGCGGTCTCCGGGTCGGTCTTCGGTTCGACCTTCGGTCGGGTCGCCTCCGTGGTGGTCACCGCGGCCCTCCCCGGGATGAGCGGGGACGCGCAGGTGTACGTCGGTGCCCCGTCCGGGGGCGGGTTCGAAATGGATCTCGGCTCCTATCAGCAGGGCCCGCTCCCGCATGCCGCGGATTCCGGCGCCCTCGGGGGCCGCACCGAGGCCGGTGCCGTTGTCCCGTACGAGTAGTTCGACACCGTCGGGCAGCGGGCGGAGGCTGAGTTCGGCGCGGTCGGCGGCGGCGTGGCGGGCGGTGTTGGTCAAACCCTCCTGGGCGACCCGGTAGATCACGAGTTCCGCCTCGGGGGCGAGCGGAGGGAGGTCGCCGGAGACGTGGTGGTGGACGGTGAGCCCGTGGTGCGTGAACTCGGCGGCGAGCGAGCGCAGGGCGCTGGCGAGGCCGAGTTCCTCCAGGACGCCGGGGCGCAGCCGGCGGGCGATGCGCCGGATCTCGTCCAGGCCGGACCGGGTCGCCTCCTGGGCGAGGGACACTTCCTCGCGCAGTTCCCCGGGGACCCGGTCGGCGACCCGCTTGAGCTGGAGGAGGACGGCGGTGAGGGTCTGGCCCACCTCGTCGTGGAGTTCCCTGGCGATGCGGTGGCGTTCGCGTTCCTGTGCGTGCAGGGCGCGGCCCGCCCCGGCAGCCCGTTCGGCCTGGAGCCGGTCGAGCATGGTGTTGTACGTCGCGATCAGCTGGGCCGCCTCCGCAGGCCCGGCGACCGTCGGGCGGGCCCCCGGGACCAGCAGGTCGGCGGTGGCCATGGCCCGGCCCAGCCGGTGCAGTGGGGTGAGTCCTATGCGCAGGACGACCGCGTTGCCGGCCAGCAGCGCCGCGAGGCCCCCGAGGAGGATCAGTGCCTCGCCGGGCAGGACGGGGGTCGACACGGTGACCGGTCCCAGCAGCAGCGCCGTGGCCGCGACGAGACCCGCGGCGTTGAGCGAGAAGATCCGCCAGAACAGCGACACGGTTCCCTTCCCGCTCCTCCCGGCCTTCGCGCGCAACACCGCCGCGACCAGCTTCGCCGCCCGCGACCGGCCGCGTATATCCGTCACGACACCCATATCGCCACCGTACGTGCGGATGACAGCATGGCGAGGCCGCGAGCACGTCACTGACGTGCGCCAGGCGCAGCCAGAGACGCAAGAGAATGAGGGGAAACTCGTGTCAGCTCCACGCCTCAGGGCGACGCCGCTGCCGGGTATCGGGGTCCAGTACGACCTGGTGACCCGCGAACACCGCCATCTGTCGGTGGTGGCGCACCGCGACGGCACCCGGACGGTGAACGTGTACCGGGCCGACGACCCCGATTCCTGCGCCCACTCGCTTCGGCTGGCCGGCCCGGAGGCGAGCGCGCTGATCGACGCGCTGAAGCCGTCCCACCACAGCGCGAACCTGCTCTACACCACGGATCTCGGGCTGGTCGCCGAGCGGATCGAGGTGGCCGCCACGTCCCGCTGGAACGGGCGGGTGCTCGGCGACACGCGGATGCGGACCGACACCGGCGCGTCGGTCGTGGCGGTGCTGCGCCGCGCCGAGGCCATTCCGTCGCCGGCGCCGGACTTCCGTCTGGTGGGTGGTGACACGTTGATCGTCATCGGCACCCGTGAGGGCGTCGACGCGGCCGCGGCGATACTCGGGCAGGAGTGAGCCGGTGCACTCCGCGGTTCTCCTGATCGAGTTCGGCTCCATCATCCTGGGGCTCGGGCTGCTCGGCCGGTTCGCCGGCCGCTACCGCCTCTCCCCCATCCCGCTGTACCTGCTGGCCGGTCTCGCGTTCGGTGAGGGCGGTCTGCTTCCGCTGGGCGCGAGCGAGGAATTCGTCGCCATCGGCGCCGAGATCGGCGTCATCCTGCTGCTGCTGATGCTGGGCCTGGAGTACTCGGCCGGTGACCTGGTCACCAACCTCAAGGCCCACTATCCGGCCGGCCTCGTCGACTGCGCGCTCAACGCCGTACCGGGCGCGGTGGCCGCGCTGCTGCTGGGCTGGGGTCCGGTGGCCGCCGTCGTCCTGGCGGGTGTGACCTGGATCTCGTCGTCCGGCGTCATCGCCAAGGTGCTGGGCGACCTGGGCCGGGTCGGCAACCGGGAGACCCCGGTGATCCTGAGTGTGCTGGTCCTGGAGGACCTGGCGATGGCGGTGTACCTGCCGATCGTCACGGCTCTGGTGGCCGGCGCCGGGCTGATGACCGGGAGCATCACGCTGGCGATCGCGCTGGCCGCGGCGGGCCTCGTGCTGTTCGTGGCGGTGCGCTACGGCCGGCTCATCTCCCGGTTCGTCTCCAGTGACGACCCGGAGAAGCTGCTGCTGGTGGTGCTCGGGCTGACGATCCTGGTCGCGGGTGTCGCGCAGCAGCTCCAGGTGTCGGCCGCGGTGGGCGCCTTCCTGGTGGGCATCGCGCTGTCCGGGGAGGTCGCGGAGGGGGCGCACACGCTGCTGAGCCCGCTGCGGGACCTGTTCGCCGCCGTCTTCTTCGTCTTCTTCGGGCTGCACACCGATCCGGCCAGCATTCCTCCGGTCCTGTTGCCCGCGCTCGCCCTGGCCCTGCTCACCGCCGTGACGAAGATCGCGACCGGGTACTGGGCCGCCCGGCGTGCGGGGATCTCCGTCAAGGGCCGCTGGCGTACGGGCGGCGCGCTGGTGGCTCGTGGTGAGTTCTCGATCGTCATCGCGGGCCTCGCGGTCTCGGCCGGCATCGAACCGTCCCTGGGCCCGCTGGCCACGGCCTACGTGCTCATCCTGGTCGTCCTCGGCCCCCTCACCGCCCGCTTCACCGAGCCGCTGGCGACCCGCCTGTTCCGCCGCGACGACCCCGACCGTCCCGGCGGCGTCCCGGGCGGACCGGACGGCACGCCGCGGACCGCCGGTGCGGAGGCGTCGGTGGGCGACTGACGCCGACCCCGACCCCGGCACGCGGGTGCCGGGGTCGGCCCGCGTCGGTGCCGGCGGCATGGATACGGCATCGCGCGTCAGGCGCCCAGGGCCCCCGACTGTTCCGGCGTCCCGGGCGTCCACCCCTGGCGGTGCAGTACGCCCGACACGTCCGGTGCCTCGTAGTGCTCGCCCTTGAGGACCTTGCCGTCGGCCCTGCGGCTGACCCGGCCGTCGGGACCCAGCTTGGTCATGTTCGAGCGGTGGACCTCGGCGATCACCGCGTCCAGGTCGATGCCGTGGACGAGAGCCGTGCCGTAGGCGACGTAGACGACGTCGGCCAGTTCGTGAGCGAGCCGGTCGAGCGGGCCCGTCACCGACACCTCTGCGACCTCCGCGGCCTCCTCGGCGAGCAGCTCGCCTCTCTGGGCGGCCAGCTCGGGCGAGACCTCCGTCGGAGTGCTGCGGGCGTCCAGCCCGAAGGCACGGTGGAAGACGCGGACCAGGTCGGCGGGCGAGGTACTCATGCCGACGACTGTAGCGAGCGCCACCGACAGTCGGCCCTGGCGCTTTCCGCACGGCCGTCGTGTGAGCTCGGCCCTGGTCAGCGTGGTTGCGGGCTGGCAGGATCGCGCACATGTCCACGCTGCTGTCCCGCACAGGCAGGCGCCGGGCCGTCCGGGCGGCGGTCGCCGGCGTCGTCGCCCTCGGGCTGCTCCTGTGGTGGCTGCTGCCGCTGGGCGAGGAGCCGCCGAGCGGGACGATCACGTTCAGCACGGGCACGCGCGCGGGGGTCTACCAGCGGTACGGCGAGCTGCTGCGCACCGAGCTGCGCAAGGACATGCCGGGTCTGAAGGTACGGCTGATGACCAGCGCGGGCTCGCAGGAGAACGTCGAGCGGGTGGCGTCCGGGGAGGCCGACTTCACGATCGCCGCGGCCGACGCGGTGGAGACGTACAAGATGGCCGGAGGGCCCGGCGCCGAGGAACTGCGCGGAGTCACCCGCCTCTACGACGACTATGTGCAGCTCGTGGTACCCAGCGACTCGGACATCCAGTCGGTCGCGGACCTGCGCGGCAAGCGGGTCGCCATAGGGTTGCCCAACTCGGGCGTACGGCTGATCGCCACCCGGCTGCTGCGGGCCGTGGGCATCGACCCGGAGACGGACATCACGCCCCGCGCGGACGGCATCGACACCGGCCCCGGGCGGCTGGGCGACGGGCTCGACGCGTTCTTCTGGTCGGGCGGGGTGCCGACGGACGGGCTCAGGAAGATCGCGGAGGACTCCGCCTTCCGGTTCGTACCGATCGGCGAGGACCTCGTCACCAAGTTGCACGAGTCCGGCGGCGCGACCCGCTACTACCGCACCACCAACATGGCGGAGTCGGCCTACCCCACCGTGCAGAACGGCGCGGTGGTTCCCACCATGGCCGTGTCCAACCTGCTGGTGACCCGCGCGGACGTGGATCCGCGGCTCACCGAGTGGCTGACCAGGACGGTGCTGGACAGCCGCGACGGCATCGGGGCACACGTCCACTCCGCGCAACTGGTGGACCTGCGTACGGCGATCTACACCGACCCCCTGGAGCTGCACGAGGGGGCCCGGCGCTACTACCGGTCGGTGAAGCCGTAAGGCCTACCGTCGGTGAAGCCGTAGGGCCGTTCCGGTTCCTTCCGCGGTGCCGACCTCGGCACCGTGACCGTCACCTCCAGGCCGTGCGGCTCGTGGTGGCCGAAGGAGATCGAGCCGTCGCCCGCCGCGAGCAGCGCCCGGCAGATGGACAGCCCGAGGCCGGATCCCTTGATGTTCTGATGCCGGCCGCTGCGCCAGAAACGGTCGCCCACGCGCGCGAGCTCCTCGTCGGTCAGCCCGGGCCCGTTGTCGGTGACGACGACGTCGGTGGCCTCCCCGGTGGAGCCGACCGTGACCCGGACGGTCTCGCCCCGCGGCGTGAACTTCACCGCGTTGTCGATGACCGCGTCCAGGGCGCTGGACAGGCTCACCGGGTCGGCCCAGCCCGTGGTCGGCGGGCAGTCCCCCACCAGCCTCACGCCCTTGGCCTCGGCCGTCGGCGACCAGGCCGCCAGCCGCTCGGCGGCCAGCGCGCCGATGTCGGTGACCTTCAGGTCCGCCTCGCTGTGCTCGGCCAGCGCCAGATCGAGGAGGTCGTCCAGGACCCGGGCCAGGCGCTTGCCCTCGGTCTGGACGGAGGCGATCTCCTCGTTGCCCTCCGGCAGTTCCAGGGCGAGCAGTTCGATGCGCAGCAGCAGAGCGGCGAGCGGGTTGCGCAGCTGGTGCGAGGCGTCGGCGACGAAGGCACGCTGCTGCTCGAGTGCGTCCTCCACGTGGTCCGCCATCTCGTTGAACGACCGGGCCAGGCGCCGGAGCTCCGGCGGTCCCCCGGCCGGCGCGACCCTGGACTTGAGCCGTCCGGTGGCGATGTCGTGGGTGGTGGCGTCCAGGACGCGTACCGGTCTGAGCACCCATCCCGTCAGCCGGAGCGCGGCGCCTACGGCGAGCAGCATGGCAGCGACCTCGCCGGCTCCGATGAGCAGCCAGCCGCGCAGGGTGCGCGAGCGCATCGAGTCGGTCGGCGAGTCGGTGACCACCACCGCGACGACGTCCCCGTCCCGGATGACCGGTGAGGCGACCACGAGCCGGCCTTCCTCCCAGGGCCACACCTGCTGCGGATCATGGCTGCGGCGGCTGAGCAGCGCCTCGTCGAAGGCGTCCCGCACCTCGCCCGTCGGCGGGAGGAACCAGGTCGTGGGCGCGTTGGCCATCGGGATGTGGTTGCGGTAGAAGACGCCCGCCTTGATTCCGTAGACCTCGTAGTAGCTGATGAGCTCGGTCTGCAGGGTCTCCAGGCGCTCGTCCGTGGTCGTCCGGCGGGAGCCGCCGGGCGTGTCCTCGGTGACGAACTGGGCGAGTGCGGCGAAGCGTGCCGTGTCGTCTATGCGGTCGACGACGACCTGCTGCTGCTCCGCGCGCGCGACGCTCACGCCCAGCGGGACACCGAGCGCGAGCAGTACGGCCGCCATCAGGACGATGAGCAGCGGGAGCAGGCGTGTGCTCACCCGGCCCCGCTACGTGGTGGGGGCGACGAGGCGGTAGCCGACGCCGCGGACGGTCTCGATGAGCGCCGGCATGCGCAGCTTGGCGCGCAGGGAGGCGACGTGCACCTCCAGCGTGCGCCCGGTCCCCTCCCAGCTGGTGCGCCAGACCTCGCTGATGATCTGCTCGCGGCGGAAGACCACTCCCGGGCGCTGTGCGAGCAGGGCGAGAAGGTCGAACTCCTTGCGGGTGAGTTGGACAACCGAACCGTCCACGCTGACCTGGCGCGTCGGCAGTTCGATGCGCACCGCTCCGAGCCGCACCACGGTCTCGGTGTTTCCCGTGGCGTCCTCGTGGACGCTGCGCCGGCTGACGGCGTGGATGCGGGCGAGCAGCTCACCCGTGTCGTACGGCTTGACCACGTAGTCGTCGGCGCCGAGGTTCAGGCCGTGGATGCGGGAGCGGACGTCGGAGCGGGCGGTGACCATGATGACGGGGGTGCCGGTGCGCTTGCGGATCTTGCCGCAGACCTCGTAGCCGTCCTGGTCGGGCAGGCCCAGGTCGAGGAGGACGACCCCGAAGCAGTCGCTTTCGGGGACGAGCGCCTGGAGTGCCTCCTCGCCGCTGCGCGCGTGGGTGACGTCGAAGCCGTGCCGAGCCAGGATCGCGGACAGAGCGGCGGCCACGTGGTTGTCGTCCTCGACGAGCAGCAGTCTCATCCGGGCCCCCTTCGGTTCATCGGCCGTACGATCGGGATGGGTAGAAAGACTGGCGCACGCGCGCGTGCGCCTTGTGCAGTGACGCCGATGGAAGGGGACGGCGTCAAGAGGGTTCCGGGTGCGGCCGCTCGAAGTTATCCGGCCGATATGAGCCCCGCTCATCAGTGCTACGACTCGTGTCCGATTGCTATCGGATCGTGATGCTCAGATTCCCCTCAGATGTAGAGACGCAGGTCGTTCGGCGTTACTACTGTCCTCCGAAACCGAGGAGGACGGAGCCCGAGAGCGATGACCGAAGTATCGGTGGCCAAGGAAGACAAGGCCTCGACCGGCGAACTGGTCGTCCTGAAGAGTGTCAACAAGCACTTCGGCGCGTTGCACGTGCTCCAGGACATCGACCTGACGATCACCCGCGGCGAGGTCGTCGTGGTCATCGGACCCTCCGGGTCCGGCAAGTCCACCCTGTGCCGCACCATCAACCGCCTGGAGACCATCGACTCCGGAACGATCGCGATCGACGGCAAGCCGCTTCCCGCGGAGGGCAAGGAGCTGGCGAGGCTGCGGGCCGACGTCGGCATGGTCTTCCAGTCGTTCAATCTCTTCGCGCACAAGACCGTGCTCGAGAACGTCACCCTGGGCCAGGTCAAGGTCCGCAAGGTCGACGCCAAGAAGGCCGAGGAGAAGGCCCGCGCCCTGCTCGACCGGGTCGGCGTGGGCGCCCAGGCGGACAAGTACCCCGCGCAGCTCTCCGGTGGCCAGCAGCAGCGCGTCGCCATCGCGCGGGCGCTTGCCATGGACCCGAAGGTCATGCTCTTCGACGAGCCGACGTCGGCTCTCGACCCCGAGATGATCAACGAGGTGCTGGAGGTCATGAAGCAGCTCGCCCGTGACGGCATGACCATGGTCGTGGTCACCCACGAGATGGGCTTCGCCCGGTCCGCGGCCAACCGTGTGGTGTTCATGGCGGACGGTCGCATCGTCGAAGAGGCCACGCCGGACCAGTTCTTCAGCAATCCGCGCAGCGACCGTGCCAAGGACTTCCTGTCGAAGATCCTCCACCACTGACGCTCCCGGCGCGGCTCCGACGTCCTGCGTCGCCCGCCCAGGCGGCCCGCACCCGTCGGCCGCATCCGATCGCCTGATCCTCTGATCGTCCGATCGCAGTTCGATCACAGCCAAAGGATGTTCACCATGAAGCTCCGCAAGGTCACCGCCGCCTCGGCCACCGTTCTCGCCCTCGCCCTGACCGCCACCGCGTGCGGTTCCGACGACGGAGACAGCGGCTCCTCCGGTGGCGACGGCAAGAAGATCACCATCGGCATCAAGTTCGACCAGCCGGGCCTCGGCCAGAAGACCCCGGACGGCTACGAGGGCTTCGACGTGGACGTCGCCACGTACGTCGCCAAGAAGCTCGGCTACACCGACGACCAGATCGAGTGGAAGGAGTCGAAGAGCGCCGACCGCGAGACCATGCTGCAGCGCGGCGACGTCGACTTCATCGCCGCCACCTACTCGATCACCCCCGAGCGCTCCGAGAAGGTCGACTTCGCCGGCCCGTACCTGCTCGCCCACCAGGACGTGCTGCTCCGCGCCGACGACGACAAGATCAAGGCGCCGGAGGACCTGAACGACGCGAAGCTGTGCTCGGTCACCGGCTCGACCTCGGCGCAGAACGTCAAGAAGAAGCTGGCGCCCAAGGCACAGCTGCAGCCGTACCCGACGTACTCCGCCTGCCTGCCCGGCCTGCAGAACGGCGCCGTCGACGCGCTGACCACGGACGACTCTATCCTCGCCGGTTACGCCTCCCAGGAGCAGTTCAAGGGCAAGTTCAAGCTCGGCGGCTTCAAGCTGACGAACGAGAACTACGGCATCGGCGTCAAGAAGGGCAGCGACCTCAAGGACAAGATCAACAAGGCCCTGGAGGAGATGGTCGCCGACAAGTCCTGGGAGAAGGCCGTCAAGGACAACTTCGGCCCGGCCAACTACAAGAACGAGCCGGCGCCGAAGATCGGCGACATCAAGAGCTGAGGCCGGGCCCGTCCCGGTGCGCCGCCCTCCGGAAGGGGCGGCGCACCGGGGCGGGCATCCCTACACGCGGAAGCGCGGGAGATCGTGTTCGACTTTCTTCAGGATTACGACCTGGCGGGAGCCATCTGGACGACAGTACAGCTCGCTGTGCTCTCGGCCGTCGGCTCCCTGATCTGGGGCACCATACTGGCCGCCATGCGGGTCGGCCCGGTGCCGTTGATGCGCGGCTTCGGGACCGCGTACGTGAACATCGTGCGGAACATCCCGCTGACCGTCATCATCCTCTTCGCGTCACTGGGCCTGAACCAGACGCTGGGCGTGGCTCTCGGAGGCGGCGACGACTTCGAGACGATCAACTTCCGGCTCGCCGTCCTCGGTCTGATCCTCTACACCTCGGCCTTCGTATGCGAGGCGCTGCGCTCCGGCATCAACACGGTGCCCGTCGGCCAGGCGGAGGCGGCCCGGGCGATCGGGCTCAGCTTCGGGCAGGTGCTGCGCCACGTGGTGCTGCCCCAGGCATTCCGTTCCTCCGTCGTCCCCCTGGCGAACGTGCTGATCGCCCTCATCAAGAACACCACGGTGGCCGCCGCCATCGGCGTGGCCGAAACGGCGCTGCTGATGAAGGAAATGATCGAGAACGAGGCCCAGCTGTTGCTCATCTCCGCGGTCATTGCTCTCGTGTTCGTGGCGTTGACGCTGCCGACCGGCCTGATCCTGGGCTGGGTGGGCAAGAAGGTGGCGGTGAAGCGATGAGTTCGGTTCTCTACGACGCCCAGGGGCCCCGGGCCAAGCGACGCAATGTCGTCTTCACGATCGTCTTCCTGGTCGCCTTCGCCGCCTTGCTGTGGTGGGTGTTCAGCACTCTCAACGACAAGGGCCAGCTGGAATGGGCCCTGTGGAAGCCGTTCTTCACCGGCACCGAGGCCTGGTCGACGTACATCTGGCCAGGTCTGCAGAACACTCTGAAGGCCGCGGCACTCTCGGTGATCATCGCGCTGCCGCTCGGCGCCGTGCTCGGCATCGCGCGACTGTCGGACCACGCCTGGGTCAGGGTTCCCGCTGCGATCGTGGTCGAGTTCTTCCGGTCCATCCCTGTCCTGGTCCTGATGATCTTCGGCCTGGCCCTGTTCGCCGAGTACACCAACGTCAGCTCGGACGACCGCCCGCTCTACGCCGTCGTCACCGGCCTGGTGCTGTACAACGCCTCCGTCCTCGCCGAGATCGTCCGATCCGGCATCCTGGCCCTCCCCAAGGGGCAGGCCGAGGGCGCGATGGCGATCGGTCTGCGCAAGGGGCAGGTCATGCGACTGATCCTGTTGCCGCAGGCAGTCACCGCGATGCTGCCGGCGATCGTCAGCCAGCTCGTCGTGATCCTCAAGGACACTGCGCTCGGCGGCGCCATTCTCACCTTCCCCGAGCTGCTCGCATCGGCCAACACCATGAGCGGCTACTACGGCGCAAACGTCATCGCCAGCTACACCGTCGTCGCCGTGATCTACATCGCGCTCAATTTCGCCCTCACAAGCTTTGCGAGCTGGCTGGAGCGCCGGCTGCGGCGGGCGAAGAAGTCGACGGGTGCGGTGCTCCATGCGGACGACGTGGAGACCGCCGACGCCGGAACCGTCGGCAAGGTCTAGCACACCTGACACTCGGTCACCTCGTATGACCACCAACGGAGGCAGTGGCGTGTTCGCCACTGCCTCCGTCGCTTGACGCAAGCAGCGGCAGTAGGTTGCATACGTTCTGTGACCGTGCACCCTGCTCCAACGTCCTGTTCACCTACGTCCTCCGGGACACCGCCACGGGCAGGGGGCGCCGCACCGTGGACCCGGTGATCATCGCCGGAGCTGGGCCCGTCGGGCTCACGCTCGCCCTGGCACTGGCGCGTCAGGAGGTGCCCTGTGTCGTCCTCGACGAAGGGCCGGGCAAGGACGAACCGCGCCACGCGCGCACCGTCGTCCTGCGTGAGGACGCCGTCACGCTCGTCGAGCGGCTGACCGGCGCGTCGCTGACCGGGCTGGGTTTCCGTTGGGCCGGATGGCGGTCGATGCGGCGCAAGCAGGTGACGCGCGAGGTCGTGTTCGGCGACACCGACCCGGCGCCGCTGCACATCGCCCAGCACGAGCTGACCGGCATTCTGCGCGCGGCGCTCGCCCGCGAGTCGCTCGTCAAGGTCGCGGCGGACAGCCGCCTGGACAGCGTCGAGCAGGAGACCTCAGGCGTCACGGCCCACACGCGCGGCCCCAGCGGCACCTGGTGGCGCGGCAGTTACCTGGTCGGCTGTGACGGCCCCCGCTCGACCGTCCGCAAGCTCCAGGACATCCGCTTCCCCGGCCGCACGGCGGTGGAACGATACGCCGTCGCCGCGCTGCGCACGGAACTTCCCTGGACCGGCGAGGCCTTGCTCCACCGGATGCCACCGTGGCGGACGTCCGGCCCGTCGGCCGGCGAGATCGTCGGCCGCCCGCTGCCGGACGGTGTATGGCGCCTGGACTGGCTGCTGCCTCCCGGCAAGGACCTGGTCACTCCGGAGCTGCTGGTGAACCGGGTCCGCGAGACCCTCACCGGCTGGGCCGACGGGGGGACGCCGTCGTACGAACTCCTCGACACCGGGGTCCACACGGTCCACCACCGGCTGGCCCGTCGCTGGCGGGTGGGCCGGGTCCTCCTCGCCGGAGACGCGGCGCACCTCTTGGGCGCGCTGGGCACACAGGGCCTCGACGAAGGGCTGCGGGACGCCGACAATCTCGCCTGGAAGCTGGCCCTGGCCTGGCATCACGGGCCGCATGAGGCGCTGCTCGACAGCTACCAGAAGGAGCGGCGCACGGCGGTCGCCGCACGGCTGCGCGCCGCCGACCAGGCGCTGCCGCTGCTGCGCGGCGGCGGCGGACTGCGCTCCTTCGTACCCGGTTCGGCCCGCGGCCACGACGCGCTGCTCGCCGACGGCCATCTGGGGCGCGGGACGTTGGGCGCGCCGGGGGCGTACGCCGGCTCACCGCTCGCGCCCGAGCACCTCGCGGGAGAGGTTTCCGTCGGCACACCGCCCGGTACGCCGGTCAACGATGTGGTGGTCACGGCGGAGGACGGCACGTTCGTACGGTTGCGCGACCGGCTCGGACGCGGGGCGCTCCTGGTACTGCTGATCGCGCCGGGCACCGGTGTGTGGGACCGCAAGCACTGGATGACCGCCGGGATCATGCCCCGGCTGGCGGCGGCGGTGACGGCGCTGCCGCACCGGGCCGAGCTGCTGGTCGCCGAGAGCTACCCGGGTGCCGCGGCCCACACGGTGCTGCTGGTGCGGCCCGACGGCCTCCTCGTCACGGCGCTGAGCGGGGTGCGCCCGGCCGATCTGTACGCGGCGGCGGAGGCGGCGCTGGGCGGGGCGACGAAGGCAGTCGTGGAGGAGGAGGCGGAGGCAGGAGCCGCGGCCGGGGTCCGCTGAGCGATCGTGCACGCGTTCGCTGGAGAGGCGGGGCGGCGGTCGCCGGCGCCCGTCGACGGGTCGCCGATCGCTGTCCGTATGGTGACGGCGAGTTGACCGGCCCACACGGTCATGGTCTACTCCGGATCGTGACCGACACCGATGTGCGCCTGTGGCGGAGGGTCCATATGGACCTCGTCCGCTATGCGGGCTGCGTGTGTCGCCCGTCCTGCTGAATTCGCATCACTTTCTCCCGCGCGCGCCGCTCCGACGTGCCGTCGCGCGCTCCTCGCGAACATCCCAGGACGGTACCCGTGTCTGTCTTCCCCTCCGCCCCTTCCTCTCCAGCCCCTTCCTCCGCGCCCTCGGCCCCTCCCACGCAGGCCGAGCTCCTCGACTTCGTACGGCGGACAGCGGCCGACGCCGAGCTGATCGCCTCCCTCCCGCTCGACCCGGAGGGCCGCACCTGGGTGCGGCTGGACGGACCCGGCGGCAGCGAGGCCTGGCTGATCGGCTGGCCGCCCGGCACCGGCACCGGCTGGCACGACCACGCCGAATCCGTGGGCGCCTTCGTGACCGCGGCGGGCGAGCTCAAGGAGAACGCGCTCGCCGCCCGGCTGCCCAGCGACGGCTGGAGGACACTGGAACTCACCGACGGCGTGGACCGGGAACGCCGGCTGTCCGCCGGAAAGGGGCGCTCATTCGGCCGGCACCACGTCCACGAGGTGCTCAACGAGTCGCCCGACCGGCACGCGGTCTCCGTGCACGCCTACTACCCGCCGCTGCCGCGGATCCGCCGCTACAGCCGCAGCGGGCAGATCCTGCGGCTGGAGCAGGTCGAGCGCCCGGAGGACTGGCAGTGAGCGAGCCGGTCGGGATCGACGCGCTGCTGGAACAAGTACGCCGCGGTTACCGACGGATCGAACCGCGTGCGGCCCACAACGCCGCCGAGGCGGGTACGGCGCTGCTCGTGGACATCCGCTACGCCGCCCTGCGCGAGCGGGACGGCGTAATTGCGGGTGCCTTGGTGATCGAGCGCAACGAACTGGAGTGGCGCCTGGATCCGCAGGGCAGCCACCGTCTCCCCGAGGCCACGGACCACGATCTGCGTGTCGTGGTGGTGTGCAACGAGGGTTACGCCTCCAGCCTGGCGGCGGAGTCCCTGCACCGTCTGGGGCTGCACCGGGCCACCGATCTGATCGGCGGCTTCCAGGCGTGGCGGGCGGCGGGACTGCCGGTGGCCGTTCCGTAGCCCGCCCGCCGGCCGGACGCGCCGAAGGGTGTGCGGACTGCCGGGCTCAGAAGTCGGCGGCGGGGCAGTACAGCGGTGCCGTGTCGGCGTTGTCCTCGGTGACCAGGCGGATCGGCGTGTTGTCGATCTTCTCCGCCTTTCTGTCGCGCAGCAGGGCGATGGTGTTGCGAACGGCCAGTTCGCCGGTGTTCCCTGCCGAGTTGGAGACCGTCGCCGAGAAACGTCCGTCCTTGAGTGCGGCAAGGGCCTCGTCGGTGCCGTTGACCGTCACGATCCTGACCTCGTCGGCTCCCGCCGCGTCGAAGGCCTTGCGGGCGGCGAAGGCCATCTGCTCGTTGGCGACGAAGACGTAGTCCAGTTCGGGGTGGGCCCGGACCATGGTTTCCGCGACCTTGCCGGCCTTGCCGGCATCGAACATGCCGGGCTGGTCGGCGACCACCTCGGCGTTGGCCGGCAGCGCCTCGGTGAAGCCGTCCACGAGCAGGTCGGAGGCGCCGCCCGGCGCGCCTGCGATGACGCCGACCTGTACGTCCCGGCCCGCCGCGTCGTCGGCAACCCACTGGGCGTCCAGTCGCCCGATGGCCGTCAGGTCGACGACCACCGCGCCCAGGATGTCGTCCGGGTCGGCGCTCACCGAGGTCAGGAAGACGGGGATGCCCGCGCTCCTGGCCTTCGCCAGACCGCTCTTCAAGGCGTCCGTGCTGACGGTCTGCAGGATGATCGCGTCGACCTCTCGCGCGATCATGTCCTCGATGTTGGACAGCTCCGTCGTGGCGTCCTGCGCGGAGTTAGCCGTGACGAGCCTCGCGAAGTTGTTCTTGGCCGTGATCTCCACGGACCGCTGCAGGCACGTGTGGAACTGGCTGTCGCCGCCGTTGACGAACCCGAGGGTGAGCGGGCCGTCGTCCTTGTCTCCGGAGGCGGATGCGCCAAGAGCACAACCGCTCGGACCACAGCAGCTCAGGAGCAGGCCGGCGCCGAGGAGCAGCATGTGCGTCGCTCTTCGGCGGCGCGCGGACAGAGACATGGCGGGGCCGCCTTTCTGGACATACCGGGGTGTCCGTGCGGGTCCGTTCGCCGACCGGAGCTCCAGGGGCGGCGTACGCGCGCAGTGAACGCGGCTCGGACAGCCGCGCGACGGCGCAGACGGTACCGCCGTACGCGAGGGGTTCACCCCTCCGGGAGCGCAAGGTAATCCTGCGCGGTACGGGCCGGAGAGTGCCCCCATCTCCCGTGCTGCCCCGCCGCGACGTCGGGTCAGGAATCCGCGTCAGTCACCGAGGAACTCCGTGTCCTCGCCCTCCTCCTCCAGCGCCTGGCGGACCACCCGCAGGGCCATGCCCTCGGGGTAGCCCTTGCGGGCCAGCATGCCCGCGAGGCGGCGCAGCCTCTTGTCGCGGTCGAGGCCCCGGGTGGTACGCAGCTTCCGTGCGACGAGTTCGCGCGCGGTCTCCTCTTCCTGCTCGGAGTCCAGCTGCGAGACCGCCACGTCGATGAGCGTGGCGTCGACGCCCTTGGTCCGCAGCTCCCTGGCGAGGGCGCGCCGGGCCAGCCCGCGGCCGTGGTGCCGGGACTCCACCCAGGCGTCCGCGAAGGCGCTGTCGTTGATCAGGCCGACCTCCTCGAACCTGGACAGCACCTCCTCGGCAGCCTCGTCGGGGATCTCCCGCTTGCGCAGGGCGTCGGCCAGCTGTTTGCGCGTGCGCGGGGTCCCGGTGAGCAGGCGCAGGCAGATCGCCCGTGCCTGCTCGACCGGGTCCCGCGGAGGCTCCCCCTTCTCGGCCCTCGACGAGGAAGTGGTACCTCCGTCCTCTGCGGACGACTCCCCGCGCTCGCGCCGCCGGCGCCCGCGCGCACCGCCCGTTCCACGGCCCCGTCCGCCTGCTCGGCGCGCCCCGCCGTCACCGTGGCGCGCCTCGCCTCTGTCACAGGGACCGACGGCGGTCGGAGCCGTCTCGTACGGATCCGACCCGTATGGGTCGATCTCGTGCGGGTCCGTCTCGTACGGGGCCGCGGCTGCCCCGTACGCGCCGTCAGCCGTCCCGGCGGAGCCGTCCGCGTACTCGGCCCAGTCGGTTCGTCGTGTCACGGATCAGCTCTTGGCTGCCGCGGCCTTGGACTTGGTCGCCTTGGCGGTCGCGGGGGCGGGCACCGCCGGTGCGGCGTCGGCCTTGGCGACGGAGGCGGCGTCCGCGCCCGGCTCGGTGGCGGGCTCCTCGGGACGCACGCCGACGCCCAGCTTCTCCTTGATCTTCTTCTCGATCTCGTTGGCGAGGTCGGGGTTGTCCTTCAGGAAGTTGCGCGCGTTCTCCTTGCCCTGGCCGAGCTGGTCGCCCTCGTACGTGTACCAGGCGCCGGCCTTGCGGACGAAGCCGTGCTCCACGCCCATGTCGATCAGGCCGCCCTCGCGGCTGATGCCCTGGCCGTAGAGGATGTCGAACTCGGCCTGCTTGAAGGGCGGCGCGACCTTGTTCTTGACGACCTTGCAGCGGGTGCGGTTGCCGACCGCGTCCGTGCCGTCCTTCAGCGTCTCGATGCGGCGGATGTCGATGCGCACGGAGGCGTAGAACTTCAGCGCCCGGCCACCGGTCGTGGTCTCCGGGGAGCCGAACATCACGCCGATCTTCTCGCGGAGCTGGTTGATGAAGATCGCGGTGGTCTTGGACTGGTTGAGCGCGCTGGTGATCTTCCGCAGGGCCTGGCTCATCAGTCGGGCCTGCAGACCGACGTGACTGTCGCCCATCTCGCCCTCGATCTCCGCGCGCGGGACGAGCGCGGCGACGGAGTCGATGACGATGAGGTCGAGGGCGCCGGAGCGGACCAGCATGTCCACGATCTCCAGGGCCTGCTCGCCGTTGTCCGGCTGGGACAGGATCAGGTTGTCGATGTCGACGCCGAGCTTCTTCGCGTACTCGGGGTCGAGGGCGTGCTCCGCGTCCACGAACGCGACCTGGCCGCCGGCCTTCTGCGCGTTGGCCACCGCGTGCAGGGTGAGGGTCGTCTTGCCCGAGGACTCGGGGCCGTAGATCTCCACGACCCGGCCACGCGGGAGGCCGCCCACGCCCAGGGCCACGTCGAGCGCGGTCGACCCGGTCGGGATGACCTCGATGGGCTCCATCGACCGCTCGCCCATGCGCATGACCGCGCCCTTGCCGAATTGCCGTTCAATCTGTGCGAGCGCGGCGTCCAGGGCCTTCTCGCGGTCGGTTCCTGCCATGGGTTCCACCCGGTTTGCTTGATTCGATCGCTTCACGTCAAAGACGCTAATGCCTGCCACTGACAATGCGCCCCGATGCGGGTCCGGCCTGTGGATAACTCGGGCATTTCTCCATACAAACCCAGTCGAATCGCCCGTCACGAGCCTCGCCGGAGCCTCCATAAGAATGGATGTTCGATTTTTGTGTCAAGCGCACCACGCGGCACCTCCGAGCGTACGTCTGCCGCGGTGGGCCGCCGGAGACACAAGAGCCGACGGCTGGGCCTTGCCGCACGTACCCGGGGGCGGCCCTTCAGGAGGAGCTGCCGCCCCCGGGCCCCTCCGTCCGTGGGTTCTCCGGATCCGGTCGCCGGGTCCACAGTCTGCGCAGGCGCGTCGCTTCACCGGGCCCCGATCGGCGGATCCGGCGGCCGTGGACACGAGGGTCGTCCGTGACGTCGTAGCGCCTGACGTACGCCCCGAGGAACGCCTGCAGCGTGGCGATCGCCGGGATGGCGATCAGGGCGCCGACCGCGCCGAGGAGCGCGGTGCCCGCGATGACCGAGCCGAAGGCGACCGCGGGGTGGATGTCCACGGTCTTCGACGTCAGCTTGGGCTGCAGTACGTAGTTCTCGAACTGCTGGTAGATCACCACGAAGATCAGTACCCACAGCGCGTACCAGGGGTTGACCGTGAAGGCGATCAGCATGGGCAGGGCGCCCGCGAGATAGGTGCCGATGGTGGGGATGAACTGCGACACCAGGCCCACCCACACCGCCAGTGCGGGCGCGTAGGGCACCTCCAGGACCTCCAGCAGGACGTAGTGCGCCATGCCGGAGATCAGCGCCATCAGACCGCGCGAGTACAGGTAGCCGCCGGTCTTGTCCACGGCGATCTCCCACGCGCGCAGGACCTCGGCCTGCCGGGCGGGCGGCAGGACGGAGCAGAGCGCGCGCCGCAGCCGGGGGCCGTCGGCTGCGAAGTAGAACGAGAACAGCAGGATCGTCAGCAGCTGGAAGAGCCCGCCGAGGACCTGGGCCGACACGTCGAGGACGCCGGTGGCACTGTTCTGCACGTAGTTGCGCAGCCAGTCGGAACGGAGCAGGCCCTCCTGGATGTCGACCCGGCGCAGCTCGGTGTGGAAGTGGCCGTTGACCCAGTTGATGACCGAGTCGAGGTAGTCGGGGAAGTCCTCGACCATCTTGACGATCTGGCCCGCGAGCATGGATCCGAGCAGCGTGACGAACCCCGCCGCCGCGACCAGCACGGCGAGGAAGACGAGGAAGGTGGCCAGCCCGCGGCGCAGACCGCGGCCCGCCATCCAGCTCACCGCGGGTTCGATGGCGAGGGCCAGGAAGAACGCGATGAGGATGTTGATCAGCAGGCCGGTGAGCTGGTGGAAGGCCCAGCTGCCCAGCTGGAAGACGGCGATGAGCGCGAGGGCCAGCACCATGGCGCGCGGCAGCCAGCTCGGCATACGGGCACCCGGCCCGGCGGAGCCCCGGGACGGGGGCTCGGCGGGGGGCGTCGTGCCGGTCGAGGAGGGGTGCCGGGCCGCCTGCCCGGTCTCGTCAGTGGGTGCCACGGACCAAGTCTCGCCCACTCCGTCGGCCGTGGAGTCCGGTCGGGTGATCTTCGTGACCGATCAGCGCTGTTCCTGTGGCACGTTCATGACGGTGCAGACCACCCGCCACACGTCCTTGGCGTCCCAGCCGGCGTCCAGCGCCTCGTGCACCGTACGCCCGCCCAGCTGCGCCATCACATGGTCGCGCGCGAACGTGTCGGCGTACCCCGGACCGAAGTGATCCGTCATCCGCTCCCAGAAGACCGTCAACCGCATGACTCCAGTATCCCGCTCCTGAGGGTGGGCCCCGCGCCGGGGCGCCGTGGCGAGCCCGTTCTCGGCCTACGGTCTGCCCCATGGCCGAAACCGGAGCTTCCGCACTCCCCCCGACACCCCTCACGCCTCCGTCGGGCTCGATGCTCGCGCGCGCGGAGCACTTCGTCTGGCTGACCGCGCGGGTACTGGAGCAGCGCCTCTTCGCGTACCACTTCCGCGACGGCGAAGCCGCACCGGTGGAGACCGCGCTGGACGCCTACCGCAACGAGGACGGCGGATACGGCCACGCACTGGAGCCCGATCTCCGGGGCCCGGTCAGCCAGCCGCTGCACACCGCGCGCGCCCTGCGCGTCCTGGACGCCGTGGGACGTTGCGGCGGGCAGCGCGTGGAACGGATGTGCCGCTATCTGACCTCGGTGTCCACCCCGGACGGTGCCCTGCCGGCGATCCATCCCTGCCTGCGCGGGTACCCGGCCGCGCCCTTCGTGCCGGTCGTGGACGACCCTCCCGGCGAGCTCCTCGCCACCGGTCCGGTGGTCGGTCTGCTCCACCGCAACGAGGTCTGGCACGCCTGGCTGTTCCGGGCCACGGACTTCTGCTGGCAGGCGGTCGAGTCGCTGGGCACCTCGCACCCCTATGAGGTCGAGGCCGCCGTGGCCTTCCTTGATGCCGCTCCCGACCGCCCGCGCGCGCAGGCGGCTGCCCACCGGCTGGGCCGCCTGGTGCGCGACCAGCGCCTCGCGGTGCTGGACCCGGACGAGCTCGACGCATACCCGGTCGCCCCGGGCTATGCCCCGGGAGAACACCACTTCCCCCACGACTACGCGCGCAGCCCGAAGTCCCTCGCGCGCGCGTGGTTCACGGACGACGAGATGGCCCGCTCCCTCGACTTCCTCGCGGCGGAGCAGGAGGAGGACGGCGGCTGGCCCGTCCGCTGGCGCCACTGGGCGCCCGCCCCCACATTGGAGGCCCGCCCAGGGGTCACGCTCGACGCCCTGCGCACGCTGCGCGCGTACGGCCGCTCCCTGGGCTGCTGATCCGATTACCCGCCCAAGGCCCGCACCCCCGCGGTCACCACCACGGCCGCCGCGACGACGAGCAGGAACGGAGCCCGCAGCACCAGTGCCACGGCGGCAGCGGCGACTCCCGCCGCGCGCGCGTCCAGCACGAGCGCTTGCCCGTCGGCGAAGGTCTGCTGCGCGGTGAGCGCGGCGAGGAGGGCGACGGGCAGCAGGGCGGCGAGGCGCCGGACCAGAGGCCGCTCCAGGGCGCCCGCGGGGACCAGGAGCCCGAGGAGCTTGACGGCGTAGCAACCCACTGCAGTCACACCGATCGCGATCCAGACACTCAACGCTCTCGATCTCCCTCTCGCACTCGATCTCCTTGGCGGCGCCCTTCCGCCCACAGGACGGCCGGCGCCGCCAGCGCGGCCACCAGGACGGGCACGCCGGCGGGCAGCACGGGCAGCAGGCCGAGCCCCAGGAGGACGGCCCCAGCGGCGACCGCGCGCTCGGTGGTGGTCTTCAGCATCGGTGCGAGCAGCGCCAGGAAGACCGCGGGTCCGGCGGCGTCGAGGCCCCAGGCGTCGGTGTCCCCGATGGCCTCCGCCCCCAGCGCGCCGAGCAGCGTGGTGAGGTTCCACAGCACGTACAGGGTGAGTCCGGTGACGGTGAACCCGATCCGGACGCTGCGCCGTGTGGGCTGGGCGAGGGCCACAGCCGTCGTCTCGTCGATGACCCACTGCGCCGCGAACGGCCGCACCGCGCGCGGGAGGGCCAGCAACTGCGAGAGCCGCAGTCCGTAGAACGCGTTGCGCACGCCCAGGAAGAAGGCCCCCGCCGCGGCGGTGAGCGGGTTGCCGCCGGCCGCGAGCGCGCCCACGAGCGCGAACTGGGACGCACCGGTGAACACCAGGAGGCTGAGGGCGCAGGTCTGCATCAGGGTCAGACCGCTGCCGGCCGAGGTCACGCCGAAGGCGAACCCGGACAGCCCGACGGCGACTCCGACCCCCAGGGCGTCCCGTACGACGGCGACGTCCGGCTTGCCCCCGGCGCCCGTGTCGCCCGTGTTCCCCGAGTCCTCGGTGCCCTCCGTGCCCGCCGTGCCCTTGGGGACGGCTGTCTGTTCTGTCACGCCTCGGACGGTAGGAGAAGCCGCCGCCGCGCGTCTTGTACGTTCTTGCGCTCCCGTTGGTACGCGCCGGGCGGTACGCCCACGATTCGCGCGAAGTGCCGGTTCAGATGCGGCTGGTCGGTGAAACCCACGCTGACGGCGGCCTCGGACGGCGTCGTCCCGGCGTCGAGCAGGCGCCGCGCCCGGCGCACCCGGGCGTCCGTCAGCCAGGCGTGGGGCGGCATCCCGTAGGCGTCCCGGAAGGCGCGCAGCAGGGCGAAGGGGCTGCTCCCGAGCTCCGCGGCAAGCTTCTCCAGAGTCGGCGGGTCGGCCATCCGCTCCTCGAGCACGGCACGCGCGCGTGCCGCGATCCGGGACCCGGCCGTCCGCACCTCCCGTCGCGGCAGTGGACCGCCGTTCAATCGCAGCAGCCGGGTCACGGCCACGCGCAGCAGGGTGTCGGCGGCAAGCGCGTTCCCCTCGTCGGCCGCCCGCAGCACCCGGTGCACCAGCTCGACGGTGTACGGATCGTCGAGCACCGGTCGGACGAACCCCGGCGTGCCGCGCAGTGTGGTCGTCTCCGCCGCTATCCGGGACACCAGTTCGGGCGCCGGATAGACGGCCCCGTACCGCCATCCCTCCGGCACGCCGGCCCGTCCCGTGTGCGGGGTGTCGGGGTTCACCAGGGCGAGTGATCCGGCACCGGCGTACTGATCGCTCCCACCGTGGTGGAAGATCTCCACGCCGTCGGCGATGGCGGCGATGACGAAGTGCTCGTGGGTGTGGCGTACGAAGGTCTTCCGTATGTACTGGGCCCGCAGCAGATCGACGTCGGGCAGTTCCGCGTACCGCCAGTGCCGTGCCCGCTCGTCCGATCCCGCCATGCCCCTATTCTCCGACACGGGTTCGACGCCACCGGCTCCCCCGCGGGGGCTGCCCTCACCGTCCCCGCCGAGAAGTCGCCGCACCGCCGACCACATCCGCCCAGGTCAGGCCGATTGTCAGTGCTCGGGTGCACGATGGATCCATGGTCAGCTCCGCACATCGAGCCCTGGACGGCTTCTCCCCCGCGACCCGCGGCTGGTTCACGGGGGCCTTCTCCGCGCCCACCGCCGCGCAGGCGGGTGCGTGGCAGGCCATCTCGGAGGGCTCGGACGTGCTGGTGGTCGCCCCCACCGGCTCCGGCAAGACGCTGGCCGCCTTCCTGGCCGCCCTGGACCAGCTGGCCTCGACGCCCCCGCCCGCCGACCCCAAGAAGCGCTGCCGCGTTCTGTACGTCTCGCCGCTCAAGGCCCTGGCCGTCGACGTCGAGCGCAATCTCCGCAGCCCGCTGACCGGCATCCGCCAGGAAGCCGTACGCCTCGGCCTGCCCGAGCCCGAGGTCAAGGTCGGCATCCGCTCCGGTGACACCCCGGCCGCCGAGCGCCGCGCCCTGTCCACCCGCCCACCGGACATCCTGATCACCACCCCCGAGTCCCTGTTCCTGATGCTCACCTCGGCCACGCGTGAAGCGCTGACCGGCGTCGAGACGGTGATCCTGGACGAGGTGCACGCGGTCGCGGGCACCAAACGCGGCGCCCATCTCGCGCTCACCCTGGAGCGGCTGGACGAGCTGCTTCCGAAACCGGCCCGCCGCATCGGCCTGTCGGCGACGGTCCGCCCGGTGGACGAGGTCGCCCGGTTCCTCGCGCCCCGCGGCAAGGTGGAGATCGTTCAGCCGGTCTCGGGCAAGGAGTTCGACCTTTCCGTCGTCGTCCCGGTCGAAGACCTGGGGGAGCTCGGCGGCTCCCCGGTCGCGGACGGCAACGACGGCGCCGAGCGCCCGTCGATCTGGCCGCACGTCGAGGAGCGGATCGCCGACCTCGTCCAGTCGCACCGCTCCACGATCGTCTTCGCCAACTCCCGGCGCCTGGCCGAGCGCCTGTGCAACAGGCTCAACGAGATCGCGTACGAACGCGCGACCGGCGAGCCCCTGGACGAGCACCACTCCCCCGCCGAACTCATGGGCGGCTCGGGCGCTGCCCAGGGCGCCCCACCAGTGATCGCCCGCGCCCACCACGGCTCGGTCTCCAAGGAGCAGCGTGCCCTCGTCGAGGAGGACCTCAAGGCGGGGCGCCTGCCCGCGGTGGTCGCCACCTCCAGTCTCGAACTGGGCATCGACATGGGCGCCGTCGACCTCGTCGTCCAGGTCGAGTCACCGCCCTCCGTCGCCTCCGGCCTCCAGCGCGTCGGCCGCGCGGGGCACCAGGTCGGTGCCGTCTCCACGGGCGTGGTGTTCCCCAAGTACCGCGGTGACCTGGTCCAGGCGGCCGTGGTCACCGAGCGGATGCGCAGCGGCGCCATCGAGGCCCTCAGGATCCCCGCCAACCCGCTGGACGTCCTGGCCCAGCAGCTCGTGGCGATGACCGCGCTGGACACCTGGCAGGTCGACGACCTCCTCGCCACCGTCCGCCGCGCCGCCCCCTTCGCCTCCCTCCCGGAGTCGGCCTTCACTGCCGTCCTGGACATGCTCGCGGGCCGCTATCCCTCGGACGCCTTCGCCGAACTGCGCCCGCGCGTGGTGTGGGACCGGGTCGCCGGCACGGTCACCGGCCGCCCGGGCGCGCAGCGCCTCGCCGTCACCTCGGGCGGCACGATCCCCGACCGCGGGCTCTTCGGGGTCTTCCTCGCCGGCGCCGATCCGAAGAAGGGCGGCGGCCGGGTCGGCGAGCTCGACGAGGAGATGGTGTACGAGTCCCGGGTGGGGGACGTCTTCACGCTCGGCACCAGCTCCTGGCGCATCGAGGACATCACCCGCGACCGGGTCCTGGTCTCCCCCGCACCGGGCGTCCCGGGCAGGCTGCCCTTCTGGAAGGGCGACCAGCTGGGCCGCCCCCTGGAGCTGGGCCGCGCACTGGGCGCGTTCCTGCGCGAGGTCGGTTCCCTCTCCAAGGAGGACGCCCGGCTGCGCCTCGTCACCGCGGGCCTGGACGCCTGGGCCGCGGACAACGTCCTGGCGTACCTCGACGAGCAGCGCGAGGCCTGCGGCCACGTCCCCGACGACCGCACCATCGTCGTCGAGCGCTTCCGGGACGAGCTGGGCGACTGGCGGGTCGTGGTCCACTCCCCCTTCGGGGCCCAGGTCCACGCTCCCTGGGCGCTCGCCCTCGGCGCCCGGCTGACCGAGCGGTACGGCATGGACGCGCAGGTCATGCACGCCGACGACGGCATCGTGCTGCGCCTGCCGGACGCCGACCTGATGGGCCTGGACTTCCTCGACCAGGACCCCGCGAAGCCCGGCCTCGAGTACGACGCCGAGCAGGCGCCGGTCGGCGCGGCCGACGTCGTCTTCGACAAGGGCGAGGTCGACCGGGTCGTCACCGACCAGGTGGGCGGCTCGGCCCTGTTCGCGTCCCGCTTCCGCGAGTGCGCCGCCCGCGCGCTGCTGCTGCCGCGCCGCAGCCCCGGCAGGCGGACCCCGCTGTGGCAACAGCGCCAGCGCGCCGCGCAGCTGCTCGAGGTGGCGAGCGAGTACGGCTCGTTCCCGATCGTCCTGGAAGCGGTCCGCGAATGCCTCCAGGACGTCTTCGACGTGCCGGGGCTGGCCGAGCTGATGGGCGACCTGGAGTCGCGCAAGGTGCGCCTGGTCGAGGTCACCACTCCCGAGCCGTCCCCCTTCGCCCGCTCCCTGCTCTTCGGATACGTCGCCCAGTTCCTGTACGAGGGGGATTCGCCGCTGGCCGAGCGCCGTGCCGCGGCCCTCTCCCTGGACTCGCGGCTGCTGGCCGAGCTGCTCGGCCAGGCGGAGCTGCGCGAGCTGCTCGACGCAGAGGTCCTGACCGAGCTGGAGCGCGAACTGCAGTGGCTCACCGAGGACCGCCGTGCCAAGGACCCGGAGGGCGTCGCGGACCTGCTGCGGATGCTCGGCCCGCTCACGGACACCGAGCTGGCCGAGCGGGGTGCCGAGCCGCAGTGGGCCCCGGAGCTGGCCACCGCCCGCCGGGCGATCAGGGTACGCATCGCCGGCGCCGACCACTGGGCCGCGATCGAGGACGCGGGCCGACTGCGCGACGCGCTGGGCACGGCGCTGCCCGTGGGCGTCCCCGAGGCCTTCACCGAGCCGGTCAAGGACCCGCTCGGCGACCTCCTCGCCCGCCACGCGCGCACCCACGGCCCCTTCACGTCGGTCACGGCGGCGGCCCGCTTCGGCCTGGGCGTCGCGGTCACCGAGGGCGCCCTGCAGCGCCTGGCGGCGGCGGGCCGGGTCGTACAGGGCGAGTTCCATCCGGCCGGAATCGGCCAGGAGTGGTGCGACGCGACCGTACTGCGCAGGCTGCGCCGTCGTTCCCTGGCGGCGCTGCGGCACGAGCTGGAGCCGGTGCCGCCGGCCGCGCTCGGTCAGTTCCTCCCCCAGTGGCAGCACATCGGCAAGGGACACGCGCTGCGCGGCATCGACGGGCTGGTACGGGCCGTCGAACAATTGCAGGGTGCCTCCGTGCCCGCCTCGGCCCTGGAGAAGCTGGTCCTGCCGTCCCGGGTGGCGAACTACAGCCCTGCGCTGTTGGACGAGCTCACGGTCGCCGGTGAGGTGGTGTGGGCCGGTGCGGGCTCGCTCCCCGGCAAGGACGGCTGGGTCTCCCTCTATCTCGCGGACGCGGCCCCACTGCTCCTGCCGCCCCCGCACCCCCTGGAGCCGACCGCCCTCCACGAGTCCGTCCTGACCGTCCTCGCCGGCGGCTACGGCCTGTTCTTCCGGCAGATCGCCGACCAGGTCCGCGCCACCACCCACCCGGACGTCACCGATCCGCAGCTGGCCGACGCCCTGTGGGACCTGGCCTGGTCCGGACGGCTGACGAACGACACGCTCGCGCCCCTGCGCTCCCTGCTGGGCTCGGGCCGCACCGCGGGCTCCACGGCCCACCGCGCCAAGCGCGCCGTGCCACGCGGACGTTACGGCTCGCTGACGGCCGCCGCCCGGCCCGCCTCCCGCTCCGGCCCGCCGACGGTCGCGGGCCGCTGGTCGCTGCTCCCGGCCCGTGAGGCCGACACCACGGTGCGTGCCCACGCCCTGGCGCGCACGCTCCTCGACCGGCACGGCGTGGTGACCCGCGGTGCCGTCGCGGC
Organism: Streptomyces sp. NPDC053750; assembly: GCF_044544295.1. NCBI lineage: Bacteria > Bacillati > Actinomycetota > Actinomycetes > Kitasatosporales > Streptomycetaceae > Streptomyces > Streptomyces sp. NPDC053750. The sequence goes on along the minus strand of NZ_JBITXB010000003.1, from coordinate 21,836 downwards.
CGAGGGCGTCGAAGGCGGTTTCTCGGCGGTGTACCGCATCCTGGCCGCCTTCGAGGAGAGCGGGCAGGCCAGGCGCGGCTATGTGGTGGAGGGGCTCGGCGCGGCGCAGTTCGCCATGGAGGGGGCCGTGGACCGGCTGCGTGCGGTGGCGAACGCCCGCGAGCGCGGCGACGGCTCACCCGGGGGGACGGAGTACACCGGCGGCGACCCCGAGGACCGCGCCGCAGGAGACGGCTCCGTCGGCCGGGCCTCCGGCTCCCCCCTCGTCTTCACGTCCGGCGGTCGCCAGGGCCCCGGCGCCCCGGACCCCTTCGACGACGTCTTCGCAGACCCTGACCGCCTGGGCCGGTCCCCCTCCCGGGGCGATGACATCTCCCCCCGCGACTACGCCGAACCGGGCGCCGGCGGCCCACGCGGCGGCGGGGGCGCACAGAGCGGCGGCACGCACGGCGGCTTCGGCGGTGCGCGCCCGTACGCCGCGTACGACCCCGGATTTTCCAGTCGCCGTGGCCGCCCCTCCGCCGGCCCGCGGGCCGTCGTCCTGGCTGCCGCGGATCCGGCGAACGCGTACGGCGCGGCCCTCGCCTGGCCCGAGCCCCCGGCCGGTGCCACCCACAAGCCGGGCCGTAAAGCGGGGTCGCTGGTGGTCCTCGTCGAGGGCGAGCCGGCGCTCTACATGGAGCGCGGCGGCAAGACGCTCCTGCTCTGGCCCTCCGATCCGGACGGTGAGCCCGCCGACGACCTCCGTCTGCGGGCGGCCACGGAGGCACTCGCAGCGGCCGCCCGCGCCGGTTCCCTCGGCACGGTCACGGTCGAGCGTGTCAACGGCGCGGCCGCGCTGACGTCCCCCCTCGGCCCGCTCCTGGAGGAAGCGGGGTTCATCGCCACCCCGCGTGGCCTGCGCATCAGAGCCTGAGCCTGTCACCCTTGTCCCATGCCCGAAGGAGACACGGTCTGGCAGGCCGCGCGACGGCTGCACGACGCCCTCGCGGGCAAGGTGCTGACCCGCAGCGACTTCCGCGTGCCCCGGTACGCCACGGTCGACCTCACCGGCCGCACGGTCCTGGACGTCACCCCGCGCGGCAAGCACCTGCTCACCCGGGTCGAGGGCGGCCTGACGGTGCACTCGCACCTCCGGATGGACGGTTCGTGGAAGGTGTTCGCGGCCGGTCAGCGCTGGAGCGGCGGTCCCGCGCACCAGATCCGGGTGGTCCTCGGCACCGCCGACCGCACGGCCGTCGGCTACCGCCTCCCGGTGCTGGACATCCTCCGCACCGCCGACGAACAGCGCGCCGTCGGTCACCTCGGCCCGGACCTGCTCGGCCCGGACTGGGACCCCGAGCAGGCCCTGGCCAATCTGCGCGCGGAGCCGGCCCGCCCCCTCGGGGAGGCCCTGCTCGACCAGCGCAATCTCGCCGGTATCGGCAATGTCTACAAGAGTGAGCTCTGTTTTCTGCTCGGCGTCACCCCGTGGCTCCCGGTCGGCGAGCTGCCCGCCGACCGGGCCGCGAAGCTGCCCGCGCTCGCGAAGAGGCTCCTGGACGCCAACCGCGACCGCCCGATCCGCCGTACGACGGGTCTGCGCGGCCAGGACCTGTTCGTGTACGGCCGCGCACCCCGCCCCTGCCTGCGCTGCGGCACGTCGCTCCGCGTGGCCGACCAGGGCGACGGTTCCCGCGAGCGCCCCACGTACTGGTGCCCCACCTGCCAGGCCGGGCCCGCGCCGCGTCCGGGCGGCCGTACCGGCACCGGGCCGTGGCGCGCAACGAGGTGACTCGGAGGGCCGGCAAGGGATCTGGTGCGGCCCAGGAGTGGCTCAACCGGCGAGCAGGCCGTCCATCTGGCCGACCGCCTCCCGCAGTCCCTCCTCCATGCCCATCGTCATGAGCTGGTCCATGCCTTCCCGGGTGTCGAAGACCGCACGCATCTCCATGCGGGTGCCGCCGTCGCGCTCGGTGAGCGTCACCCGGTTCGTGGTCGTCGGCATGTCGGCGTTCGGAACCCCGTCCGCATCGGCGAACCCGTCGGTGAACTCCAGCGACCTGGGTGCGTCGACCGTGGCGATCCGCCACCAGCCGCGGTACTTGTCCCCTTCGGGGCCGGTCATGAAGTACCTGACGTCCCCGCCCGGGGTCAGGTCGTGCTCCTCGACCGTCGCCGGGTAGGTCGGCGGACCCCACCAGCGCTCCAGAAGCCGCGGGTCGGACCACAGCTGCCACACCCGTTCCACGGGGGCGGCGAAGTCGGCGACGAGGGTGAGGGTCAGATGGTCGAGGTCCTTGTCCAAGCTGGTGACGCTCATCGTTCCGGTCCTTCCGTCGGGTTGGGCACGTCGGAGTCCACTTCCCGGGCGAGCAGACCGGACATCCGCTCCACCCGGCCACGCCAGACCGTCTCCAGCTCGTCGAGGGCCTGCCGCGCCCGCCCCACGGCATCGGGGTCGGTGCGCACGAGCTGCTCCCGTCCGCGGCGCCGTTTGACCACCAGCCCTGCCCGCTCCAGCACCGCGACGTGCTTCTGCACCGCGGCGAAGCTCATCGGGTAGGCCTCGGCCAGCCGCGACACCGACAGGTCGTCCCGTACACAGCGACGGAGGATGTCGCGGCGCGTCATGTCGGCCAGGGCATGGAACAGACGGTCCACGCCTTCCTCGGTCTCTCCGCCTTCGGCCTCTTCGGTCAATCCATCTACAACCATTTGGTTGTATGTTATCTCCGTCACCGACCGTCGTAAAGGGCCGCTCGCAGGGCACGCCGCCACCGCCCCGCCGCCACGGCCCCAGCGGCCCGGCGCTGGGGCACACAGTGCACCGGCAGCACACTCAGCCCCCACCCGCCGACCGCGACGGCCCCCTCGAGCACCCCCGCGCCGGGCTCCAGCGCCAGTCGCAGCACGGCCCACCACCACAGCGCACCGAGCCCCAGCGCGGCCGCCCGACGAACCGTCCGCGCCCAGGTCATCCGGGGCCGCCCGTCCGAGTCATCCGTTCTCGGCTTGGAACATCCAGTGCTGCTTCTCGAGATCGGCCGTGATCTGGATGAAGATGTCCTGGCTGACGGGATCCGGGTCCCCGGTCGCCGATATCCGTTCGCGCATCCGTCCGATCACCGCGCCCAGCGCGTCCACGATGGTCTGTACTGCGGTGTTGTCGTCGACCCACCCTTCGGGGGTCACGTCGATGCCGCTTCCGACGGCCACCGTCGCGGCGCGCCCGTCCGGGGACACACCGAGCGCCGAGGCGCGCTCCGCCACGGTGTCGGAGTGCGTACGCGCGGTGGAGACGAGCTCGTCGAGCTGGAGGTGCACGGAGCGGAACCGCGGGCCGACCACGTTCCAGTGGATCTGCTTGGCCACCAGGGCGAGGTCCACCAGGTCCACGAGGCCGCCCTGGAGGGCCTCGGACACGGTCTTCAGATTCGCGTCGGACAACGGGCTCTTCACGACGTACATCCACGCCTCCGTCGGTTCGCCCCCCGGCCATGTCTCTCCACGATGACCGCCTCGCCGGGGACCGGCAAACCGGCGAGGGCACCGCCGACGGCACTCGCCCGCGCACGCAAAAACCCCGACCGCACCTCTCCGGTCTCCCGGAGAGACCCCGGCCGGGGCCTCACACGCACACGTGCCTGCGATCAGGCGGCGACGACGTCCACCGCTTCCGCGGGCGCCTTGATGGTCACCCGTTCCGGTGGCACACCGGTCACCGACACGGAACCCAGCATCGGACGCACCGGTGCGGGTACGGTCTCGCTGGGCGTGGCGGCGGCGGACTGGGCCAGTTCGGCGAGGGCGAGTTCGTCGCTCACTTCCCGCATGAGCTCGGACATCCGTACGTCCAGCGCGTCGCAGATGGCGGAGAGCAGCTCGGAAGACGCCTCCTTCTGCCCCCGCTCCACCTCGGAGAGATAGCCGAGTGAGACTCGGGCGGACGAGGAGACTTCGCGCAGAGTACGGCCCTGGCGCTGGCGCTGCCGACGCAGCACGTCACCCAGTAGGCGACGGAGCAGAATCATCGGTGGCTCCCTCCTCGGACCGCGTAACCGCATCCTTCACGCCCCACCGTACCGCCTCGCGCCGCGGCCGTGCGGGGAGCGATGTCGTGTTCACTCAGGGCTGCAAACATCAAAACCCCCCGTTCCGTTCCGTATCCTGTGCCCGCTCATTCCCGGTCTGTTCGCCCGCAAGCTCCCTCAAAAGGAGTGCGAGTACGCTCCGTACACTCTCCATACGAATTTCCGCGCGGTCGCCGTTCAACCGCAACGCCTCCACTTTTCCGCCACCGGCGGAACCGAAACCCGGGCCGGCGTCCGCCGCAAAGGGGCCCTCGACGGCCACGAACACCGTCCCGACGGGCTGCCCGTCCTGCGGATCCGGGCCCGCGACACCCGTCGTCGCAATGCCCCAGTCGGCACCCAGCGCCTTGCGCACACCCGCCGCCATCTGGGCGGCGACCTGCGGATCCACCGCGCCGCGGTCCGCGAGCAGCGTGGCGTCGACGCCGAGCATCTCCCGCTTCAGCTCCGTCGCGTAGGCGGTGACGGACCCCCGCAACGCCTTGGACGCGCCGGGCACCGCCGTGATCTCGGCCGCCACGAGCCCACCGGTCAGCGACTCGGCGACGGCGAGGGTCTCGCCCCTCACCGTCAGTAGTCGCACCACCTCGGCGGCCGTGGAACTCAAACTTCCGTCTCCTTCAACGCCGCCCGGCGCTCGGCGATTCCCCGCCGACGCAGCACAATGGCCTGCTTCACATAGTCCAGTCCGGTCACCACGGTCAGGACGACCGCCGCGGCCATCACCCAGAACCGCAGGGTCGCCAGGGGCCCCGTCAGTGCCAGGACGTACATGCCGACGGCCACGCCCTGGGTGAGGGTCTTGAGCTTGCCGCCGCGGCTCGCCGGAATGACGCCGTACCGGATGACCACAAAACGCAGGACCGTGATCCCGAGTTCCCGGCCGAGGATGACGGCCGTCACCCACCAGGGCAGATCGCCCAGCGCGGACAGACAGACGAGCGCCGCCCCCATGATCGCCTTGTCGGCGATGGGGTCGGCGATCTTCCCGAAGTCGGTGACCAGGTTGTAGGTGCGCGCCAGATGACCGTCGAAGAGGTCGGTGATCATGGCGATGGCGAAGGCCGCCCAGGCGAACGAACGCCAGGCGGGGTCGTATCCGCCGTTGCCGAGCATCAGCGCGACGAAGGCCGGCACGAGGAGCAGCCGGAGCATCGTCAGGAGGTTGGCGACGTTCCAGACGCTCGCCTGGTTGACGGCGGCGGCTGCGATCTTGCCGCCGCGTCCGGCTCCGCCGCCCTCGGTCGAGCCCCGTTGCAGGGCGCTCCCCGAAGCCGTGCGCTCCGGCGGTTCCTGAGCGGAGCCCGAGGCTCCGCGCGGGCCGGTCCTGCGCGCACCGGAGGAACCGCCCGCCGCGGACGCCGGGACTCCCGTCATCTGCCGGCCTCCTCACTCCACGCGGGCGAGCCCAGCAGCGGTTCGGCCACCAGGTCGACACCCTCCGTACCGACCACCTTCGCGTCGACCATACTTCCGACACTCAGGCCTTCGCCGCTCGTGAGCACCACCTGGCCGTCCGTCTCCGGCGCCTGGTGCTCCGCGCGGCCGCGGACGCCGTCCCCCTCGCCGTCGGCATCCACGGACTCGACGAGCACACGCACGGTCGCGCCCACGCGCTCCTCAGCCCGCTGCGAGACGAGTTCCTCGGCCAGCCGGGACACACGTGCCAGCCGCTCGGCGACGACGTCCTCGTCCAGCTTGTCGTCGTACGTCGCCGCCTCGGTGCCCTCCTCGTCGGAGTAGCCGAAGACGCCGATGGCGTCCAGCCGCGCGTGGTTCAGGAAGCGCTCCAGTTCGGCGAGGTCGGCCTCGGACTCGCCGGGGAAGCCGACGATGAAGTTGGAGCGGACGCCGGCCTCGGGGGCCTTGCTCCGGATGGTGTCCAGCAGTTCCAGGAAGCGGTCGGTGTCGCCGAAGCGGCGCATCGCGCGCAGCACGTTCGGCGCGGAGTGCTGGAAGGAGAGGTCGAAGTAGGGGACGACCTTCGGGGTGGAGGTCAGTACGTCGATGAGGCCGGGGCGCATCTCGGCCGGCTGGAGGTAGCTGACGCGCACGCGCTCGATGCCGTCGACGTCGGCGAGGTTGGGCAGCAGCGACTCCAGCAGACGGATGTCGCCGAGGTCCTTGCCGTAGGAGGTGTTGTTCTCGGAGACCAGCATGATCTCCTTCACGCCCTGCTCGGCCAGCCACCGCGTCTCGTTCAGCACGTCGCTCGGGCGGCGGGAGATGAAGGAGCCGCGGAAGGACGGGATGGCGCAGAAGGAGCAGCGCCGGTCGCAGCCGGAGGCCAGCTTCACCGAGGCGACCGGAGAGCCGTCCAGGCGGCGGCGCAGCGGCGCGCGGGGCCCGGAGGCGGGGGCGACGCCTTCGGGAAGGTCGGCCGGGGCGTGCCCGGGCAGGGCGACGGAGGCGCCGGCCTCCTGGCGCTCGGCCGGGCTGATCGGCAGCAGCTTGCGCCGGTCGCGCGGGGTGTGGGCGGCGTGGACGCCGCCACTGAGGATGGTCTGCAGGCGGTCGGAGATGTCGGCGTAGTCGTCGAAGCCGAGCACGCCGTCGGCCTCGGGGAGGGCCTCGGCGAGTTCCTTGCCGTACCGCTCGGCCATGCAGCCCACCGCCACCACGGCCTGGGTTCTGCCGTGACCCTTGAGGTCGTTGGCCTCCAGGAGGGCGTCGACGGAGTCCTTCTTGGCGGCCTCGACGAAGCCGCACGTGTTCACGACGGCGACGTCCGCTTCCTCGGCGTCGTCGACGAGCTTCCAGCCGTCCGCCTCCAGACGGCCTGCGAGCTCCTCCGAGTCCACCTCGTTACGGGCGCAGCCAAGGGTGACGAGTGCGACGGTACGGCTTTCAGGCATGGGCTCAAGACTACTTCGTCCCGCGGACAGCCCACGTCGACGGGGTTGGCCGATCTTGGCCAACCCCGTAGTGACTCGTCCCCTCGGTCCCCTTATCCGACCTCCGGGTCGCCCTTCGTGTACGTGAGGCGTTCCACTGCGCCGGGCTGGAAGTCGTCCTCGATCTTCTTGCCGTTGACGTACAGCTCGATGGCACCGGCGTCGCCGAGGACGAGGTTGACCTTCTCGCTGTCCTGGAACGTCTTGGAGTCGCCCTGCTTGAGCAGCCCGTCGAAGAGCAGCCGGCCGTTGTGGTCCTTGGCGGAGATCCAGCTGCGGCCCTCGCTGGCGCTGACCTTGACGGTCACCTTGTCCTGGGGCGCCGCGGCGATGGCGCTGTCGGTCGGGTCGGGCTTGGGGGCGGCCGGCTTCTTGGGCTTGGCGCTCGGCGAGGCGGTTGCTCCGGCCGTCGGCTCGGACCCCTCGGCGACGCTCGCCTCGGAGCCGCCGTCGTCGCCCCCCTTGACGAACGTGAACCCGACGAAGCCGATCACGGCGACGATCGCGGCGACCATGGCGGCGGTCCAGTTGGGTCCGCGCCGCTCGGGACGGATGCGTTCCGCCTCGAACAGCGGCGCGGCGGGCGTGGGCGCCGGGCGTCCGCCGTGCTCGGCGTCGAACTGTGCGAGCAGCGGCGCCGGGTCGAGCCGGACGGCCTTGGCCAGGGTCCTGATGTGACCGCGCGCGTACACGTCGCCGCCGCAGGGCGTGAAGTCGTCCGCCTCGATGGCGTGCACGATGGCGATCCGGACACGGGTGGCGGTGCTGATGTCGTCGACGGTCAACCCGGCGGCGATCCGCGCTTGCTGCAGGGCACGGCCGATCGAGGGGCGGTCATCCTCGGAGACGTCTTCGGAAACGTCGTGGTACACGTCTTCGATCGGACGCTCGTCTTCAGGGGAGTTGCCGTTGGACACGGGGGCGCCTTTCGAGCGTATAGCCGCCTGTGCTGGACGTTCAGTCTAGGGGGGGTACAAACGGGTGGGGCAACCGGACGACGGGACTTTGTACGCCATCGGAATGGCACCGTGTCCCCATGGTGGACCACCTGTTTGTCGATTCCCTCAACTTGACGTACGCCATGGGGAAACGGTTGCTCAATGATCCCTAACGGGTGAGTCACGAATCGGCCACCCGGCCGCCCGGCCCGCCACCGCAGGAACCCCTCGCATACCGTTCCTACCCTTCAGACTCCCCCCGGAGCACCGCGAGCACGCCGTCCAGCTCGTCAGGCTTCACAAGAACGTCACGAGCCTTTGAGCCTTCGCTCGGTCCGACGATGCTCCGCGACTCCATCAGGTCCATCAGACGCCCGGCCTTGGCGAAGCCGACGCGCAGCTTGCGCTGGAGCATGGAGGTCGACCCGAACTGCGTGGAGACGACCAGCTCGGCCGCCTGGCACAGCAGGTCGAGGTCGTCGCCGATGTCCTCGTCGATCTCCTTCTTCTGCTTGGTCCCGACGGTGACGTCGTCCCGGAAGACGGGCGCCATCTGGTCCTTGCAGTGCTGGACGACGGCCGAGACCTCCTCCTCGGTCACGAACGCGCCCTGCATACGGGTCGGTTTGTTCGCGCCCATCGGGAGGAAGAGGCCGTCGCCCTTGCCGATCAGCTTCTCCGCGCCGGGCTGGTCGAGGATGACGCGCGAGTCCGCCAGCGAGGAGGTGGCGAACGCCAGCCGGGAGGGCACGTTGGCCTTGATCAGGCCGGTGACGACGTCCACGGACGGCCGCTGCGTGGCGAGCACCAGGTGGATGCCGGCCGCGCGCGCGAGCTGGGTGATGCGCACGATCGCGTCCTCGACGTCCCGCGGCGCCACCATCATCAGGTCGGCCAGCTCGTCCACGATCACCAGCAGGTAGGGATAGGGCTGGAGTTCCCGCTCGCTGCCCTCGGGCGGCTTGACCTTGCCCTCGCGCACCGCGCGGTTGAAGTCGTCGATGTGCCGGTAGCCGTAGGCCGCGAGGTCGTCGTAGCGCAGGTCCATCTCGCGTACGACCCACTGGAGTGCCTCGGCGGCCCGCTTCGGGTTGGTGATGATCGGCGTGATCAGGTGCGGGATGCCCTCGTACGCGGTCAGCTCGACGCGCTTGGGGTCGACCAGGATCATCCGGACGTCCTCCGGGGTCGCCCGCATCATGATCGAGGTGATCAGGCAGTTGATGCAGGACGACTTGCCGGAGCCGGTGGCGCCGGCGACCAGCATGTGCGGCATCTTCGCCAGCGAGTGCATGACGTAGCCGCCCTCGACGTCCTTGCCGAAGGCGACCAGCATCGGGTCGTCGTCCTCGGCGGACTCGGCGAGCCGCAGCACGTCACCGAGGTTGACCATCTCCCGGTCGGTGTTGGGGATCTCGATGCCGACCGCGGACTTGCCGGGGATCGGGCTGATGATCCGTACGTCGGGGCTGGCGACGGCGTACGCGATGTTCTTGGTCAGCGCGGTGATCCGCTCCACCTTCACGGCCGGTCCGAGCTCGACCTCGTACCGCGTGACCGTCGGGCCGCGGGTGAAGCCGGTGACGGCGGCGTCGACCTTGAACTCGGTGAAGACGGTGGTGAGCGAGTCGACGATGGCGTCGTTGGCGGCACTGCGCGCCTTGCCCGGGCCGCCGCGCGTAAGGAGGTCGAGGGCCGGCAGGGAGTAGGTGATGTCACCGGAGAGCTGGAGCTGCTCGGCGCGCGGCGGCAGGTCCCGCTCCTTGGGGAGGGGGGTCTTGGTGAGGTCGGGGACTCCGCCCACCGGGCCCTGCTCGGGGTCCTTAACGGCGTCCTTCTTGAGCTTCCCCGGCTGCGGACGCGCGGCCGGGACCGGCGTCGGAGTCGGCGTCGTCGACTCGCGGTCCCCCGCGCTCACGCCCTGGGTGAGATCGGCGACCAGCGGCGAGGGGGGCATCCCGTGCAGCACGGCACCGTCGAGCGCGGCGGCGGCCGCGGCGGCGACGTCCACGGCGTCCATCGGCCGGTTCATGTCGGGCTGCGGCACGGCGGACCGCCGGGACCTGCCGCGCCGCCGGGCGAGCGCCTCCTGCTCCGCCCCGTCGGGGTCGTACGGCTCGGCGGCAGCCGGTCCCCCGCGCCTGCGGGGCCGCGCGGGCAGGGCCTCGCGCCACTGCTCGTCGTACCGCTCGTCGTCGTCGGTGAACTCGTCCGTCTCCACGTCGCGGACGAGGCCGAGCCGCACCCCGAGTTGCCGCAGCCGCTGCGGAACGGCGTTGACCGGAGTGGCGGTGACGACCAGCAGCCCGAAGACCGTGAGCAGGACGAGCAGCGGTACGGCCAGGACGTCGGTCATCGTGTACGACAGCGGGGTCGCCGCGCCCCAGCCGATGAGGCCGCCTGCGTCCCTTATGGCCTGCATGCCGTTGCCGCGCGCCGGTGAGCCGCAGGCGATGTGCACCTGCCCGAGCACGCCGACGACCAGTGCGGACAGACCGATCACGATCCGGCCGTTGGCCTCGGGTTTCTCCGGGTGCCGGATGAGGCGTACGGCGATGGCGCCGAGCAGGATCGGCACCAGCAGGTCCAGTCGGCCGAAGGCGCCGGTCACCAGGATCTCGACCAGGTCGCCGACGGGGCCCTTGAGGTCGGCCCAGGTGCCCGCGGCGACGATCAGCGTCATGGCGAGCAGCAGCAGCGCGACGCCGTCCTTGCGGTGGGCCGGGTCGAGGTTCTTCGCGCCCTGGCCTATGCCGCGGAAGACGGCGCCGACCGCGTGCGCGATGCCCAGCCAGAGCGCGCGTACGAGACGGTAGACACCGCCGGTCGGGCTGGGCGCCGGTGCGGGCGCGGGCTTCTTCGTCGCAGCCTTCTTGGCGGGTGCCTTCTTCGCGGGTGCCTTTTTGGCGGGTGCCTTCTTCGCAGCGGCCTTCTTCGCCGGAGCCTTCGCGGGAGCGGCCGGCTTCTTCGCGGGCTGCTTCTTGGCTGCGGAGGGACGTGAGGCCATGGGTGTGAGGTTACCGGGGGAGACGGCGGTCGACACGTGTGCCCACCGCTTCACCCGTTCGTGTCGTCCGCGAGCAAATCCGGAACTGACGTTTCCGCCATGGCGGCTGACGGGCGCTCACGGCCCGCCCGCCACATCCGGCGTGGGCCGCCCCGCCGACCGGCCTCAGTTGACCGCGGCCGGTCCTCCGGACGAGCCCGGCTCCAGGGCGTCCAGCGCCCGCCGCAGCCCGGTGAGCTTGCGCTCCAGATGGGCCGCCGTCGCCACCGCCGCCGCGTCCGTGGACTCGTCACCCAGCTGCTTGGACAGCGCCTCGGCCTGCTCCTCCACGGCCGCCAGCCGCGCCGACAGCTCGGCGAGCAGCCCCGCCGGCTCCTTGCTCTCACCGGCCTCGGCCTTGCCGCCCTCCAACTGGAGCCGCAGCAGCGCCGCCTGCTCCCGCAGCTGGCAGTTCTTCATGTACAGCTCGACGAAGACCGACACCTTCGCACGCAGCACCCACGGGTCGAACGGCTTGGAGATGTAGTCCACCGCGCCCGCCGCGTACCCGCGGAAGGTGTGGTGCGGCCCGTGGTTGATCGCCGTGAGGAAGATGATCGGGATGTCCCGGGTCCGCTCCCGTCGCTTGATGTGCGCGGCGGTTTCGAAACCGTCCATCCCCGGCATCTGGACGTCCAGCAGAATGACCGCGAAGTCGTCCGTGAGCAGTGCTTTGAGCGCTTCCTCCCCGGACGATGCCCGCACCAGCGTCTGATCGAGCGCCGAGAGGATCGCCTCCAGCGCCAGCAGATTCTCCGGCCGGTCATCGACCAGGAGGATCTTGGCCTTCTGCACCATGGCCCGCCCTCCTCGCCCCGGCGTGGGGCCTCCCCTGTCCGCAGGACTTGGGGCAGCACCGGCGAGCGCCGCCCCAGGGGACGGCTCCCTTGCGCCGCCCGTCCTTGTGCCGGTCATCGTAGCCGCACCCCGCCCGTCGCCACACCCTGTCACCGCGATGTCACTGTGCACGTAGCAGAAACGCAGCGGGAGACCAGAAGGTTCCCCGAATCCCGTACTTCTACACGGCTTCGGGCACACTGAGTCAGCAACTCCGCGTGAACACCCGAGGTTCCCGCCACGCTCGTGCACCCCACGTTCCCACACCGCCCGAACGTGCCGCGCAGCCGGTACCCGGCACCCGGCCGGACGTACCGCACGGCCCCGTCCGGGCCGTGCCCCCTCACTCCTCCCGCATCCACTGCCCCATCACCGTCAGCAGGTGATCGGGGTCGACCGGCTTCGTCACGTAGTCCGAGGCACCCGACTCGATCGCCTTCTCCCGGTCACCCTTCATCGCCTTCGCGGTCAGCGCGATGATCGGAAGACCGGCGAACTGCGGCATCCTGCGAATCGCCGTGGTCGTCGCGTATCCGTCCATCTCGGGCATCATGATGTCCATCAGGACGACGGCCACGTCCTCGTGCTGCTCCAGGACCTCGATGCCCTCCCGCCCGTTCTCGGCGTACAGCACGGACAGACCGTGCTGCTCCAGGACGCTGGTGAGCGCGAAGACGTTACGGATGTCGTCGTCGACGATCAGTACCTTCTGACCGCCGAACCTGATCCCGCGGTGCGACTGCGGCTCCGCCTCCTGCCCGGCGGCCGCCTGCCGCTCCTGCGGCTGGTTCGCGGACCGCTCCTCGGCCTCCGGAACCGCCCGACGTCGACGCCGGAACAGCGCCGCCGCACCGTTCTGCGAGTCCTGGTACGACTTCACCTCGCCCGGCATCCCGGACTCCGCCGCGGACAGCTCGACCGTCGCACCCGAGGACGCCGGCAGCTCGCCCGTTTCCAGGGCCGGCATGGCCTGCTGATAGCCGTGCGGGGGCAGCTCGCTGGGGTGCAGCGGCAGGTAGAGCGTGAACGTCGACCCGCGGCCCGGCTCGCTCTGCGCGTGGATCTCACCGCCCAGCAGCTGCGCGATCTCCCGCGAGATGGACAGCCCCAGGCCCGTACCACCGTACTTGCGGCTGGTGGTGCCGTCGGCCTGCTTGAACGCCTCGAAGATGACCCGCATCTTGCTGGCCGCGATGCCGATCCCGGTGTCGCTCACCGAGAACGCGATCAGCTGCGCGTCCGCGTCGGTCATCGAACCGGCCTCCAGCAGTTGCTCCCGGATGGCCTGCGGCACGTCGTCCCGGGCCGGCCGGATGACCAGCTCGACCGCTCCCGAGTCGGTGAACTTCACCGCGTTGGACAGCAGGTTGCGCAGCACCTGGAGCAGCCGCTGCTCGTCGGTGTGCAGCGTGGCGGGCAGCTCCGGCGACACCCGCACCGACAGGTCCAGGCCCTTCTCCGCGGTCAGCGGCCGGAAGGTGGCCTCCACGTAGTCGACGAGCTGGACGAGGGCGATGCGCGTCGGGGAGACGTCCATCTTGCCCGCCTCGACCTTCGACAGGTCCAGGATGTCGTTGATGAGCTGGAGGAGGTCGGAGCCGGCGCCGTGGATCGTCTCGGCGAACTCGACCTGCTTCGGGGACAGGTTCGCGTCGGCGTTGTCGGCGAGCAGCTTGGCCAGGATGAGCAGCGAGTTGAGCGGCGTGCGCAGCTCGTGCGACATGTTGGCCAGGAACTCGCTCTTGTAGCGCATGGAGACCGCGAGTTGCTCGGCACGCTCCTCCAGAACCTGCCGCGCCTCCTCGATCTCGGTGTTCTTCACCTCGATGTCGCGGTTCTGCCGCGCCAGCAGCTCGGCCTTCTCCTCCAGTTCGGCGTTGGACGACTGGAGCGCCTTCTGCCGCTGCTCCAACTCCTCAGAACGGTCGCGCAGTTGCTCGGTCAGCTCCTGGGACTGCTTCAGCAGCACCTCCGTCTTGGTGTTGACGGAGATGGTGTTGACGCTGGTCGCGATCATCTCGGCGATCTGGTTGAGGAAGTCCTTCTGGATCTGTGTGAAGGAGTTGAAGGACGCCAGCTCGATGACCCCGAGCACCTGCCCCTCGAACAGCACCGGCAGGACGATCACCTGGGCGGGCGGCGCCTCCCCGAGCCCGGAGGAGATCTTCAGATAGCCGCTCGGCGCGTGCTCCACCAGGATGGTGCGCTTCTCCTGGGCTGCCGTACCCACCAGCGCCTCGCCCGGCCGGAACGACGTGGGCATGGAGCCCATCGAGTAGCCGTACGACCCGAGCATGCGCAGTTCGTACTGGTCGCCCTCGCCGCCGGGCTGCTCCTGGCCGTCGACCAGGGGCATGGCGAGGAAGAACGCCCCGTGCTGCGCCGAGACCACCGGGGTGAGCTCGCTCATGATCAGCGAGGCCACGTCCTGGAGGTCGCGGCGGCCCTGCATCAGCGCGGAGATCCGGGCCAGGTTGCCCTTGAGCCAGTCCTGCTCCTTGTTGGCGATCGTGGTGTCGCGCAGGTTGGCGATCATCTTGTTGATGTAGTCCTGGAGCTCCTGGATCTCCCCGGAGGCGTCCACGTCGATCTTCAGGTTCAGATCGCCGCGCGTCACCGCGGTCGCCACGCGCGCGATGGCGCGCACCTGCCGGGTCAGGTTCCCGGCCATCTCGTTCACCGACTCGGTCAGGTCCCGCCAGGTGCCGTCGACGTCACGCACGCGTGCCTGCCCGCCGAGCTGTCCCTCCGTGCCCACCTCGCGGGCCACGCGCGTGACCTCCTCGGCGAACGAGGACAGCTGGTCGACCATCGTGTTGATGGTCGTCTTCAGCTCCAGGATCTCCCCGCGCGCGTCGATGTCGATCTTCTTGGTCAGGTCGCCCTTGGCGATGGCGGTCGTGACCATGGCGATGTTGCGCACCTGACCGGTCAGGTTGGACGCCATCTGGTTCACCGACTCGGTGAGGTCCTTCCACGTACCGGCCACGCCCGGGACGTGCGCCTGGCCGCCCAGGATGCCGTCCGTGCCCACCTCGCGGGCCACCTTGGTGACCTGGTCCGCGAAGGAACTCAGCGTCTTCACCATGGTGTTGAAGGTGTCGGCGAGCTGCGCGACCTCACCGCGCGCCTCGATCGTCACCGTCCGCGTCAGATCGCCGTTGGCGACGGCCGCGGCCACCTGGGAGATGTTCCGCACCTGAACGGTGAGGTTCTTCGCCATCAGGTTGACGTTGTCGCTGAGGTCCTTCCAGATGCCGACCACGCCGGGCACGTGCGCCTGGCCGCCCAGGATGCCCTCCGTGCCCACTTCACGGGCCACGCGCGTGACCTGCTCGGCGAACGACGACAACTGGTCCACCATCGTGTTGACGGTGGTGACGAGCTCGAGGATCTCGCCCTTGGCGTCGACAGTGATCTTCTTCGACAGGTCGCCCTTGGCGACGGCGGTGGTGACCTCGGCGATGTTGCGCACCTGCATGGTCAGGTTGTTGGCCATGCCGTTCACGGACTGCGTGAGGTCCTTCCAGGTGCCGGAGACGCCCTGCACCTCCGCCTGGCCGCCGAGGATGCCCTCGGTGCCCACCTCGCGCGCGACACGCGTGACCTCCTGGGCGAACGACGACAGCTGGTCCACCATCGTGTTCAGCGTGTTCTTCAGCTCCAGGATCTCCCCGCGCGCGTCCACGGTGATCTTCTGGGACAGGTCACCGCGCGCCACCGCCGTGGCGACCTGCGCGATGTTGCGGACCTGCGCGGTGAGGTTCCCGGCCATGCCGTTCACGGAGTCGGTCAGGTCACGCCACACCCCGGCCACGCCCGGCACCTGCGCCTGCCCGCCGAGACGGCCCTCCGTGCCCACCTCACGGGCCACGCGCGTGACCTGCTCGGCGAACGACGACAACTGGTCCACCATCGTGTTGATGGTGTTCTTCAGCTCGAGGATCTCCCCGCGCGCGTCGACGTCGATCTTCTGCGACAGGTCACCGCGCGCCACCGCCGTCGTCACCTGCGCAATGTTCCTCACCTGACCGGTCAGGTTGGAGGCCATCGAGTTGACGGAGTCCGTGAGCTCCTTCCACGTCCCCGAGACCCCGTCGACCCGGGCCTGACCGCCGAGTCGGCCCTCCGTGCCCACGTCCCGGGCCATCCGGGTGACCTGGTCGGCGAAGCTCGACAGCTGGTCCACCATCGTGTTGACGGTGTTCTTCAGCTGGAGCATCTCCCCGGAGACGTCCACGGTGACCTTCTGCGACAGGTCGCCGTTGGCCACCGCCGTCGTCACCTGCGCGATGTTCCTCACCTGACCGGTGAGGTTCCGGAACGCGGTGTTGACGGAGTCGGTCAGGTCCTTCCACGTCCCCGCCGCACCCGGCACCTGCGCCTGACCGCCCAGCTCACCCTCGACACCGACCTCCCGGGCCACCCGCGTGACCTCGGCACCGAAGGCGGACAGCTGGTCCACCATCGTGTTGACGGTGTTCTTCAGCTCCAGCATCTCGCCGGCCACGTCGACCGTGACCTTCTGCGACAGGTCACCGTTGGCCACCGCCGTCGTCACCGCAGCGATGTCCCGCACCTGAGTGGTGAGGTTCCGGAAGACGGTGTTGACGGAGTCCGTCAGGTCCTTCCAGATGCCCGCCGCACCCGGCACGTTCGCCTGACCGCCGAGCTGGCCCTCACCACCGGTCTCATTGGCCACACGCGTGACCTCGTCCGCGAAGATCCGCAGCGTCTCGGTCATCTGGTTGATGGTCTCGGCGAGCTGCGCCACCTCACCGCGGGCCGGCACGGTCACCTTCCGCGACAGGTCACCGTTGGCGACCGCCGTCGTCACCTCCGAGATCCCGCGCACCTGGGCCGTCAGGTTCCCGGCCATGGTGTTGACGGAGTCGGTGAGCTCCTTCCACACCCCGGCCACACCCGGAACCTGGGCCTGCCCGCCCAGAGCACCCTCGGTGCCCACCTCACGGGCGACGCGCGTCACCTCGGACGAGAACGCGGACAGCTGGTCCACCATCGTGTTGACGGTGTTCTTCAGCTCCAGCATCTCCCCGGCCACGTGCACCGTGACCTTCCGCGACAGATCACCCTTGGCGACCGCCGTCGTCACCAGCGCGATGTCCCGCACCTGAGCGGTGAGCCGGTACGCCATCGTGTTGACGGAGTCCGTCAGGTCCTTCCAGGAACCGGACATACCGCGCACCCGGGCCTGCCCGCCCAGCTTGCCCTCGGTACCGACCTCGCTGGCCACCCGCGTGACCTCGTCCGTGAACGTCGACAACTGGTCGACCAGGTTGTTCACGGTCCGGCCCACCTTCAGGAACTCACCGCGCAGCGGCTGCCCGGTGCCCTCCGCCGACTGCGTCCGCAGCTCCATACGCGGCGACAGATCACCGTCGGCCACCGCCGACAGCACCCGGCTGACCTCGGAGACGGGCCGTACGAGGTCGTCCACGAGCGCGTTCGAGTTGTCGATCGCCGCCGCCCAGGACCCCTCACAAGCCCCCGTCTCCAGCCGCTCCGTGAGTTTGCCTTCACGTCCGACCACGCGCCGCACCCGCGCCAGCTCACCCGTGAGGTGGAGATTGCGGTCGGCCACCTCGTTGAAGACCGCCGCGATCTCCGACATCACTCCGTCGCCGGAGACCGTCAACCGTTTGCGGAAGTTCCCCTCCCGCATGGCCACGAGGGCCGCCAGCAGCCGATTCAACGCGGCCGTGTCCACCGTCGTACTGCCACCCCGCGTTCTGCCCTGGTTACTCAGGGACTGTCCGCCTTTCGCGCGCGTCTTCGTGCCCCGCGTCGCTGCGCCAGACTCCACTGTGTCCCTCCCGCAGGGGTCGACCGATACTGCTGTGCCCGGCTACCACGCTCGGCGACCGGTTTCTGCCGCGTACTTCCTCATGCTGCCGCGCGGTCCGCCCAGACACTCCGGACCGCTTCCAGGGCTGCTGCCCACCACACTCCGTGCGCATTCAACCTGCCCGGACCCGCACAAGAAGCCTGCCCAGTGTTTCACCTCGGCCGAACCAGGCCATAACAGTTCGGCAGCTTCGCACACCGTCCGCACACCCTCTGGGCGGAAACACTGCAGACCGGCATCCGCACGGGCGGCGAAGGTAAGTAACCTTGCATGCGGCTGTCCAGCCACGCCGGTCCGTCCGGCCTGGGCGGTGGCACGGAGACGAAGCGGGCATCGGAGGGGCGGCCGGAATGACCACCGGACTGATCCCGGGGGAGCAGCCCCCGGATCCCGGGCCGACGGGTGGACTGCCGCAGCAGCGGCGCGAGCCGGTCGGCCAGGAGGCCGTGCACGGGGAGAGAGGGTCGAGGAGTTCTGTGATCACCGCGCGCGCGGCCGCCAGCTTCGAGCCCGTCGGACGATCGGTGGCGAGCGCGCGGTCCTTCGTCCGCGACACGCTCCAGGGCTGGGGCCATGCCGACATCGTCGACGACGCCGTGGTCCTCACCAGCGAACTGGTGACCAACGCCGTGGTGCACGCCGGCACCACCGCCGACGTCCTGTGCCTGCGCAGCGACGACGGCGTACGGATCGAGGTGGCCGACCACTACCCCGAGCGGGAGGTCCCCCTTCAGGGCTCCCCCGCCGACATGGGCAGCCTCGACCGCGAGGGCGGCCGCGGCCTCCAGTTGTGCGCGGCCCTGGCCGACCGCTGGGGCGTCGAGTACACGCCCACACTGAAGAACGTCTGGTTCCACCTGCACCTGCCCGAACGCCCGATCGGCACCCGCACCGCCGGCCCCGCCCTCCCCACCGAACTGCTGCCGCTCGCCGACGGCCGCGTCCGCGTCGCCGTGGTCCAGATCGACCGCACCGGCGCCGTCACGTCGTGGAACGAGGACGCCGAGGAGCTCTTCGGCTACCCCGCCGAGCAGGTCGTCGGCAAACCACTGACCGACCTCGCCGCCTGGCCGCACACCCCGGGCACCAGCACGGGCATCGCCGAGGCGCTCCAGCTCTCCCGCTGGGAGGGCAGCTACGGCATGAGGGACGTCAAGGGCCGCGTCACCCCGGTCTACGCCTCCCACCTCCGTGTCCGCGACGCCGGCGGTGAACCGTCCACGGTCTGCCTCCTCGTCCGCGACCACGAACGCGCCGTCCTGCAGACGCCGTTGCGTGTGCCGGCCTCCGACTCGGCCGCCTCCTCCGAGGGCCAGAGCACCGACCCCTTCGAGGTGTTCATCGGCTCCCCCGCCCCGGACGACCTCGACGGCCTCCTCCAGCGCACCGTCGAACGCGCCCGCGACATGCTCGACGCGGACGCCGCCTTCCTGCTCCTGGCGACCGACGACGAGACGGAGCTGGAGGTCCGCGCCTCCACCGGCCTGCCCTCCGCCCGCCAGCGCTTCGCCCGCGTCCCGGTCGAGGCCGGCCCCGGCCGCTACGGCTCGGCACGCATGCCCGCCGTGCACGACGACCTCGCGGCAGTCCCCGGCGCCGTCCCGCTGCTCAACGGCACCGGCATGCGCTCGGTCGTCACCGTCCCGCTCAAGGTCGAGGGCCGCCTCACCGGCTCCCTCGGCGTCGCGGCCGAATCCGCCGGCCGGTACTCCAACGAAGAGGCACTGCGCCTCCAGTTCGCCGCCGACCGCATCGCCCTGGCCGTCGAGTCCGCGCGCCTCGGCGAGCTCGAACGCCTGCGCCGCGGCTCGCTCAGCTTCCTCGTCGAGGCCTCCGACCTCCTCGCCGGCACCCTGGACCGCGACCAGACCCTGGCCCTGATGGCCCAGATGACGGTCCCGACCCTGGCCACCTGGTGCGCCGTCTACACGATCGCCGACCAGGCGTCTGAGCCCTATCTCTCCTACGTCCTGCACGAGGACGAGGAGCTCATCGACGGCATCAAGTCCCTGCTGTCCAAGATGGCCCCGCCCGACCCGGTACCCACCCCGGGCGCCCGCGTCTGGACGGCCCCCGGCGAGCTGGCCCACCAGGCGGCGCTGCGCATTTCCATGCGCGACCTCGGCCTGACCGGCAGCCCGGCCCCCCAGCCGAGCTCCAGTATCGGCCCCACCCTGGCCACGGCGTCCGCGGTCGGCGGCGAGACCGTGGTCCTCCCGCTGGTCGCCCGCAACCGCGTCATCGGCATGCTCACGCTCGGCAAGCCCACCGACGAACACTTCCGCCAGGAGATCCTCGAGCTCGCCGAGGACCTCTCCCGCAGGGCCGCCCTCGCGCTGGACAACGCCCGCCTGTACTCGGAGCGCACGGCCATCAGCCAGTCCCTCCAGCGCAGCCTGCTGCCCCCGGAGCTCCCCGTCATCGACGGCGTGGAAGTCGAGGTCATCTACCGCGCGGCCGGCGAGGGCAACGAGGTCGGCGGCGACTTCTACGACCTCTTCCCCATCAGCGACGACGCCTACGGCTTCGCCATCGGCGACGTCTGCGGCACCGGACCGAACGCCGCGGCCGTCACGGGCCTTGCTCGCCACGCCCTGCGCCTGCTGGCCCGCGAGGGCCTCAGCGGGCCCGCCGTCCTGGAGCGCCTCAACTCGGCCATCCTCGACGAGGGCGCCCGCAGCCGCTTCCTCACCCTCCTCTACGGCGAGATGCGCCCGCAGGAGGACGGCAGCGCGGAGCTGAAGGTGGTCTGCGCCGGCCATCCCCTCCCGCTCCGCCTGCGTCAGGACGGCACGGTCGAGCCGGCCGCCGAGCCCCAGCCCCTCCTCGGCGTCATCGAGGACCTGGAGCTCTACGAGCAGACGGTCACCCTCGACCCGGGCGATGTCCTCCTCTGTGTCACGGACGGCGTCACGGAGCGCCGCGAGGGCACGCGCATGCTGGGCGACGACGGCCTCGCCGACGTCCTCACCACCTGCACGGGACTGACCGCGGGCGCGGTGGCCGCCCGCATCATGCGTGCGGTGGAGCGCTTCGCGTCCGACGCCCCGTCCGACGACATGGCGATTCTCGCGATGCGCGTCCCGGAGCCCCACGCCGACTAGTCATCGAACCAGGGCATGCGAAAGGCCCCGCCTAATCGGGCGGGGCCTTTCGTCTGGAGCCCCCAAACGGAATCGAACCGTTGACCTTCTCCTTACCATGGAGACGCTCTACCGACTGAGCTATAGGGGCCTGTCGCTTTCCGAGGTTTCCCTCGCGGCAACGGAATAGATCATACCCCGAACAGACGGGTGCTCCCAACCACCGATTTCAGTGCGCGGTCTGCAACAGGCCGCCGAGAGCATTGCACGCGGACACGATCCGCTGCATGTCCCGCTTGGTCAGGGAAGCCTCCACCGGCAGCGCCAGCGTCTCGTCGGTGGCCCGCTCCGTCTCCGGCAACGACACGCACCGCCGAAAACCCGGCATCCGGTGCACGGGCGTCTTCACCGGCACCCGGCACTCGACTCCCCTTCCCCGCACGGCCCGGGCGAACGCATCGCGATCCGGCCGTCCGTTGCCCGGCACCCGCACGACGTACTGCTGATAGGTGTGCCCGTCACTCCAGTCCGGGGTCCGCACGCCCCTCAACTTCCCGTCCAGATAGGCCGCCCGCTGCCTGCGCTGCGCTATCTCGTCGTACGGCACCTCGGACTCGCTCTGCTCCAGCACGAGCAACCCGTGCCGCTGCCCGATCCCGTGCAGCCGCCCCATGTCCGCCGGCCGCCCGAACCGATGCACCGCGACCACGGCAGCGGTCCGGCACGTCAGCGCCGCCTCCACCGCGTCCGCGTCGAGGCAGTACGTCGCCGAATCTATGTCGGCGAACACCGGCAACGCGCCGGCCAGGGCCACGGCCTCGGCGACTTCCACGTTCCCGAAGGCAGGTACGACGACCTCATCGCCGACTCCTACGCCGGCGGCCCTGAGCATTGCTGCAGTACCCATACCGGCGATGGTCGTAGCGCCACGTGAACTGCAAGTGACGGAGAACAAAAAAGGGTTGGACCCGGAACCGAAGTTCGGGGTCCAACCCTTTGAATAATTGTTCGGCGGCGTCCTACTCTCCCACAGGGTCCCCCCTGCAGTACCATCGGCGCTGAAAGGCTTAGCTTCCGGGTTCGGAATGTAACCGGGCGT